>CAXIAD010000037.1:0-27598 GCA_964021645.1 uncultured Cognatishimia sp. | reverse complement strand
CCGCGATTGACGGACCAGAGCGTGACGCGCGTCTTTTGCTGGCGCATGTTGTGGGGATGCACGCCTCTCGCATGTCGCTTGAACCTGACCTGCCAATTTCTGCCGATCAACTCGCACAGTTCCACAAAATGCTGGCGCGCCGCGCCGCAAATGAGCCGGTTTCGCGCATTCTGGGAACGCGACAGTTCTGGGGGCGGGATTTCGCGATTTCCCCCGATGTGCTGGACCCGCGCGGCGATACAGAAACCCTGATTGCCGCCGCTCTACAGGGACCTACGCCCAACCGTCTGATTGATTTGGGCACAGGCAGCGGCATTATCGCGATTACGCTTTTGGCCGAATGGCCTGCCGCGCAGGGCGTCGCCAGTGATATCAGCGCGGCGTGTTTGGCAATGACGCACCTTAATGCTGAAACTCTCGAGGTAGGCACGCGTATAACATGCGTTGAATCCGATTGGTTTGCGCAGATCACAGGGCAGTTTGATCTGATCCTTTCCAACCCACCTTATATCTCAGAACAAGAGATGACAGAGCTTGCCCCGGACGTGGCGCGCTATGATCCGCATCTGGCTCTGACACCGGGGGCGGATGGGCTTGGCCCTTACGGCATTCTGGCCAAAGGCGCGCGCGACCACCTGCTTCCCAAGGGCAGGCTCCTCACAGAGATCGGGTGGAAACAGGGCGATGCCGTCGCCGAGATTTTTGCGCAGGCGGGGCTAATTGATATAAGTATCCTTCAGGATTTAGATGGGCGCGACCGCGTTATCAGCGCCTATCAACCGGGCTAACTTAGGCGAAATTTTCCAAACAGATCACCGCAAGCGCTGCATATGCGTTTACAGATAAACCTGACTCGCATGTTTTCTCTAAATGCCCCGACTTCACGCCGTTTCCAGCAAAACCCGTCTCAGGTACATGTGGAAACGCATTAGGCAGTAAACACACTGCAATGGTCAAGAAACCGCCGATATGAGTGGCCATAGATTGCCGAAAACCCACAATAGCAGGGTATTTAGTGCAAAATATTGATAAAAACCGGTATTTTCCCTTGTCAGTGCACGTCAGGCAGATTATTCAATGTGCATCCGGTCGGTGGATGCCTGTTTCAGGCGGTCCCGTCGGACATCAAGCCAAAAATGTCGTTATCCGGAACATAAGAAGCGCAAGAGGCGTGAAACGGATCGCACAGTTTTAAGCATAAGGCTGGCAGCTACAATATGAGATCTTCCAAATCACGTTCGCGGAACAAGTCTAACCGCAATAATAACAATAATCGTCCCTCCGGGAACACGATGAATCGCGTTTTCGATAGCTCGGGCCCTGAGGGCAAAGTGCGTGGCACGCCGCAGCAGATTATTGATAAATACAATCAGTTGGCAAGCGATGCGCAACTGTCTGGCGACCGTGTGGCCACGGAAAATTTTCAGCAGCACGCAGAGCATTACATGCGTTTGCTTGGTGAGGCACAACGCGAACAAGATACTCGTCGCGAAGAGCAAGAGCGCCAGAACCGCGAACGTCAGGCCGAACGTGACCGTGAGCGTACTGAACGTCAGGAACGCGAGGCGCAGCAGGCTCCAGCACCAACCGCCCCCGTTCAGAACAATCAGCAGCCTCAACACAATCCGCATGCTCAAAATCATCAACCCGCGATGTCCGAACCAATGCCTGATCCAGCAGAGGCTCCACAGCCTGATGTGATCGACGTGAGCGATTTGGGCCAAAGCGGCGATAGCGGTCTGGTGGAAACACCTGAAACCCAAGAGGCCCCCGCGCCAAAACCCAAACCAGCCCGTAAACCGCGCCGCAAACCTGCCAAGCCAAAGGTTGACCACGTTGATCAGGCCGCACCAGCAGCACCAGCGCCCGCAGAAAATACGGCACCAACCCCGGATAGCGATAGCCCCAAGGCCGCCGAATAAGCCCGGTTACCGTCAAAAGCGAGCTTTTGAATAAAACAAACCCCGGTCTTTTTAGGCCGGGGTTTTCGTTTGTCAGACGTGCAATTTTCTATCCAACGAATGCTAGAGCGCCTCGCCTTGAATTTGAAACACCAATACCCTGCCGCGCCTCCGGCGCTCTCGGGACATTGGTTTTTCATATGCTTCAAGTTAAAGGCGAGACGCTTTAGATCACGCCTTTGCCACCTCACGGGCCAACGCGCAAAACGCCTCAAGCGATACCTGTTCGGCGCGTTCTGTGGGTTTGATACCTGCCGCTATCAGGCGATCCTCAATATCCGGCGCAACTGCCTTTAACGAGGAACGCAGCATCTTGCGTCGTTGATTAAACGCCGCGGCAACCACCCGTGACAACACCGCAGCATCCGCCTCAAACCGCGGTTCCGGCAGGGCTTTCAGATGTACAACGGCACTGTTGACCTTTGGCGGCGGGGTGAATGCTTCGGGCGGTAAATGCATCACAATTCGGGCATCGGCACGCCATTGGGACAACAACGCAAGACGACCAAACGCTTTGGAGCCTGGTTGCGCCACAATTCGCTCCGCCACTTCGCGCTGAAACATCAGGGTGAGGCTTTGCCAAAACGGCGGCCATTGCTTTGGCGTTAACCAACGCACCAATAACTCCGTACCCACGTTATAGGGCAGGTTGGCCGCGATATGTATCGGGGGTGTCAAATATGCCAAGGGATCAACATCTAACGCATCACCGTTTATCAGCTGTAACTGCCCCGGATAGGCCGCAGAGATTTCCTCAAGCGCGGGCATGCAACGTGGATCTTTCTCGATCGCCAGCACCTTGCGCGCCCCTTCGGCCAGCAACCCGCGCGTCAAACCACCAGGCCCGGGACCAATCTCCAATACATCCGCTTGGCTAAGGTCACCAGCCTGACGTGCAATCTTGGCAGTCAGATTTAGATCCAACAGGAAGTTCTGCCCAAGTGATTTCTTCGCAGATAACTCGTGATCTGCGATCACCTGTCCCAGCGGCGGAAGTCCATCAATCGCGGCCATGGTGGGATGCCTCATTCTTTGCTGCGGCCATGCGCGCGGCCATTTTCAATGCTTCCACAAGGCTCGTCGGGCTCGCAATGCCCTGACCCGCAATATCAAGTGCTGTTCCATGATCTGGAGAGGTGCGAATGAACGGCAATCCCAGTGTGACATTCACACCGCGATCAAAATCCAACGTCTTTATCGGGATCAAGGCTTGGTCGTGATACATGCAAACCGCCGCATCATATTTCGCGCGCGCACGGGCATGAAACATCGTGTCCGCAGGCAGAGGCCCGACCAAATCAAAGCCCTCTTCGCGCAATTCAGCCAATACAGGCGCAATCAGCTCAGCATCCTCAAACCCCATCGCGCCGCCTTCGCCCGCATGTGGGTTCAATCCCGCTACCGCAATTCGGGGGGAGGCAATGCCAAACTGATCCTGCAAGCCCTTGTGGGTGATGCGGATGGTTTGGCGCAAGCGATCTGCCGTCAATGCCGTGGGCACATCCTTTAGGGGAATGTGAATCGTTGCTGGCACCACTCGCAGCGCGTCACTTGCCAACATCATGACGACATCCTCAACACCGCCCAAATAGGCAAGGAATTCTGTGTGTCCGGGCCATGCAAAATCCGCGCCGTCCTTTAGGGCCTTTTTGTTGATCGGACAGGTCGTCAGCGCTGCCGCCTCACCACTTAGCACCAGATCAACACCGCGCGCGATAACATCAACCACGCTCTCGGCATTATCGGGGTTTAACGTGCCCGCAATTACTGCTGCCTCAAACGGGTGCGGCAGAACGGGCAGGGCGCGCGGCATGACCTCCACTGCATCTGATGGTGACAAGATCACCTCATGCGGGCAGCTGCCCGGCAGATGATCCGGGTCCGCGATCAAAAAAAACGCGGTTTCATCCTTTAACAGCGCCCACGCTTTTTCTGCAATTTCCAGACCAACACCCGCCGGATCACCGCATGTCAACGCAATCGGTAACTGTTTCATTTCTCAATGATGATTGCATCAGAACGCAGCTCTGCAAGAAAGCTTCTTGCAAAAGAACCAAGCCGCTGATCGCGCAACGCTGCTGCCACGGCTTCACGGCTTACGTCTTCGTTTACCGCAGCGGTGCGGCTGCACAACATCAACACCATCAAAGATTGCCCATTGGAACGGGTCAACTTGGTTGAGATTTCATGCTTGTCCAATGTGGCCAACTCCGCCGCGATATCCCGCGGAATATCTGCGGGCGCTTGGGCCTCACGAACCAATACTTCTGGGGCCTGGCCCAATGCCTCGGCATATAAATCGTCACAGGTATCAACACGCGCAATGATGCCTGCGGCTTGCGCCAATGTTTCCGGGGTGCGACCGCCGGGTAGATACATCGTGGCATATTCAATAGCCGCAAATTTCGGGGCCTTCTGGGCAATCTCTTCGATTCCGCGCAATTGAAACAATGCAATGGCCTTACCGTTTGGCAGGCGCACAGGTTCCGTCACCTCGCCGGGAGACAATTCAAAAATCACATCACGCAACGCCGGAGGCAGTTCCGAGATCGGAAGCCACTTAATCTGACCGCCAACCGAACGCGTCGGTGCCGCCGAGAATTTTTTGGCCGCATCCGAAAATGCTTTAGTGGAGCGCAAAGCAGAGATTTGCCCTGCCAATTCCATAACCTGATCTTCGGTCTTTGGGTCGATCGGGATGATGATTTCGGACATCAAAACCCGCAACCCGCCGGAATTTGCCGCCAAGGCCCGGTCAATCTCTGCCTCGTCGATGGTGATCCGGCCGCCGAATTTGGCCTGAATTAGCCCCCGCCATGTCAGACCGACACGGACGTAATCGACAAAGGTTTCCTTATCGACACCTTCTTGCTTCAGGGCAGCTAAAAATTCGGGGCCCTTCATATCGGCCCGCGCCGCAAACTCTGAAATGCCTTCTACAACACCTTCTTCGGTAAGGGAGATCCCAACGGCCGTGGCCGCGGACATCTTCAGGCGATCCTCGATCAACTGTTCCCGTGCAAGCTTCTCCGAGCTGCCAAGCGACTGGATGATCGACAACAATAATGTGCGCTGCTTAATCTCGTAATTGGTAATGACACCGTCATTGACCAGAATTGCGGGTGAAAACAGCCCTTGAGCAAAGGCGGGGAGTGTCACAGCACATCCTAGGACGGCTGCTGACATTAGATGGCGAAGGGTGCGCTGAAGCGTCATATTATGTCATCCTGCGTTCTTACATTGGCGGGTATAGCTTGCGTCGCTACTTGCTGCGGAGAAACCCAACAGGGCGACTGTAAATCCGATATCCGTCGATGGCGTGACGGTAGCCGAAGAGGTGAAGCGGCGCGAGACCGAAAAGTTAACTTTCACGCATTCGTTCCGATATTCCAGACCGACGCCCGCTTTAACGGTTTCACTTGCCGCCACATCAAAGCGCCAGTTCATCAATCCGGTCCAGTGTTTGCTCATGCGGTAACTGGAATCCAGCGACCATTCTGACAGCGTGTTGGCGCGATCCTCGGCGGCATCCGCTCCCAACCAAACATAGCTGGCATCCAGTGCCAGTTTCGTATTGCTCCATCCGGCATGGGCTTCGGCTTTGTTCAATCCGTCCGTTGGGTCAAACAGCGTGCGTGCCGTCAGCGTCAACCCACTTTGGGTTTTGATCTGCCCCGCTACCAGCAAATCAGACGTCTGCCCCGCAAGTCCCGAACTATCGGTAAAATCTGGATTATTGGTGTCGCGGTAGACCTGACCAAACGTCAGATTGGCGCCCCAGCTACTGGGATCAATACGGCTCCAGCTAAACCCAACCGCCCCGACAACACCGCGCTCGCGACGATCAACTGACGGGAACCGCGATAGGGACAATAGGTTGCCCTCGTCAAATTCAACACGCGTACTTTCGTCATTGGCAATGTTCAAGGTATCACCACCGACCCACCCAATTTGCGCAATAGGCTCAATAACATAGGCCGTACCACCCTTGGAGGTTTTAACCATCGGCCAACGCAGATGCGCAGCCACCGCAGGGGTCAGTTGCGATACAAAAGTATCACTTGTTGCATCTTGTTCTGTTCGGATCGCATCAAAGGCCAATGCAGTGGTCACTCCGGCCCGTAGACCTGCCATCAATGTCCAACTACGCCGCCATGACACCTCACCGTTCAGACGGGCCACATCGCGGCCATCCACAACATTATCCGCATCAATGCTGTCCACATTCAGCGTCGATGTCCGGTGATGCCCATATGCCCCTAATTGCAAGCGACCTTCGCCCCCAATAGCCTTGGGGAAAAACCGACGCTCCGTTTCTGCACTGCCAATGATCGTGGGCAGGGTTGCATTGCTTTCGGTGGTGCGCAGCGAATTATAATGAGTCAAGGCAAAGCGCGTGTTCTCATCGCGTTTGCTGCGCTCAATTGCGACGACACTTTCTAGACGGTCCGCATCTGAATAATCATAATCCAGCAAATAGGCATTGTCGGAAGTGG
The DNA here is from genome assembly GCA_964021645.1 of uncultured Cognatishimia sp. Taxonomy (GTDB): domain Bacteria; phylum Pseudomonadota; class Alphaproteobacteria; order Rhodobacterales; family Rhodobacteraceae; genus CANLDA01. The sequence goes on along the minus strand of CAXIAD010000037.1, from coordinate 21,141 downwards.
ACTTCAGATCAAAGCTCAGAACGTAATCGCGGTTCAGCTGAAATTTGCCAGTTCCAAACAAATAGCCGCGCGTATTTTGCGTCGTCAGCGAATCTTGTGAGATCGCCCCGCTGAATTCGATTGTGCCCCGACGAAACGCCTGCCGATACCGCATTTCCAACGTCGTAGTGTTATTCGACAAATATGGGGTCAGTGTCAGGTCGCGATGATCGCCCAACTTGATGAAATAGGGGGCCTTCACGCCGGTTCCCAATTGGCTATCATTGCGTAGCTCTGGGATCAAAAAACCTGTCGCCCGTTTCAGCGTTGGATCAGGCAGGCGCATATGCGGGATATAAAACACCGGCACGTCCAGAATGCGCAATTGGGCGTTATCAAAATAGATTTGACGCTCTTGTTGGTCATGCACCACACGTTTTGCCCGAATTTGCCACAACGGTGCACGGCCATCATCACATACCTTACATGACGACACGGCGGTTTTGCTTAGCACGGTATAGCGACCGTCAATGCGGCGCAGTTGATGCGACGCAAGCTGGAGCTTTTGGTTCATAACCATGCGCGCACCGCGCAACATGCCTTCCTGAAACTCGCGGTCAATTTCGCCATAGCTTGCGAAAATGGTGACGTCTTCCCCGTGATCCATGCGGATCGGGCCAGTCATCGTCATACTGCCGGTACTGCTGTTATAAATCACTTCACTGGCACGCAGACGGGTCTCTCCCATCAGGGCCTCGACGTTGCCGCGCGCGGTCAAAACATTGCTGCCCGTCAGATAGACGTGATCAGCGATCAATACGACATTTTGCGGTCCCGGAACCGACTGGGCCCAAGGTGTCGTAGGCAGCACTGCAAGAACCGCACATATGAGAAGACGAAAAATAGACATCACCCATCCTCCATATGCAACAAAAGCCCCAGTGCCAACATGACACTTGCAACAGGAGGGGCCCAAGCGGCCAATGCGATGGGAATCTGCCCGTTTTCGCCCAAGATCTGTGCGAAATTCCGAATGTAATACAAACTAAACCCCAGCAGGATCGACGCAAGCACCGCCAGCCCCGTGCGCCCAAACCGCGTGTGGCGCATGGTAAAGGCCGCAGCTACCAGCACCATCGCCGTCAAAAACAGCGGTTTCGCCAGTTCCATTTGCAGCCATACGTTATGACGCCGCGCTGAAAATCCAGCTTCTTCCAGTTGGCGAATGATCTTTGGCAGATCCCATATCGACACCGTGCTTGGCGTGCCAAAACCGTCGCGAATACGTTGCCGCGTCAAAGTGGAGCGCACAGATAGGCTGGCGTGCTCAACAGCGTTTGCTTCGGCATTTATTCCCGCGATCAATGGCCAGACCTTGGCGTTCTCCAGCACCCAGTTGGGCGTCTCAAGGGTTGCAACCTCCGCTTCGATTCGCCGTACAGGGCCGCCGTCGGGGGCATAGGCCACAAATGTGACGCCGTATAAAATTGTAGCATCAGAATTGGCGCTGCTGGCATGGATAACCGTCTGGCCAAACACATCGCCTTGGCGCAACCACAGCCCCTCACGGCTAATCGAAAGCGTGCTGCTGCCTTCCTTAGACATCGAGCTGGACAGATCCTCATATCGTTTTGTGGTTGCCGCGACGATGGGGTTGATCGTTGAAATCGCCACCACCCCGATCAGCATCGCCACCATGACCGGTGCCATCAATGTCGCCAAGGCAGATCGCCCGCTGGCGCGCACCACAACCAATTCGCTGCTGCGTGCCAAACCAAGAAATAGCGCCACCGTCGACAAAATCATAATCAACGGCAAAATCTGGTAAATCCCTTTGGGCGTATGCAAAAACGTCAGTTGTAGAATTTGACCAAAACCAATGGCTTCTACGTCGAATTTTCGCAGTTGGTCCACCATGTCCACCAGCGCTTGAAGCGCAAAAAAGACCGTCAGTAACCCCATGAAAATCCAAAAGAATTTACGCGCAAAATAAAAATATAGGGTCATGTTTCGACCCTCTTTCGCAGCCGTATCGGGTGGGCAGATAGCCACAATAACGCCGCCGTCAGACATAATCCAACCACTGAGGGCAGGTACATCAACGGCCAATTCGCCGCATTATCACGCACCGGATCAGAGACGCCGTTTTTGATCATTTCAACCACCACTAACAAAACAAACGCGGTCACAATCTGCCGCCAAACACCAAACCGGCTGTAGCCCCCCGTCAGCAATGTCGCAAACCCAATCAGCGCGGCCACAAGACACATAAGTGGCTGGTTCATCCGGTCATGCGCCTCTTCCATGACCCAACCCCGACCCACGCCAACCTCTTTGGCAATGGCCTCGCTGTCGGTCAACAATGCTATGGTGCTAAGGTGCCGCAGATTCACGCCTTCGTCGGCCCCTGAGTTCAGCAAGGCCCCGATATCATAGGTGAAATCGGAAAAATTGGTCGTGAACAGGCTATCCGTATCTGTTGCATGGATTTGCGATAACCCATCCACCATGATCAGTTTTGGGCCGTCGTCGGATTTAACCAAATAGGCCTTGGAGGCCGTATAGGTCACAACCTGATCCTCTTGTCGTCGATCCGATAAAAACACATCTTTCAGCGTGCCATTCGGCGTGATCTCACGAATATAAAACGTCACTCCCGAACTCGGGTGCAAAAACGTCCCTTCGGTCAATAGACGTGCTGTGGTGTTCTCCGCGATTTCTTTTTGACGTTCTGACATGCGCGACAGACTGGATGGCACCAGAAAATGCATGATCACAGCCATCATCAGGGCGACCGAAACGCCGAAATAGAACACAGGCCGCGCCAACCGCCATGGGCTGAACCCTGTTGCCTGCATCACCACCAGCTCGCTCTCGCTGCTCAGCCGGTTGGTGACGTACACCGCCGCCGCAAACGCCGACATTGGCAAAACCCGCCGGATGACGTTGGGCAGGCTTAACGCTGTGAATTCCAAAAAGACCGAGGCCGACTGCCCATCAGCGATCAACTGATCAAACAGCACCACCGCCCGGTTGACCCAGTAAACTGAAACCAACACCAAGGCGAAAAAGCCAAACAACACCATGAGCTGTGACAGCAAATATCTGTCGAATCTGCTCACTGTTCACCCCCTCAGGTTTGTTGTTCTTGCGCGCGACAATAGTTGATTTGAGGCGCGGGTAAAACTGCTATCTGGTCAATAAAGCGTTTCGCGTTTAAGTTGGCCCACAACCGAATAAGAAACGCGCGAAACACCCCTATGTCGCGGGCGTTTAAATATATTGCCGTGATTCACACAATATGTCGAAACGCTTTTGGCGGGCCGCGCGCTCGGACATGAACAACCACATTGGAGAACAGTTGTGACCAGCCCCATTTCCATCACATTTCACGCAACAGACCTTGACGAAATAGCCACGTCACAGGGCCGTGTTGCCATATTTGTTGATAAAGATGCCCCTTTGGATCAGGCTGCGCGCCGTATCAACCGACTGACTCGTGGTGCCTTGGCGCGACTTGTTGAAAGCGAAAAATTCACAAAATCGGCCTCTGGTGATGCGCATGTTCTTGCCTATCCGGCGGGAATGGCGGCTCTTGCCGTTGATGTTGTCACCTTGTCCAAACGTACCAGCATTGAGGACGCGCGCAAAGCAGGCGCTGCCTTGTCAAAGATTCGCGGTGCTTCTGATCTGTTGATCATGGCTGGCAACAACCGCAAGGCCGCCGAAATTGCCATGGGCGTCGCTCTGCGCGGGTACAAATTTACCGATCATAAAACGGACGACACCGCCGATACATCATCCGTGCGCATGATGACCTCCAAACCCGAAGAAGTTGAGGCCGCCGCCGCCCCACGTCTCGCCGTTGTAGAGGGCGTATTTTTCACCCGTGATCTGGTGAATGAGCCAGCCAATGTTCTCACAACTACCGAATTCGCCAACCGTCTTGCCGCAATGCAGGATATCGGCCTCACCGTTGAGGTCCTCGAGGAGGCAGAACTGACCAAACTTGGCATGGGTGCCTTGCTAAGTGTTGGCGAAGGCTCTGTTAGCCCTTCCAAAGTCGTGGTGATGCAGTGGAATGGTGGTGCCAAAGACGCCGCCCCCTTGGCCCTGATCGGCAAAGGCGTGGTGTTTGACACGGGCGGCATTTCGCTGAAACCGGCTGGCGGCATGGAAGACATGACCATGGATATGGGCGGTGCAGGCGTTGTTTCTGGCGTTATGCGCGCGCTCGCTCTGCGCAAAGCACAGGCAAATGTGGTGGGCATTGTCGGCTTGGTTGAAAACATGCCCTCTGGCAGCGCGACCCGTCCGGGGGATGTTGTAACCTCGATGAAGGGCGACACAATTGAGGTAATCAATACCGACGCCGAGGGCCGCCTCGTGTTGTGTGACATCATGCATTATGCCCAAGAACGCTTTAAACCCACGGGCATGATTGATCTGGCCACCCTGACTGGTGCGATCGTCATTGGCTTGGGCCACGAAAACGCAGGTGTTTTCTCCAATGACGACACCCTGTGCAATAAATTCCTCAAGGCAGCCGCCGCCGAAAACGAGGGCGCATGGCGTATGCCACTAGGCAAAGGATACGCTGATCAGTTGAAATCCCGCATTTCGGATGTCAAAAATGTGGGTGGCCGCCCGGCGGGAGCCATCACAGCAGCCGAATTCCTACGCCGTTTTGTGCAGGACGATATGCCATGGATTCACCTCGATATAGCAGGCGTCGCCGCGGTAAAGGCCGAAACAGCCTACGCACCATTGGGCGCAACCGGCTGGGGTGTTATGGCGCTGAACCGCCTTGTCGCTGATATGATCGAGGCGGACTAACTCCCATGGGGGCCGCGTTTTTCTATCATCTAACCCATAATCCGCTTGAGGCGACCTTGCCGCTGCTATTGGCCAAAGCGCGTCAGGCGGGCTGGAACATTGTGGTGCGCGGCGCCAATCCGGGACGGCTGGACTGGCTGGATCAAAAACTATGGACGGGGCGGGAGGAAGATTTCCTGCCCCACGGCCTTGCAGGCGGGCCACATGATGCCGATCAACCGATCCTATTGACCCAAGACACGAGCCTGCCAAATGGCGCAAAATGTATCATGTGCATTGATGGCGCCAGTGTTTCTGCCGAAGAAATCCAAGCCGCCGAGCGGGTCTGTATCCTATTTGACGGCCACGACCCCGAGGCATTGGATCACGCACGATCCCAATGGAAAACCCTCACCGGGGCAGGGTGCTCCGCCCAATATTGGTCCGAAGAATCAGGGCGTTGGCAGAAAAAAGCCGAGAAATAGACAGCACTTTCCGCATCAATCACGAGCCATCAGTCATATTTGACTTCTGCCTCTAAACACTGCTCCAACGACCTTTCAGACGCGCACCGCGTAAAGCAGCAGTGAGCCCATTGTGACTTCAATTGGTTCTGCTAAAATGAGTTATGGCGAAATTAGATTGGCAAACAGCTGGAGACATTCATAGAAATACGAAGTCTCTTGAGCTATGGGATGGCGATAACAAGCATATTGCTGACATCACTCGCTACGATGACACTAATCATTTGAAAATCAACACTTATGCCAACAATTTGGACGTTGATGTTGTGGAAAAAATGATCGCGTTAGCTCGCAAAACCTTAGGTGACTTCGAGGATGGAACTGCTCTGAGTGAAGCCGAAATAGCCGACGAGATATTGCCCTAGTTCAGCGGCAGTTTCGTCCGCGTTGCTTCCTTTTGGTGTCCGAATAGAAGGGCAACTTAGGATTTACGATAAAGGTGCTTGGTATTTGGGGTAGAATTGCCAGATAGAACGGTCCCGCCAAATACAGAAAATACTCCAATTACGAGCCAAAGATTGGCGACGATCCAATCGCGCCTACCGCGTCAACACCAACTGACCGCGCGTGATGGTGATTTGATCGTAATACCGCAGATAGCTCATCCCCAGCAGCGATTGATCCAACTCGCCGCCATTCACACGGGCAGGGACATTTGTATCGCTCACATCGCCCAATTGCACCGTTTTCAACCAAACAGGGGCTGTGCGCACTTCGCCATTCGCGGTCAGCGCGATCCCGGTGTAATTCAACTCTGCGGGATTAAACCCAATCTTGCGTGCATCATCCTGCGTCAGAACCATATCACTGGCCCCGGTATCGACGATGAATTCCACCAGCACATCGTTGATCTTTAGGGTTGCGCGGTAATGCCCGTCAGGACTTAGCCCGATGATAATGCTTCCCGCATCCGACATGACAGCCTGCGTAGGGCGCGCCCGATTGCGGATGTCTTCCCACATGCCCGCCGCAGCAACCACACCCAGAAATATCAGCACCCACGCCAGCATTTGCTGCATGGTTTTGCCAAAACTCTCGCGGTGATTGGTGATGAACCACGCCAATGCGGCCGCTGCCAAAATACCTAAATAGGCAAGGTTGCCATAATCGTCGCTGCTCATCGCGTCCTCCTGTGCTCCCTATATGGGGACATCTGGGCGAAAATCACCCGGCAAAGCCAAAGTCGCGCAATCCAACCAAAATGAACTGTACAGCCAGCGCCGCCAACAACATCCCAAGCAAACGGGTCACGACATTGATTCCCGTGCGCCCAATTGCGCGCTCGATCAAACTCGCCCCGAAAAAGGACACAACCAATACAACCAACACAGCAAATGCCACGCCCAGAACCAGCATGGTTCCCTGTACTCCCGGGTTTTGCCCTGCCAGCAAAATGACCGTCGTAATCGCGCCCGGTCCCGCGACCAACGGAATGGCTAAGGGAAAGACCGAAGGGTCCGGCATATCCTCAATGCGGTCCTCACGCCGTTTGGTGCGACGCTCAAACAACATATCTAGGGCTGTCAAAAACAACAGCACACCACCGGCAATGCGAAATGCCGGCATCGAAATGCCGATGAAATCCAACACTGGTTCGCCAAAAAACGCAAACATCGCCAAGATGCCAAAGGAAACGGCCCCCATGCGCAATGCAATACCGCGCCGATGAGCTCCGTCCATGCCCTGGGTCAGGGACAAAAATATTGGCATCAACGCAATTGGATCTATGACCACGAACATCGTGACGAAAGCAGTGATCAGAAAATCCGTATCCATCAATTTGCCCCCAGTATTGAGTCCGCGCTCACATTGTTAAACTCTATTAAGCTTCTGCTTTCTCAAGTTTTTCTAGCGACTTGATCCACATCTGCTCAGCCCGCTCCTGCGCTTCCATCACCTCACCGTATTTCTTCTGCCAAACCGCCATCTCTGCCAGCTTGTCCTCTTCATACAGCTTAGGATCCGCCAGCTTTTTCGCCAGCTTGTCACGCATATCGTTCAGTTTATTGACCCGCTCTTCGCATTTGCGCGCATCAGACCGCATCGCAAGGATCGTATCGCGTGACGCCCGCTGAGGGGCCGTCGCTTTGGCCTTGGCCTTGTTCTTGCCCGCCGGTTTATCAGAGGACAGCAACAGCGCACGATAAGCCTGCAAATCCTCTTCATATGGCGTCACAGTGCCATCTTTAACCAACCACAACCGATCCGCGACCAAAGTCAACAGGTGCATGTCGTGGCTCACCAAAATCACCGCCCCGGTATAGGCAGTCAGCGCCTCAACCAGCGCCTCACGACTTTCGATATCAAGGTGGTTGGTCGGTTCATCCAAGATCAACAAATGCGGCGCATCCAGCGTGGCCAACAACAGCGACAACCGCGCCTTTTGCCCACCAGATAGCCTGCTAACGATGGTATCCGCCTGTGCCGCTCCCAAACCGAAACCCGCCAAACGGGCGCGCACTTTGGCTTGTCCCTCATGGCCACGCAGGCGCATCAGATGCTGGATAGGCGTTTCGTCAACATAAAGCTCATCCACTTGATGTTGCGCGAAAAAACCGATGCGCAACTTGCTTGAGGTGATGAATTTACCGTCTTTCTTTTCCAAACGCCCGGACAGCAGCTTGGCCAATGTTGATTTACCTTGTCCGTTTTTGCCCAACAGGGCGATCCGGTCATCCTGATCAATGCGCAGGTCCAGGTTCTTCAACACAATTGTGCTGCCGTATCCAACGGATGCCGCCTCGGTCGCAATGATCGGCGGTGACAACTCTTCTGGCGTCGGAAAGGTAAAGACCACACGCGCCGCATCTTCGGGCGCTGTAATGGGTGTCATCTTTTCCAGCATTTTCACCCGGCTTTGGGCTTGCTTGGCTTTACTTGCCTTGGCCTTAAACCTATCGACAAAGCTTTGCAGGTGCGCACGGTGCAAATCTTGCTTTTTGGCCGCTGCCGCCTGAACGGCCCGCGTTGCCGCACGCGCTTTGGCAAATTGCTCATAGTTGCCCGTATAATAGGTCAACTTGCGTTCGTCCAAATGCAGGATTGCGCCAACAGACCGGTTCAATAGCTCACGGTCGTGCGAGATAATCAGCACCGTATGCGGATATTTCACCAGATAGGCCTCAAGCCACAACGCACCCTCAAGATCGAGATAGTTGGTCGGCTCATCCAGCAGCAGGTAATCAGGCTGCGAAAACAATACCGCCGCCAGCGCAACCCGCATCCGCCACCCGCCAGAAAAGGCAGAACATGGCATCAGCTGATCCGCATGATCAAACCCCAACCCCTTAAGGATAGAACCCGCGCGCGCCTCGGCACTCCAGGCATCAATATCCGTCAGGCGGGTTTGCACATCCGCAATCCGTATTGGGTCTGTCGCGGTTTCGGCCTCTGCCAATAACTCCGCGCGTTCGGTATCTGCGGCCAGAACCGTGTTGATCAACGACACCTCATTACTGGGCACCTCTTGGGCAACGCCGCCAATGCGCGCGCGCTCTGGCAACGAGATGCTCCCGCCCTCCAGCGATAGCTCGCCGCGGATCAACCGGAACAACGTGGTTTTACCCGCGCCGTTACGCCCGATCAGGCCCACTTTGTGGCCGGTTGGAATGGTCGCGGTGGCCCCTTCAAACAAGGGGCGGCCTCCGACGTTATAGGTGATGTCTGATATCTTTAGCATCTGCACCATGTGGCCCAACGCGCCCTGACAGTCAATCAGCTTTCAATCACGGCTTTTCAACTGGCTGGCCCCATGGTATCGGGGCGCCAATTCGAACACAGGTCCGGTGTTACCGGCCATTAACACTTAGGAGAATATCAATGACACTGGAACGCACGTTCTCAATCATCAAGCCAGATGCAACTCGTCGTAACCTGACCGGCGCGATCAACGCAAAATTCGAAGCAGCTGGCCTGCGCATTGTTGCACAAAAGCGCATTCACCTGACCAAAGCACAAGCTGGCGCATTCTATGCTGTTCACGCTGAGCGTCCTTTCTACGACGAACTGTGTGAATTCATGGCATCTGCTCCGATCGTTGCTCAGGTTCTCGAAGGCGAAGGTGCCATTGCGAAAAACCGCGAAGTCATGGGCGCAACAAACCCAGCCGACGCAGCAGCCGGTACAGTACGTGCCGATTTTGCAGAATCAGTTGGCGAAAACTCTGTTCACGGTTCAGACGCCCCAGAAACAGCAGCCGAAGAAATCGCGTATTTCTTCTCCGGTCTCGAACTGGTTGGCTAAATCAATTTGGGGTTAGGTTGCGGCGCAGTTTAACCCCAAAGTTTTGTACAAAACTCGCGCTAAAACGTACGTTTTGTACAAAACTATGTACGCTTGGGGATCACCCCAATTCGGTCAAGGGCCGCTTCGAATTCGGAGCGGCCTTTGTCATGAGAACGTGCTTTGATCGCATCAAACCGTTCGCGTAACCCCTCTTTTTCCTTGCCTTTACAGTCGTTCCAAGGCCGTCCTTGAAGCGCCATGACAAGTACGTAATACCCGATGAAATGCGGTTTTGATCCAGATTCAAGCAGTTTTGCATAGGCGTCATCCGCCCCAAGCGCCCGCAGTTCTTCAGCGGATTCAATACCCGCAGCACTGCAAGCAGCCTCATAGGCGGGGCCAAGGTTTTTTATGGTGGAAACAGCGGTCATTCAGTTAGGTTAGCCGTGTTCGCTGCCCGGTCCCAGACTAAATCGCGGCCCAGTCTGTGAAAATTACACCTTTGGCTTCGGGTCTAGGTTTTGCTTTCTTATCAGCGGGTTGTGTTGCGGAACTCTGCTGCGGAGTTGGTGTGCTCATGGTTGGCATGGTGTTCTCCTTGCTGGTTTGGCGCGCTCAACGGATTGCTGGCTGGTGCCGGTGTATCTTTTCGGTGTAACCTCTGTCTTTGCCGGTTTCATGCCGGCAATTGGGTATTATTCGGGCAACATTCGCGCAGGATAGTAAAAACAGGTGCAAACTATTTGGCCTTACATCGCCGCGCGCCATAGGGTGTGCAGAGTTTCTGATGTGATAAGAGACCATGATAAAACAACGCACCCGCGGGGAATTGGCGGGAAGCACCTGGAAAAGGATAAGGCATGGAAATTCTTGAGCTGGTAAGGGCAGGTGGTGCTAGCGTTGATAGCCTGATCATGCAGGGCTGGACCGTCGAGCAAAGCACTGATTTCAAAGCGGTTCCTCAGGTTTTGCAGGATTTGGGCAAGCCCGCAATGACGCCCATTTTGGCACCCGCGCATAATGATTTTACCAAGACAAATGCCTTTTGGCTGTTTGCTTATGATGATCAAGGTCCGGTTGCCTGCATCAGCGCGCGTATGGATGATGTTGGAAGCGAGGGGCTTGGTGCCTTTATTAGTCGCGCCATGAGTCGCAGTTATCCCCCTGATAACGAAGGGGTTTTACGGTTCACCGCAGATCACGTTGGGCAGCAAATGTGCGGCAGGCTGGTCTATATAGGAGAGTTATTCGTGCGCCGGGATGCCCGCGGCAATCGCGATGCGTTGGAGCATTTTCTGATGCTCGCCCATAGTGTTGCTGCGTTGAAATGGGGTGCGGATTGGCACTATGCCTTTATGCGTGCCCGCGACGTCAACCTAGGCATGGACCGCACATATTGGTTCACCCGCCGTTGGCCCGGCGTCATGGAGTGGACAGATCCCCCCGCCGGACGAGGCGAATCTGAGTGGTTGGTTGCCTTACCGCGCGAAGACATTCCTCAGGTGGTCAACTACTACTTAAAGGGGCCAAAAGGTTGAGCAAAATTCAAAATGAACTCGCGCCCAGATATGTCATGCACCTTTAACAATAGGCGTTGATATTTCACTTGAACGCGCCCTTTTCCAGCAACCCCAACGTCCAAATCCTCAACGCTATGCACGATTTTACCAAGGCTTGAGCTACGGTGGCTTAACACAAGTGTTTCGTTGAATTGAGGGTCAAACCCCTCAAGCACGCGCCGCAGATTATCTGCATCCTCAATGCCAAAGGCCCGCGTCGCAAGGCTTTCACGACCCATTTTGTAGGGTGAGATATGTTGAGACGTTTCGTTAGGCAGATCAAATAAATCAACACTTTCAGCTATTTGGTCGAAATTTTGCAATAGCCCGTTTTGCGTGTCCCACCATTCGATTATTTCATCGACTCTGGGCCGCATTTGCCGGGGCTTCTGCGCGATCCACGCATCTTGCGCCAGCTTGGAATATACCTTTTCCGCGATCTGATCCACGTCGTTGGGGGCCATACTGGTGGAGGTCAACGAGACCGAAGGACTAACTCCCGCCAATTCGTTTGGGTCTGTTTTCAAGATGGTACAGATTCGCAGGATGGTTTCGAACCCGGGATCACTGCGATTCAGCATCAGGTTTGCGATATATGATTGCCCTTGCCCGATCTCGAGCGACAGCTTCCGTCGCGAGATTCCGGCCTCTTTTATCTTCGCTTCCAACCGATCGTGAAAATTGCTCATACTTGCATCACCTATATTTAGTACATTATGTACTTTATCTTGACGAAACACAAGTTGGTGCAGTTTAACGTCATTAAGCCACTGAGGAGTAACGAGTATGCCTGAATTGTTTTGTGCAGCTGGCAATGCGAAAACGGCGAGTTTCACAAAAGAGGAATTCGTCGTTCTCACACGTCAAAAGAAGATGGATCCGGCATCGGCCCATGAATTGTTGAAGTGGATTAAAGAGTGTGACGATCCAGCTCTGGCACATAGCTTGGAGCAGATTTTTAGTGTTTTTGGTGGCGTAATAGCTATGGAAGATATCGTTTTCAAAGATCAGCTGAAGCCGCAGGTGGTTTTAACTGATCACTGAACACTTGATGATTAGCATCCCAATCATCTTGTGAAAACCCGCGTGGCCTCGTGTCGCGCGGGTTTAATTATGCCAAGTAAGTACTTGAAGTAAAATCATAATCCATTGTTTGCGTTCCAATCAATCCATTCACTTTGCGTGTCCAGATCCGTCAATGCGTGCTCTTTTGGCAAGGCGATTAGGGATACAGAGGCAGCGCACTCGAGCAAAACCTGCTTTGCCCCGCTATCTCCGCTCAATTTCTGTAAGGCGTCAAAATGGGTTGCTTGGAAAACCACTGGATGGCCGGGAACCCCGCTTTCAGAACTGCCGCGTAGCACAGTATTGTCACCTGAGTGGTGATAGTGATCCAGCATGGTTTGAAAATCATGTTGATCCAGTTCGGGCATATCGCAGGGCACAATCATAACTGCATCGCACCCGTCACCCAGCGCGTGAATTCCGCCGGCAATGGAATGCCCCATTCCTTTTACCGCTGCTGGGACGCCAACCACATGAACCGATAGATCTCTCAGGGCATGGGCACGCGGATGATTTAGATCAGGAACCGTCGCATAAACCGGCACATCGCAGTGCAATGCACGCAACGCCATTGTGCGGATTAACGGTGCGCCCTGTACCGGTTGCATCAGCTTGTCCGTGCCCTGCATACGCGAAGAGCGGCCCGCAGCGAGAATCAAAATGGCAATCATGGTGGCTCTCAAAAATTACGCCGGGCACACATATGGCACCCGGCGTGTTCAGATTACAGAAAATTGCTCTGATAGCCAAACACTTTAGCCACGCATGCGGGCCCCATCGACATCAAACAACGGGGTGGTGATCAATGTCGCCCTGCGCATATGGCCAAGGATTTCAATTTCCACCTCAAGCCCTTCTACCGCACGCTCTGATGGCACAAATCCCATTGCGATCGACTTGCCTGCGTGATGACTATACCCGCCAGAGGTACAGAAACCTACCACAGCACCGTCAAGCCAGATCGGCTCATAGGCGTTTACATCGGTATCGGTGACCTCCACCTCAAACGCGCATAGTTTGCGCTCAGCACCAGTTGCACGCTCTGTTTCGGCTGCGGCGCGACCAATGAAATCAGTGTTCTTTTTAAAGCTGATAAACCGATCTAGCCCAGTTTCCGCCGCGGTATAATCTGGTGAAAACTCCGCCATCCAGCTGCCGAAAAACTTGTCCAGCCGCAGGCTCATCATCGCGCGCATGCCAAACACCCTCATGCCGTGGGCTTGTCCCGCGTTCCATAATACATCCCACAACGCCCGCTGGCTCAGCAGATCACAGTAAATCTCATAGCCCAGATCACCCGTGTAACTTACGCGCTGCACAATACAATCTACCATGCCAACGGTCATGCGACGCACGTCCATAAACCGCATGTCACTGATATCGCTGCGTGTGCAGGCCTGTAGCACCTCACGCGCCTTTGGTCCGGCCATCTGAAACCCGTTACGCAGATCCGAGATGTTCTCGATCGTCACGCCATCCTCCAGATTTTGCAGGAACCAGCGCCAGTGATAGGCTTGGCTGCCATAGGAGGCCGTCAGTTGGAATTCTTCTTCACCAAGACAGGAAATGGTGAAATCCCCGATTAAGCGCCCTTTGTGGGACAGCATTGGCGTTAGCGACAAACGCCCCAGTTGCGGCACACGCCCGGCCATAATCCGGTCCAGCCAAGCACGCGCACCTTCACCTTTGACAAGGTATTTGCCAAAGTTGTGAACCTCGTTGATGCCAACCGCTTCGCGCACAGCTTTGACCTCACGCGCAGTTGCATCAAAGGCGTTAGAACGGCGGAACGACGGGGTTTCATACCGCGGCTCATCTCCCTCAGCGAAATAATTGGGGACTTCTAATCCAAATTGTGCGCCCCATACGGCGCCCATGCCATCAAAAATGTCATACATCGGGGTTGTCTTGAACGGACGCGCCGCTGGCAGCTCCTCATTGGGATAAGAGACAGAGAAACGCTTTTGATAGTTTTCAATCACCTTGGGCCGTGTGTACCCGGGCGTGATCCAATTGCCGAAGCGCGCGCAATCCATTGCAAATGTATCGCGTTCGGGTTCTCCCTCGATCATCCATTGCGCAAGCATCAGGCCAACGCCGCCGCCCTGACTGAACCCAGCCATAACCGCACATGCAGACCAATAATTGCGCATGCCGGGCACGGGACCAACCAGCGGATTACCATCAGGTGCAAAGGTAAAGGGGCCGTGGATGACCGATTTAACCCCCGCAATTTCCAACGCAGGAAAGCGTTTATAGGCGAAATTGATCGATTCCTCGATTTTGTCGAAATCATTCTGCAACAGCTCGTGACCAAAATCCCAAGGCGTGCCGTCTACGGCCCAAGGTTTACAAGGCTGCTCATAGAATCCGATGCATAACCCACGCCCTTCTTGGCGCAGATAGCTTTCTCCGGCGGGGTCCATAACATGTGGATGCTCACCCCCTGCGTCAACGATATCGGCGATCATCGGAACTTCTTCTGTCACAAGGTACTGATGCTCCATCGGATGGAGCGGGAAATAAACCCCCGCCATGGCACCCACTTCGCGCGCCCATAGACCTCCCGCATTGACGACATGCTCCGCATGCACAGTGCCCTTGTTGGTCACCACATCCCACGTGCCATCCGGGCGTTGATTGGTCTCAATTACCTTGCAATGGGTTTCAATCGTTGCCCCGCCCATGCGCGCGGCCTTGGCATAGGCATGTGTGGTGCCAGACGGATCCAAATGGCCATCTAGCGGATCATAAAGCCCACCGACGATCCCATCAATATTGGTGACAGGGGCGATCTTTTTGATCTCTTCAGGCGTCACAATCTCGGTTTCTAGCCCCATAAACCGGTGCTTGGCCCGCTCTGCCAGCAACATATCAAACCGGTCCTGATTATCCGCCAAGGTCACACCACCCACGTGGTGCAATCCACATGACATGCCGGTGATCTCTTCCAGCTCTTTATATAGCTTGATCGTATAGCCCTGGAGGGCGGCCATATTGGTATCACCATTGAGCGTATGAAACCCGCCCGCTGCGTGCCATGTCGACCCTGACGTTAACTCTGAACGCTCAATCAACATCACGTCTGACCATCCCAACTTGGTCAGGTGATATAGCACTGAACAGCCGACGACACCGCCGCCAATGACAGCTACTCGAGTTGTGGTTTTCATATTGTCCTCCGGTATCAATGTTACCAAACACTCTGTACACATATGAACAGTATTCAAGCGCTTTCACGACATCAAGTGTCGCGAATTGCAAAACGCCAAACACAATTGTGAACAGTTATTCAGGAGGAAGCCATGTTACCCTAAGCCATGAACATATTTAAACACAGAATCATTCTAGGTCTCATCGCCCTTGTTTTCGGGATCATGTCCGCGCCTGCGTTTAGTGCACCACAGTCATATTCATTGGATAAATCACGGTCGCTGGTGAAATTTGAATACAGCGTGAATGCCACCGCATCGAGTGGTGTTTTCCCGATTGAAAACACGAACATTGTGCTTGATTTGCAGAACCTTACCCGATCCAGCGTGGGCATCACCCTTCAGATCGACAAGGCCCGCGCCGCAGATATCATTGCGACAGGGGCCATGAGATCGGCCAATGTGCTGAACGCAGATCAATTTCCACGCGCGACATTCCACAGTAAACAACTGACACCGCGCAAACATGGTGCCGTGGTTGTGGGCGACCTAACACTGCGTGGCATCACAAATGAGGTGATATTGCTAGCGCGTCTCATTCGTGAACCAAACGCACCAACTGACAATTCAGAGCTATTCGTTCACATTACAGGTGATATTCAGCGCGATGACTTCGGGGCCTCAGGGTTTCCAAACTTAGTCGGACCAACAATATCGTTGGACATCCTTGTTCGTTTGGTGCGCGATTGAGGGTCTTAGTGCCTACATTTTTCGCAAATATGCCGCCTCGGATACCTCCTAAACCGTATAAGTCACACGTTTCTGATCCTGCCGTTCCGCTATGCTTGGCTAAATCCGATAAAACAAATCACCCAATGACGTCACTTCACGACACAAGGTGTCGCAAAGTGGCATTTTGCTTGTCGTATCCCTGCGACTTTAGGGTGGTGTCAACAACACTGAACAGGACAATCCCATGCGGACCCACGCACAGGCCGTCGTAATAGGCGGCGGCGTAATTGGATGCTCAATCCTTTATCACCTCACAAAACTTGGCTGGAACGACGTCGTTCTTTTGGAACGCGACGAGCTAACATCAGGATCAACTTGGCACGCAGCTGCCAATATCCACGGGCTGCATGACAGCACCAACATCAGCCGTATTCAGCATTATACGATGAACCTCTACAACTCGCTTGAGGAGGAAACCGGGCAAAGCTGCGGAGTGTTCCAACCGGGCTCCCTGTATCTGGCGCAAACCGAAGAACGCGAGCATCAGCTGCGCCTTCAGGCCGCCAAGGCCAAGCTTTACGGTATGAATTTCTACGAAATTTCCATTGAGGAGGCCAAAGAGCTGCACCCGATGGTAAATTACGATGGCATTCGTTGTGTGATGTTTGAACCTGACGGTGGCAATGTTGACCCATCCGGGGTGACAAATGCCTATGCGATTGGCGCGCGTAATAATGGTGCGGAGATCAACCGCTTTACCCCTGTGACGGCGACCGAACAGCAACCAGATGGCAGCTGGATCGTCAAAACACCCAAGGGTGATATTCACACACAATGGGTCGTGAACGCAGCGGGCCTATGGGGCCGCGAAGTGGCCGCCTTGGCAGGGTTTGAACTGCCCTTGCAACCAACAGAGCATCAGTATTTTGTCACCGAAACCATGACTGACGTTGACAATATGGCCAAACGTTTACCATCAGTTTCAGACCGTGACGGTGAATATTACCTGCGCCAAGAAGGCCAAGGCCTGTTGGTTGGCGCCTATGAAAAAGACATGAAATTCTGGGCCGAAGAGGGCACGCCGCTTGATTTTGCCCACGATCTGTTCCCCGATGATCTGGAACGTATCGAACAAAATATGATGAATGCGATCGAACGTGTTCCCGCCGTTGGCGAGGCTGGTATCAAACGGGTCATCAACGGCCCGATGATCTGGAGTCCTGACGCCAACGTGCTGTTTGGTCCCGTACCTGAACTGGATAATTATTTCTGCTGTAACGGCATCATTCCCGGCTTTAGCCAATCTGGCGGCATGGGTTTGATGGCAGCACAGTGGATGGTCGAAGGTGAAACCCAATATGATATGTTCGCTTGGGATATGGCCCGTTTTGATACATGGGCGACCAAGGAATTCACCAAAGCCAAGGTAAAGGATCAATACGCTCACCGCTTTGCGATCCATTTCCCGAACGAGGAACGCTCCGCCGGACGTCCTGCACGTGTGCGCCCAATCTATGAGATGCAACAGCAGATGGGGGCCGTCTTTGGCCTGAATGTCGGCTGGGAGCATCCTTTGTGGTTTGCTGACACGCCGGGTGCACAGGATACCAACGGTTTTACCCGCCAGAATTGGTGGGGTCCGGTCGGCGAAGAATGCAAAATGCTGCGTGACCGTGCGGGCATTATTGATATCTCAAACTTCGCCAAATACATCTGCAAGGGGCCGGGGGCCGAAGATTGGTTGAACGCGGTCTTTGCCAATACCATGCCCAAATCTGTCGGGCGGTCTTGCCTCACGCCATTGATTGGCAAACGTGGCGGGATTGCGGGTGATTTCACAGTAACGCGCGTCGCTGATGATGAATTCTGGGTCGTTGGCTCCGGTATGGCAGAACGCTATCACAAACGGTTCTTCAAACAGGTCCCTCTGCCAGAAGGCACCACCTTTGTCAGCCACACAGAGGCGATGTGCGGCTTTAACGTCGCGGGGCCCAAGTCGCGTGATCTGTTGCAACGTCTGACCAATACGTCACTTGCAACCGAAGATTTCCCCTTCATGCGCTCAAAAATGATCGACCTTGCCGGGGTAGAACTTCTGGCGCTGCGTGTCTCCTTTACTGGGGATCTAGGTTGGGAACTTCATTGCCGTACCGAAGATCAACAGCGTCTCTATGCCGCTCTTCTTGAGGCTGGCAAAGACATTGGTGCAGGTCCGGTTGGCAGCCGTGCCTTGATGTCACTGCGTGTCGAAAAAGGCTATGGTAGCGGGTCGCGTGAATACAGCCTCGAATACGGGCCACAAGAGGTTGGTCTGGATCGTCTGTGCAAAATGCAAAAGGATTTCCTGAACAAGGATGCCGTTGCAAAAACGCTTGCTAATGACGGGCGCGAAACACTTGTCTTGCTGCATTTGGACGAAGCAGACGTCACCGCGTCAAACGCTGATGCAACGGGTGGAGAGCCGATCTTTAAGGATGGCAAAGGCATTGGTCGCGTCACCTCGGGCACCTATGGCTATACGGTTGGCATGTCCTTGGCTCTCGGGTTTGTAAAAGACGCGCTGCCTGGGGACCGCGTAGAGGTCATGGTGCTGGGACAACCACATGGAGCAACCATCTTGGCTGAGCCTCCCTTTGACCCAAAAGGAGAGCGTTTGCGCGGGTAACACCCTGTGATTATACGTTAAATAGGTTCAAAAGCCCGCTTTTCTTAGGCGGGCTTTTTTGCGACCTACCGGCCGTTCCTGCACCTTAGATGGGCAGAAAAATGCGTTCAAAACCTGTGATTACCCCGGCAATGGCATGTTGTAATCACAGTTCGCAACATCAGTGAAATCTGTGCAATTTTCATATGTCGCTGGTCTTGAAAGGAAAAACTAGCGTCAGTGCAGAATTTTGTCTTGGCATTCTCTAAGTTGTGGTAGAAAATATTTGTAATGAAAATGCCAATCGCCTGCGCTGTTTTGGGTTCAGATGATTTTGGCGATGAATGATGTTTGATCAGAGTATGAGTGAGGTTAGTTGTGAAGTCAGATGAGTCGGAGCAGGTAATTACGCTTCAGATTCTGAGTGGTCGAAAAGTGTCGTTTGTACTGGATGATCTAAAGGCGCTTTTTCGATCATGGCGGCTTTGGTGTGTGGTGGCACTCGGGTACTCGGTTATTGCCACAAGCAATCCAATTTTCTCGCCTTCGTTTGAATTGCACTCAACGCGTATGGCGTTTTGGATATTGGCTTGCGTCATATATGTTGTGTGTTCTTTAAGCTATGCAACGCTTGCGCACCGGGTTTGGCACCGGTTCACGGATCGTACATTGCCACTAATTGTGGGTGCAATACCGTTGATTTTGTTTTCAACATATTTGTCGATGATGCTGCTCGTGCTGTTATTAGAACCTGACTTGGATATCTGCTGTGTGTTGGATTGGCGCACAAATCTGCGCAATATTTTTGTGTCACACATAATGGAAACTTTTGCGCTGGTTTGGTTGTTGCCCGATATTCAAAAGGCCCGCAAAAGCAAACTATTGGTCCCAGAAAGCGAACCAGAAGACGCCCCCGACCGGCAACCGGATGCCGACGAAACAGATATTGGCGAAACAGTGCTTTTGGCAGGGCAGCGATTTCCCCTGCAAACCCTTCGGCGTGTTTCCGCAGCAGAGCATCATCTGAACCTGCATTTTCACGACGGTGCTGAAATAAAAGTACGGGAGCGTATGGGCACGTTCTTGCAACAGGTTAAACAGGGGCATGGTATACAAACCCATCGTTCGCACTGGCTTAGCAAATCAGACTTCTTGAACCTTGAGGGCGGGGTTGTTGTCACCCGCTCAGGCAGCGAAATTCCGGTTGCGCGTGGCCGCATTTCTGAGGTGATCAACTGGATAAATACGCTGTAGCAACGACATTCCTCGAATAGGCTTCCGCCCCAGTTTTCTCGCTCAAAGAGGGCGGATTTTCAATTGCGTAATCCGGTTTTCTTCGCGTGCAGCAACCTCAAACCTAAATCCATGGAATGAAAACACCTGACCCACAGTCGGGATCGTCTGGGCCTCGTGAATAACCAATCCGGCGATGGTATTGGCCTCATCATCGGGCAGGTTCCAATCGGTTGCGCGGTTCAGGTCACGAATGGTCATGGCCCCCTCGATCAAAAACTGGCCATCCTCTGATCGTGCGACGGTTTGTTCTGCATCCGGGTCAAATTCATCGGTGATTTCCCCGACGATTTCTTCCAAAATATCCTCAAGCGTTATCAACCCTTGCAAAGACCCATATTCATCCACCACTAGGGCAAAGTGACTGCGACGACGCAAAAACTGACGCATCTGATCGTCCAACGACGTGGTCTCAGGCACGAAATACGGCTTTTGGGCCACTTCGGTCAGGTTGAATTTCGCCAAATCCGCCACCGCTGAATTTCCGTCAACGACTTGATTATGCATCGCGCGCAGCAAACCCTTGGCATGCACAACACCGATAATATTTTCAGGATCATCCTTAAACACCGGCAGGCGCGTGTAATTGCTTTCCAGGCACTGCGACAGAATGCTGGCCGGCGCGTCATCGGCATTCAGCATTTCAATGCCGGAACGGTGCAGCATGATTTCCTCAACCGTGCGCTCTGCAAGATCAAGCGCCCCAAGGATACGGTCGCGGTCTTCCTTTTCCACGATCCCTTCGGAATGCCCCAAATGCAGGGCGCCGGCGATTTCTTCGCGCACCGCCAGGATTTGGCTATCAGGATCAATATTAACCCCAAACAGGCGCAAAATACTGCGTACCAACCAACGAACAGCCGCAACAATCGGTGCAAAAACAGTCACTACTACCTGAATCGGGCTGGCCACACGGGCCGCAGCAGCCTCGGGCATGGTGATCGCATAGGTCTTGGGCAGCACCTCGGCAAATACCAGCACTAGCAACGTCATCACCAAAGTCGCAAGCGCCACGCCGCTTTCGCCAAACTGCCGCGTGAACAACGCCGTCGCTAATGAGGCCGCAAGGATATTGACCAAGTTATTGCCCAATAACACCGACCCAATCAGACGCTCATTATCCTCAGTGATCTTAAGCGCCTTTTGCGCCCCCT
>CAXIAD010000036.1:0-28243 GCA_964021645.1 uncultured Cognatishimia sp. | reverse complement strand
GAGGCGGCAAAACTGCGGCGTGATCTAGAAGAAGTCGCGATATTGCGCAGCCTGCAACAGGGTGCGGCGGATACGTTGCAGGCCGGATTAGAGGGTGTGCAGCAGGCGCGCACAGAGCTGAGCAAAGCGATTGCAGATCGTACAGAGTTGCCCAAGCGGTTTAGCGAAGACCCCATTCAGACGGCATTGCTAATTGCGTCAACAGAGACGTTGGAGGGGTTTGCCAGTGGGTTGGCCGAATTGCCTCTGACGTTGACGAATGACATTGTGTTGCCTGATATCACGGAGCAAAAAGGCCAGCTTGCGTGGCCTGTGCATGCGCAGATATTGCGCAAGGCGGGCGAAGCGGACGCTGCTGGTATTCGTCGCCCCGGGTCGGTTTTGGCAACGCGACCGCGTGCCTTGGTTACGACACCTGTGCCTGCTACAATTCGATATCGCGGTCCTTTGCTTGAATATGGGAACGTGATGATCCTTGAACCTCGGCCCGGTCTGTTGTTTGTTCTGGCGGGCATGGATGTGGTTTATGGTGAAACAGGGCAGGTGCTTTCGGCGGGGTCACCCGTTGGGTTAATGGGCGGAAATTCACCGGATGTTGATGCGATTCTTTCACAGTCTGGTGAAGGGAGCGGTGCAGGGGCTGGTCAGGACCGCTCAGAAACGCTCTATATAGAAGTCAGAGAAGACAATTCTACGGTGGACCCGGAAACCTGGTTCACAGCGAATAAGGATAGATAAGAATGAAGAAATTCGTCGCGGCCGCGCTGGGGGGCACTCTTGCGGGGGTTATTGCAACCACGCAGATTGCAGGACCTTTGCTGGCGCAAGAAAGCGTGCGCACCACCAATGTCTATGAACAGCTGGATCTGTTTGGGGACATTTTTGAACGCATCCGGTCGCAATATGTCGAAGAGGTAGATGAGGGGGATCTGATTGAGGCGGCCATCAATGGCATGCTGACATCGCTTGATCCGCATTCATCCTATCTGTCGCCGGAAGGGGCCGAAGCGATGCGCGTTCAGACGCGTGGAGAATTCGGTGGTTTGGGCATTGAAGTCACGCAGGAAGAGGGCTTTGTCAAAGTTGTCTCGCCGATTGATGACACGCCAGCCAGTGAGGCAGGTGTTGAGGCGGGTGATTTCATCACGCATGTAGATGGTGAAAGCGTTCTGGGTCTAACCCTGAGCGAGGCTGTGGATTTGATGCGTGGACCTGTCGGGTCCGAGATCATCATCACCATCGCACGCGAAGGCGCGACAGAGCCGTTTGATATCTCGATCATTCGCGACACAATCAAATTGACCGCAGTGCGTGCGCGTACCGAGGGCAGCACTGTCGTGCTGCGGGTCACGACATTTAACGATCAGACCTATGCCAATTTGGAATCCGGTCTTGCCAAGCAGGTTGAGGCCGCGGGCGGGATGGACAATGTAAACGGTATTATCGTCGATCTGCGCAACAACCCCGGTGGTTTGTTAAATCAGGCGATTAGGGTGTCGGATGCCTTTCTTGAAAAAGGGGAGATCGTATCGACACGCGGTCGCAACCCAGCCGAGGGAGACCGGTTTAACGCAACACCGGGTGATTTGGCTGAGGGCAAGCCTGTGGTTGTGTTGATCAATGGTGGATCGGCCTCGGCCTCTGAGATCGTAGCGGGTGCGTTGAAAGACCACCGTCGGGCGATCGTTGTCGGCACCAAAAGCTTTGGTAAAGGGTCGGTTCAGACTGTGATGCCACTGCGCGGGGATGGCGCGATGCGGTTGACCACAGCACGGTATTACACACCGTCTGGACGCTCTATTCAGGCGCTGGGCGTGTCACCGGACATCGTGGTTGAGCAACCTCGTCGTGTTCCTGCCGAGGAAGAGGACGAAACCAGCACACGTCGTCAGCGTACAGAAGCCGATCTGCGTGGCAGCCTGAACAACGATAGTCTGACAGAAGACGAAATTCGTCAGATCGAAGAAGATCGTGCACGGGCGGACGAAGCTGCAAAATTGCGTGAAGAGGATTATCAACTGGCCTATGCCATTGATATTCTGAAAGGTTTGTCAGCCCTAAGCCCGAAATAGTAGGCGGTTGAGGTTAGATTGAGGAGCCGCCCTGCCAGCACTGGTGGGGCGGTTTCGTTTTGAGAGGGCGCCAAGCGGAGTGCCTGCGGCACGCGCGATGTCTCGGGGTTTTGCCGTTGGCAAAAGGCCCCTCGGCGGGTGGGCAGCGCGGGTGTTGGTTTGTGTATACGCTTTAGGGAAGGGCGAAGAGATGACGGCGGATGAAATTGCAAAGCTACCGTATCGACGCAATGTCGGGGTGATGCTGGTGAATGCCTTGGGGCATGTGTTTGTTGGGCAGCGTTTGGACAGCAATGTGCCTGCGTGGCAGATGCCGCAGGGGGGCATTGATAAGGGTGAGGCCCCGCGTGAGGCAGCACTGCGCGAGCTGGAAGAAGAAACCGGTGTCTCGGCTAGTTTGGTGACGGTGGAGGCGGAGACGGCTGGCTGGGTCAGCTATGATTTGCCGCATGATCTGGTGCCGCGCATCTGGAAAGGCCGGTATCGGGGGCAGGAGCAGAAGTGGTTTTTGCTAAGGTTTCATGGCAGCGACGCGGATGTAAATATTGCGTTGCCGCATCCTGAGTTTTCGGAGTGGCGCTGGTTGCCGGGTGATGAATTGGTGGCCAACATCGTGCCGTTTAAGCGCGCGGTGTATGAGCAGGTGGTTGCCGAATTTCGGGATCATCTGTGATGTTACGCTTGGGGTTAGCGATCGTCTTGGCGAGTGCGGCCAGCATGGCCCAAGCGCTGAGTTGTATGCCGCATGATGTGAGTGTGGCCTATCGGTGGGCCGACGCCTCTGATGCGGCATATGGTGTGGTACGCGGTGTGCTCGAGTTTGACGAAACATTGCTGCCTGTGACCGATTGGGACAATCAGGAGGCAACACCGGCGCAAACTGACATTCCGGCACGGCTTGTGGGACAATCAATGTCACACGACGGGACAGGCACGCCGTTTGCAAAGGATGTCACCTTGCGGGTTAATTGTGCTGGTCCGTGGTGTTCGGGAGCGAATAGTGGTTCTGAGGTTTTGGCCTTTGTGCGGTATGATCCGGAGGCGATGATTGTGGAAACCGCGCCCTGTGGTGCTTTCCTGTTTGATACCCCGTCAAAGGCTCTGTTGCAGCGGGTTGAGAATTGTTTACGTCGTGGCAGGTGTCGAAAATGAGTTTTGCATGTGAGCCAATCCAGACGGTATGAGGCCACGCTTTCCCGGCATTCGTGTGGTGTGTTATTGTGATGGATGGACACCCCCGCCGCGCGGATGTAATCAGGTCCGACCATGGCAGATACAAAATCAGATCCGAATTACAAAATCATCGCCGAGAACCGGCGTGCGCGGTATGATTATGCCATCGAGGACGATATCGAGGTTGGTATTATCCTTGAGGGGTCCGAGGTTAAAAGCCTGCGTGAAAACTCTGGTAACATCGCAGAAAGCTATGCCGCGGTTGAGAATGGCGAGCTGTGGTTGGTGAATAGCTATATCGCGCCCTACAACCGGGCGATGTTTTCACACGAAGAACGGCGTCGTCGCAAACTATTGGTCAGCCGAAAAGAGCTGGGCAAATTGTGGACTGAGACGCAGCGCAAGGGCATGACCTTGGTGCCGCTGGTGATGTATTTCAATCATCGTGGCAAGGTGAAGATGAAAATTGGCATCGCTAAGGGTAAGAAAAATCACGATAAACGGGCAACCGAGGCCAAGCGTGATTGGGGCCGTCAAAAGCAGAGACTGCTGCGCCACGGCGAATAAATTCGCCTGATGTGCCAATAGAAACCCCGCGCCACCAACCTTAGGGCAACGCGGGGGCACTGTTACAAACTCACTCGTCAACAAACTGATATTGTGGCCGCTCTCCCCTGCTTGGGTCGATGAAGGCGCGCAATAATGCGGGCGGGGCTCGGTTTTTATAGCGCGATGATTTGCTTTCGGATATTCTGAATAGTAGCAGGCTTAACACCGGAAAAACCGATGCATGGATATCTGAGACATCTTGCGAATTTCGCCTATGTGATTGAGGCGGGGTCCATCAGCGGGGCGGCCCGCCGGCTGGATGTCAGCGCCTCTGCTATCAGTGATTCCGTGCGCATTCTGGAGGCCCATTTGGGCACGCAATTGGTGCTGCGACGCCCGGGAGGGATTGTGCCAACCAGCTATGGCTCGACAGTATATGCCGAGGCGTCGCAAATTGTTGAGGCCCTGTCGCGGGCCCTGCGGGAGCCACAAGACCAGCAGGTGGAAGGTGCGTTATTTCTGAGTCTGCCACAGGAAATATCTGACAACGGGTTTCATAAGGTGATGACGCGGATGCGGGAACTGCACCCCTCTTTGCGGCTGACGCTGATGATTGAGGATGGGATCGTGGACGCAGCAAAGCACGCCCGCGATCTATTTTTCCGCGTGGGTCTAGGGGGTTTGACGCCGGGCTTGGTGCCTCTTTGGCAGCGGTCGGTGTGTTTGGTGACAGTGGCAGCGCCTAGGTTAATACAGGGAATCGACGTGGATGACTGCGAGCAGGTGGCGACATTGCCCTATCTGTGTGACCCGAATGCCCAAGGGGATTACAATCTGACGCTAAGTAGCCCTGACGCCGCGTTGCGGTTTGAAAATACGGTTCAGGTGTCATCGCTGCAATCGCGGTTGGCGTTGGCCCGCCAGGGGGTGGGGGTTGTCAGTTGTTTGGGGTGCTCGGTTGCGCAAGATCTTGAGAGTGGTGCGCTTGTGCGGTTGTTGCCAGAACGGATTGCACGGCGTGGCATGATGTCGTTATTGTCGGTTCGCGAAAAGACGTCCCCGCGCGAGACAGCACTGGTTGGGGTGTTAGAGGAGGTCTTTGGGGCGCGTGATGGGGAATTGGGGGAATAAATTCCCTTATCCGTTATGCGCAAGTTGGGTTAACCCTTATGGGTCGGGATCGTTGGGGCAGATCACGCAATGGACAATAAGCCCTGTCTTGGGAAGGACGCGACATGGAAATTATTATTGGACTTTTGTCAGGTGCATTGGGCGGGAACGCTGCTGGACGGGCTGTGAAATCAATTGATCAGGGTGTGTTGATCAACTCAATATCCGGGATCGTGGGCGGCGGATTGGGTGGCACCATCCTAGGAATGTTGGGTGCCCCGGATCTGGCAGGTGCTGCTGGAGAAGCTGGCGGATTGGATATTGGTGCGATCATCGGCCAAGTTGCAGGCGGCGGTATCGGCGGCGGTGTGGTGCTGGCAATTGTCGGCGCAGTGCGCAAAGCAATGGCGAAATAATCCAAAAACCATAGGTCGGGACCGCAATTCTGCAACGTCCCGGCCTTGCCTCCTCTGCGCGCTGGTAGTAGCAAGAACTAGCAATTGCAGGGAATTCCAACATGTCACTTGATGACCCCAGAACACTTGTTTCCACAAAATGGCTGGCTGCACATATCAAAGATCCGGATTTGCGGATTTTAGATGCGTCGTGGCATATGCCCGCCGAAGCACGCGATGCGCGGGCTGAATATGAGACGACCCATATTCCCGGCGCGCGGTTTTTTGACATTGATGACATTTCTGATCATCGCTCTTCGTTGCCGCATATGGTGCCGACGGTTGAGAAATTCATGTCACGTTTGCGCGCGATGGGTGTTGGAGACGGACACCAAGTTGTCGTCTATGACAGCAAGGGATTGTTTTCAGCCGCACGTGTTTGGTGGTTGTTCAAACTGATGGGCCAAAAAGACATCGCTGTACTGGATGGAGGTCTGCCGAAATGGATCGCCGAGGGGCGCGACATCGAGGACATGCCTCCGGTTATTCGGGATCGCCACATGACTGTGCGTCGTCAGAACCATTTGGTGAAGGATGTGACGCAGGTCTCGTCTGCCTCCAAGTTGGGTGAATATAGCATTGTGGATGCGCGCGCTGCTGAACGGTTTCGCGGTGAGGTTCCCGAGCCTCGGGAAGGTCTGCGCGCGGGGCATATCCCCGGTAGTCGCAATGTGCCTTTCACGACGCTGTTGAATGACAACGCAACACTGAAGCAGCCCGAAGAGTTACGCGCGATATTTGACGCCGCGGGTGTTGATCTGGACAAGCCGGTCATCACAAGCTGTGGATCAGGTGTAACTGCTGCGGTGTTATGCTTAGCGATGGAGCGGTTCGGGAAGACCGATCACGCGCTTTATGACGGATCTTGGACTGAGTGGGGGGCCTTTCCCACTGTCCCAATTGCCACTGGAGAAGCATGATGCTTACCAATCTAAAAGCCCAACCAGCCGACAAAATCCTAGCCCTGATGGCGAAGTTCCGCGAAGATCCGCGCCCGACCAAGATTGATTTGGGTGTGGGTGTGTACAAAGACGCGAATGGGCTGACGCCCGTGATGCGTGCAGTGAAAGAGGCCGAGCGGCGTCTCGTTGCTGAACAAACCAGCAAAAGCTATGTCGGCTTGGCAGGTGATCCTGCCTATAGCGATGTGATGATTGATCTGGTGTTGGGCGATGCCGTGGCACGTGATCGCATTGCAGCGGCCGCCACGCCGGGTGGCACGGGTGCGATACGTCAAGCATTTGAATTGATCAAAATGGCCGCCCCGGAGGCGCGGGTTTTTGTGTCAAATCCAACCTGGCCAAATCACGTGTCCATTCTGGGCTATGTCGGCATTGAGCATGTGGCCTATCGCTATTTTGACACCGAAACCCGTGGTGTCGATTTTGATGGTATGCTGGAAGATCTGGGTCAGGCGCGCGCGGGTGATATCGTGTTGCTGCATGGCTGCTGTCACAATCCGACGGGTGCCAATCTGAACCTTGTGCAGTGGCAGGCGGTTGTTGATCTGATCAACGAAAAGGGTCTGATCGCGATGGTCGACATTGCCTATCAAGGCTTTGGTGATGGATTGGAAGAAGACGCTGCTGCCACGCGTTTGGTGGCCAGTGGCGTTAAGGAATGCCTGATCGCGGGAAGCTGCTCGAAGAATTTCGGCATTTACCGTGAGCGTACCGGTATCTTGATGGCGATATCGGAGCTGGCGGAAAATACGCCTGTGGCGCAGGAAAACCTAAGCTACTTGAACCGTCAGAACTTTTCGTTCCCGCCTGATCATGGCGCGCGGGTCGTGACCACAATCCTGAGTGATCCTGAGCTGCGGGCGGATTGGGCTGCGGAATTGGAAGAGGTGCGGTTGGGCATGCTTGCGTTGCGTGAACAATTGGCAGCAGAGTTACGGCGCCTTTCTGGATCGGACCGATTTGGATTTATTGCGCAGCATCGTGGCATGTTTAGCCAAATCGGCACAACACCGGACAAAGTAGAGAAACTGCGTGCGGAAAATGCGATTTATATGATTGGTGACAGCCGGATGAATATCGCTGGTTTGAACGCTGAAACGGTGCCGATTCTAGCCAAGGCAATTATCGACGCGGGCATCTAAAGACCTGAGTACATGGATTAGAGGGCGCTCATATTGGGTGCCCTTTTTCTATGGGCCTATCGCGTGGGGCGAGAGAGGGATGCCTCCGGCGGGGATATTTATACCCA
This sequence comes from uncultured Cognatishimia sp., assembly GCA_964021645.1. GTDB lineage: Bacteria > Pseudomonadota > Alphaproteobacteria > Rhodobacterales > Rhodobacteraceae > CANLDA01. Next base: position 20,673 of record CAXIAD010000036.1, on the reverse strand, counting down.
AGAGAAGATGGGGCATCGAGGGCGCGGTTTTTCGCTTATGCCGGGGTGGAATTCGAGGGTGTGGTCAGACGATGGTGGAATTTAGGCGGTGTGATCTGTTGGGAAGGGTCAACATCTGTTGGATTTGCGGTTATGGTAGGCAAAAGAATGATGTCGGGCAGGACAATAGATGAGTGACACAGGTCGCAGAAAACCGCCTTTGGTGGCGGAAAACAGATATGGTGCACGGGCGAAACCTGCGGCCAAACCTGCGCCGAAATCAAAGGCGCAAGCCAAGCGTCGCCCGGCGGCAAAGACGGCGCGGCGCAAATCTGGCGCGCCTCGTGGTGGTCGGGGGCGTAGCGCTGGGCGTGGCCCTATTCGGCGGTTCTTGTTTGGAATCTGGTCGTGGATCTGGCGGTTGGTTTGGTCATTGGTGTGGCGTTCGACGGTGGTGGTCACGCTGATTTTGGCGATCGCGGTTGGTTATACCTATCTGACCCTGCCTGATGTTTCGACCATGCTGGACGGGCGCGCGCGCGGGTCGGTGACCCTATTGGATCGTGATGGTGATGTGTTTGCGTGGCGCGGCGATCAATTTGGCGGTGTTGTCACGGCGAGCACGGTTTCTCCGCATCTAAAGAACGCTGTGGTGGCGACGGAGGATAAGCGGTTTTACAGCCACTTTGGCCTGAGCCCACGTGGTATTGCCAGTGCGGTGCGCATCAACCTAAGCGAGGGGCGTGGGCCGTTGTCAGGGCATGGTGGATCGACCATCACGCAGCAAACGGCCAAGCTTTTGTGTTTGGGTGTTGAGTATGTGCCCGAGGATTGGAAAAGCGAGGCAGCCTATGTGGGGGATTGCCGTCGTTCCTCTATGGTGCGCAAAGGTCAAGAAGCGCTTTATGCCATGGCGATGGAGTTGAAATATACCAAGGATGAAATCCTGTCGATCTATATGAACCGGGCCTATATGGGCGGTGGCGCATATGGGGCGGAGGCCGCGGCGCAACGTTATTTTGGTAAATCATCCGCAGAGTTAAGCCCGGCAGAGGCGGCAATGATTGCCGGGCTTTTGACGGCACCGTCGCGACTTGCACCGACCAATGATTTGGAACGCTCGCAGGCACGTGCGGCTACGATTTTACGTTTGATGAACGAGCAGGGCTATTTGTCGGATCAGCAAACGGCGCATTGGCAGGGGGAGCCTGCAACCCTATCCCAAGCAGCACAGACAAGAACCGGGGGCTATTTTGCCGATTGGGTCATGGCCTCCGGCCCCGAGTTTTTCACCCGCAACACTACTGAGGACGTCTTGTTGCAGACGACCTTGGATCAAGAGGTTCAGGCCTCGGTTGAGGAGGGGCTAAAGTGGGTGTTTGCCAATAAGGTGCGCGAAGGATCAAAAGCGCAGGCGGCTGTGGTGGTGATGTCGGCGGATGGGGCTGTGCGGGCCATGGTTGGCGGGCGCAACACCACGGTTTCGGGTGCCTTTAACCGTGCCACGCAAGCGCAACGCCAGACCGGATCAGCGTTTAAGCCGTTTGTTTATGCCACGGCATTAGAGCTGGGGTATGCCCATGATGATTTGATTGAGGATGCGCCCTATTGCCTGAACATTGCTGGATCGGGTGAGTGGTGCCCGCGCAATTATACCGGCAAACATTATGGAATGGTGCCATTGGTGCAGGCGTTGCGGGATTCGTTGAATGTGCCTGCGGTCAAGGTATCTGAGGCTGTTGGGCGCGACAATGTTCGCAAGGTGGCCAGCGATTTTGGTATTGTGAGCGATCTGGCCGATGGGCCGGCACTTGCGTTAGGGGCATCGGAAAGCTCGTTGTTGGAGATGACCGGGGCCTATGCGGGCATTTTGAACGGCGGTTCCTCGGTCACGCCCTATGGTTTGATTGAGCTGCGTTTGAAGGGCGACAAAGAGGCACTGATGGGCACAGGTGGTGGCATCGGTGAACGTGTTATCAGCGAGTCTGCTGCGCGTGAGTTGATTTATATGATGGAAAAGGTGGTCTCGGAAGGGACCGGCGGGCGTGCGCGTTTACCAGGGTGGCAGATTGCTGGAAAAACGGGCACGACACAGGCGGCGCGCGATGCTTGGTTCATCGGTTTTACCGCGGAATATGTGACGGGTGTGTGGATGGGGTATGATGATAATACGCCATTGACCGGTGTCACGGGGGGGGGGCTGCCAACCGAGATCTGGCATGAGGTGATGCGCCGTGTGACAGAGGGGGAGCCCCCCGTGCCATTGCCTGCGTTCACACCCAAACCCAAGCCACAAACCAAACCCCAGCGCAATGAGCGGCGCGGCACAGTGTTGGACCAGTTTTTGCGAGGCCTCTTGGGAGGGAATTGATTTGTTTGCAGGGATGAAAAGCAAAAAACCGGACCTATTGGCCCGGTTTGCATTTTCAAACGAATGAACGCGAAGGTTAGCCCGCGTTTTTCAGATCCTTGAGGAACAGATCAAAGTTGCCTTTGCGTTTGTCCAGCATGGCACCGATTTCGCTTTTCTCACTCAGGCGAAGGCTGATGCCTTCGATGATCATGTCAAAGAACTTAGGCTTGCCAGAACGGTCAGACACCAGAAAATTCAACGCAAATGGGGCCTGCCCCCGCAAGGTTGTTTCTGTGCGCACCTCATGGAAACTTTTGACTTTGCGCGCGTCCTGCACCTCGATGTTGCCACCGACAAATTCGTTAAAACGCTTGCCGTATTTGCGTGACACATAGCCCTGAAATACCTTGGTATAGGCGTTCAGCTGAGATTTGCTAAGGCTGCGAGCATCCGGGCCTAGGGCAGACCGCGCAATGATCGCAACATCCCCGTAGCGGACGAAAATACGCTCAAACTGATCAATCATGTTACTCAGGGGTTTGCCTGATGTGATCACTTTGTTGATGTCGCGGACCACCTTGTTGACCAAGTTTTTAGCCTGAGCATCAGTTAAAGCAGCGGCGCTATTGGGAACCAGTGCCATCGCGGCAATGCTGGTTATAAACGCGCGGCGCGTGAAATCAGAAGTCGTCGTATGGATCATCATAGGCCTCCAGATCGGTCTCGTCATCTTTGCCGCTTAGCTCGTAGCGACGGTTTTGCAAATATAGGGTGCGTGCCTGTGCGTAGCTGTCGGCACTTTCGTATAGAATTGAATCAACGGTTGCTGTGTATTTATGGCGTTGACCAAAGCGCGCGGCCACATAGGCCCCGGTGGTGATGTATTTTTCGGGGCGCGGCAGGGCCAGCGCAACCGGATCAAGCACAATATCCACAATGATCCCGGCAGTGTCACGCTGCGTAGAGGGGCCGAAAAACGGCAGCTCGGTATAAGCACCCTCTTTGGCACCCCAAACATGCAAAGTTTCACCAAATCCTGTTTTCTCGATCGGCATTCCGAAATCACTGGCGACATCAAACATGCCCCCAATTCCCAACACCGTGTTCACCAAAAAGCGCGCGGTATTGTTGCCAGCACCTGCGACATCGCCTTGTAGAACATTGTTGATCACCTGTCCGGGCAATGACAGGTTTTCGGAGAAATGAGCGACGCTGTCCTGGATCTCAGTCGGAAGGATCGTGCCGTAAACCGTGGACGCAGGTTTGACCAACGCCTTATCCAAGTTGCGATTGAAGCGGTGAACCTTGCGATTTTGACGTTCATAGGGGTCAAAAATCCCGGACCGACTAACGTCTGAAGGGGCTTGTGCGCAGGCGGACAGAACCACCGCAAAGGCGATTGCAATGTAGGGTGTCATCCGAAACGCGGAAAATTTGGCTGGTAAAATTGGCAATGGATTTCTCTGATTTAACTACGTATCAATTCACTTAGTTCATTGAGGCTCTGACCCCAAACATATCAGCACAGTTCCGCTGAGTATGTGGCGGTTTGGCGACATGTATTATCTGAGGTGGCAATTTGCCATAGTTCGACGCGGAAAAAATTGAAACCGGGACATCAGTTGGCAAGCATTGTGCGAAAATCAGGTTTAGAAGAGTTGAAACAAGCCCGCAGCGCATCGCGTGGATTGTATATCACTGTTGGTGTTTTTAGCTTTTTCGCCAATTTGCTGATGTTAACCGGACCCATCTTTATGTTGCAGGTCTATGACCGTGTGCTGGGGAGCGGGTCGGTTGAGACCTTGCTGGCCCTATCTATTCTGGTGGTTTTTCTGTTTGCTGTCATGGGGATAATGGACCTGGTGCGGGGCAAAATCATGGCCCGTGTTGGCGCACGTTTTCAGGCCGCAATGGAGCGGCGGGTGTTTGACGCGGTCATTCGGCGATCTGCGCTGCACAAGGATGAAAAGGCGGAAACCGGGCTTTCGGATCTGGAGGCCATTCAGCGGTTTATCGCCTCTCCCGCATTGATTGCATTGTTCGATATTCCTTGGGCACCGGTGTTTTTGATCGGTATTTTCATATTTCACCCCTGGTTAGGCTGGCTTGCCCTGACAGGGGGGGCGATTCTGGTGGTGATCACGATTGCCAACCAACTAAGTACGCGCGGCCCAAATGGCGCGGCGTCCTTTGCATCGCACCGTGCGTCGGTGCTTGCTGGGCAGATGCGCAGCGAATCAGAGATGGTGCAAAGCATGGGGATGCTAGGCGCAGTTTTTGACCGCTGGCATCAGGCGCGACAATCGGCTTTGTCGATGCAGACAGATGCCGCCGAGAGAAACGGATCGTTCCGATCGGTTTCCAAGACCTTCAGGCTGTTTATGCAATCGGCGATGCTGGGCTTGGCGGCCTATTTGGTACTGCAAGGAGAGGTGTCGCCCGGTGCGATGATCGCCTCCTCTATTTTGATGGGGCGCGCATTGGCCCCGATTGAGATGATCGTCGCGCAATGGCCATTGGTGCAACAATCACGGCGGGGCTGGGACCGTTTGGCGGAGCTGCTAAGCATTGTGCCACCTGCCGCAAAGCTGACAGAGCTGCCCAGACCTGCGGCCAAGTTGGACGTGCATCAGTTGACCGTTGTACCACCGGGAGAGGCGCAGGCGTCGTTGCGGATGCTAAGTTTTTCCGTGAAGCCGGGGACCGCTGTGGGGGTGATTGGGCAGTCTGGTGCGGGGAAGTCCACACTTGCGCGTGCCTTGACCGGGGTGTGGCGCCCTGCGGGTGGCAAGGTGCGGTTAGACGGCGCGGCGTTGGATCAGTATCAACCCGATAAACTGGGTGAATACATCGGGTATTTACCGCAACGCGTCTCTCTTTTTGAGGGAACAATTGCGGAGAATATCGCCCGTTTTTCCAGGGCTGGGGATGATGCAAAAGTTGTCGAAGCAGCGCAAAAGGCCGCGGCGCATGACATGATCCTGCATTTGCCTGACGGCTATGACACCAAGGTAAGTGCGAGCGGCGGCAAGTTGTCTGGCGGGCAGGTTCAACGGATCGGGCTGGCGCGGGCATTGTATTCTGACCCGGTTATTCTGGTGTTGGATGAGCCAAATTCAAACTTGGATAACGTCGGCTCTGTTGCGCTGAACGCGGCGATCAAGGCGATGAAGGCAGCGGGTAACATTGTGTTGATCATGGCGCACCGACCTGCGGCAATTCAGGAGTGTGATATGCTTTTGATACTGGAAAACGGTCAGCGCGTAGATTTTGGGCCAAGCGCCGAAGTGCTGAAAAAACACATCCGCAATCATGACGAAATTCGCGGCTCTGTGGCCCCCGGAGGTGTGTCGTGAGGGGGGCGTTGAAATATCAATCGGTGCGTGGCCCTGTGGTGGCTGGGTTGGTCACGTTGGTTGTGCTGGTTGGCGGGTTCGGCGGTTGGTCTGTGTTCAGCAATTTGGCGGGTGCGATTGTCACCAGCGGCCAACTGGAGGTCGATCGTAATCGCCAGATTGTGCAGCATTTGGATGGCGGCGTTATTGCCGAGATTTTGGTTGATGAGGGTGATCTGGTCGCCAAAGGTGATGTGCTGATCAGGTTGGATTCTGCGGTGCTGGAATCGAATCTTGTTATTACTGAGGGGCAGCTATTTGAGATCATTGCCCGGCGCGGGCGATTGGTGGCCGAACGCGACGAAATCGATGAGGTGCGTTTTGATCCCGAACTGATTGAGATTGCGAAAACCAAGCCTGAGGTGGCGGATATTGTTGCGGGACAGAACCGCCTGTTTGAGGCGCGGCGCGCGTCGATGGATCAGGAAGTGAACCAGCTGGGCAAACGGCGTATTCAGATCAGTGATCAGATCGCCGGACTTGATGCTCAAAAGGCGGCATTGAATACCCAACTGGAGCTGATTTCAGAGGAGTTGGTCAATCAACAGACCCTGTTAGACAAAGGGTTAGCGCAGGCAAGTCGGGTGCTGTCATTGCGTCGTGAACAGGCCAGCCTGAGTGGGCGTGTCGGTGGGTTGAGCGCTGACAAAGCGCAGGCCTATGGGCGTATCACCGAGATTGACATCGAAATTCTAAAGCTGGGCACGGGGCAACGCGAAGAGGCGATTACCCAACTGCGGGATCTGCAATATCGCGAGTTGGAATTGGCCGAAAACCGGCGCGCCACACTGGAACAATTGTCACGTTTGGATATCACGGCACCTGTGTCGGGCATTGTTTACGGCATGCAGGTGGTGACCCCGCGTTCTGTGCTGCGTGCAGCGGACCCGGTGCTTTACCTTGTGCCACAAGATCGCCCTTTGGTTATCGCTGTGCAGGTGCAACCCATCCATGTGGATCAGATACATTTGGGCCAGGAGGTGACGTTGCGGTTCTCTGCCTTTGATCAACGCGAGACGCCCGAACTGATTGGGGTTGTCACGCAAATCTCTGCTGATGCATTTCGTGATGAGGGCACGCATGTCGCCTATTATCGCGCGGAAATTGAGTTGACTGAGGGAGAGCAGGCGCGTTTGCCGGACAATGCCACGCTAATTCCCGGAATGCCGGTGGAGGCGTTTATTCGCACCGCCGATCAGGCCCCGATTTTCTATCTGGTGAAACCGCTGACAGATTATTTCACGCGGGCCTTTCGCGAGAGCTGACGTGTGTTTTGCCTTTTCAGGGCTGGGTTCTGGGGCTAAGGCGTTTGGCATGGGTATGCGTCAATTGATTGGATGCAAAACGCCCACACCCTTAACCGGACGCAGGCCTTTTTGATTTTCCTGTTTCATGAATATGGCAAAAGGCATTAGCGTCCATTTGAGCAAAGTCTAGGAGACAAACATGAGCGGATTTGAAGCGAAATTGGCCGAGATGGGTGTGACACTCCCTGATGCGCCGGCACCTGTGGCAAACTACGTGCCTTATGTGCAGGCGGGGGATCTTGTGTATGTGTCTGGCCAGGTTTCGGCTGACGCAAATGGGTTTATCAAAGGGAAATTGGGCAGTGACATGGATGTCGCCGCTGGTGCTGCTGCGGCGCGCACCTGTGCAATCAACCTTTTGGCACAAGTCAAAGCAGCCTGTGGCGGCGATCTGGACAGGTTGGTGCGCGTGGTAAAGCTGACTGGTTTTGTGAATTCCACCGGCGATTTCACCGATCAACCGGCTGTTATCAATGGGGCATCTGATTTCATGGCAGAGGCGCTGGGGGATACAGGTCGTCATGCGCGTGCTGCGGTTTCCGCGGCGGCCTTGCCTGTTGGTGTGGCAGTGGAAATCGACGGAATTTTCCAAGTCAAATGACCCATCTACATCCGTGGTTTTTTGAGCGGCCATTGGCACATCGTGGATACCATGATGTTGCAAGTGGCCGCCCCGAAAACAGTCGTGCTGCGTTTGTTGCGGCGATTGAGGCCGGGTTCGGTATTGAGCTGGATTTACAGCTGTCCAGTGACGGGCAGGCAATGGTGTTTCATGACTATCATCTTGGCCGGTTGACGGGCGAGGTGGGGGCGGTTGCGCCGCGCAGTGCTGCTGAGTTGGGGAGGATCCAACTGACAGGGGGCGCGGAGGGAATTCCTACGCTTGTTGACGTTTTGGATCTTGTGAATGGGCGCACACCTTTGTTGATCGAGTTGAAGGATCAAGACGGTGCATTGGGACGCAACATTGGGTTGCTAGAAACCGCGACTGCGGAGGCTTTGGCCAACTATCAGGGACCAGTTGCCGTGATGTCATTCAATCCGCATTCGGTGGCTTTGTTAGCTGAGTTACTACCTGATGTGGCGCGGGGGCTGACAACCTGCGGATTTACGCAAGAAGATTGGCCCTTGGTTCCGCAAGCGACACGCGAGCGCCTGAAGGATATCCCGGATTACGATCGCATTGGGTGCGAATTCATCAGTCACGAGGTAATTGATTTGCAAAATCAGCGAGTTATCGACCTTAAGGCGGCAGGTGCGGCTGTTTTTTGTTGGACGATCCGCTCTGTGCGGCAGGAAGCGGAGGCGCGTTTGAGTGTCGATAATATCACCTTTGAAGGATATCCGGCTGCGATTGGCGGTTGATCCTGCTCGGCCCTGACCCAAGTATATTGATGTGCCGGGAGGGGTGTTGTGAGCGAGCGCAAACTTGAAATTCAGCTACTAAAGTCGATCCGGGATGTGAGCGCGCAGGCATGGGATGCCTGTGCCTGCCCTGAGGCGATTGATGGCGGTAAGCCAGACAACCCGTTCACCACACACCGATTTCTGCGCGCTCTTGAGGATAGCGGATCGGTGGGTGATGGCAGTGGTTGGATTACAAGGCATCTTGCTGTTTATGTTGAAGAAAACCTAATCGCCTGCGCGCCGTTTTATGTCAAATTACATAGCCAGGGTGAGTACGTTTTTGACCACAGTTGGGCCAATGCCTATACGCAGGCGGGCGGGCAGTACTACCCGAAACTACAGGGGGCGGTGCCATTTACACCGGTGTCTGGAAAGCGGTTCCTGACGCGGCCGGGATATGAGGTGGAGGGGCTGTCGGGGTTGGTGCAGGGGGCGGTGCAGGTCGCGACGAACAACGGATTTAGCTCAGTTCACTTTACTTTTTGCACCGAAGCGGAGGCTTTGGCAGGCGAGCAGATGGGTTTGCAGCGCAGAATTGGACAGCAATTTCATTGGGTTAATGATGACTACCCTGATTTCGAATCGTTTCTTAACACGTTGTCGGCGCGTAAGCGGAAAAATGTGAAGCGGGAGCGGCGGCGGGCGGGGGAGTTTGGTGGCGAGATCAGGGTCTATACGGGCAATGAGATACGGGCTGAGCATTGGGATTACATCTGGGAATTCTATCAAGACACGGGCGCGCGCAAATGGGGGCAGCCATATCTAACGAGACAATTCTTTGATAACGCTCAAGAATTTCTACGCGACGACATCCTGTTGATCTTTGCGGAGCGGGACGGGATTCCGGTGGCGGGGGCGATGAATTTCATCGGGCGCGACGCGCTTTATGGCCGATATTGGGGCTGTACCGAAGAGCATGACTGCCTGCATTTCGAAATATGTTACTATCAGTCGATAGATTATGCGATCCGCCACGGTTTGGGGCGGGTTGAGGCCGGTGCGCAGGGGGAACATAAACTGGCGCGCGGGTATCTTCCGGTGGAGACACATTCCCTGCACTGGATTGAAGATAAAGGATTTTCTGATGCCGTGGCGCGATTTTTAGTCGAAGAGCGCGCCGCCGTGAGCAATGATATTGACGTGTTAACCGAATGGGGTCCGTTCAAAAAGACCCATGTGGAGGAACAAGAATGACCGAGAAGCTAAGCGAAGAAACCCGTGGGCCCCTGCTGGAGCCGTTGCTGAACACCGGATGGCAAATGGTTGAGGGGCGCGATGCGCTATGTAAGTCATTCAAATTCAAGAATTTTGTTGATGCGTTTGGATGGATGACCCGCGCCGCAATCTGGGCGGAAAAATGGAACCATCATCCAGAATGGTCCAATGTTTATGGCACCGTCAACGTCACGCTAACGACGCATAGTGTGGATGGATTAAGCGCGCTGGACGCGAAATTAGCACGAAAAATGGACAGCCTGTAGGCGGGCGCAGAAACGGCGTGAATGGCGGGCGGGCGTTGCGTTAAGCAGCCCAAAAGGCAGGTTTTTGGAACGTACAAACCGGGTTTTGCGCAACAGCCGGCCACAAGATGCAGTGCCCATAACGATTGGTTTGCACAACGCCCGCAGGGGTAAGCATTGGCGAAACTAACGAATTGCCACTTTCGGCCTCTGAAATGTACATTTCAGAGGGATTTCACGCGAATCATGGTTAACGGACCTAATTTGACATGGGGTCAAACAGGGGTTGGCTTTAACGCGGCACCCTTGGCAGCCAAATCGCGCGCCGCGCCGGCAAATAGGGTCACATCAATGCCAACGGCCACAAAGGTCGCGCCCAGATCAATGAACCTTTGGGCCGCATTTAGATCGGTTGCTAGAATGCCCGCCGCCTTGCCGGAGGCGACGATTCTTGTCAGGCAGTCTTCGACAGCTTTTTTGACATCCGGGTGGCTTGCATTGCCGATGTGTCCCATATCCGCCGCCAGATCAGCGGGGCCAATGAAGACGCCATCAACCTCGTCAATCGCCAAGATATCATCCAAGGCGGCCATGCCCGCGCGGTTTTCGACCTGCAAAAGCAGACAGATTTGATCATCAGCGGTTTTGGCGTAATCCGAGATTTCGCCAAATCGTGACGCCCGCGCCAAGGACGCGCCAACCCCGCGCACGCCCACGGGTGGATATTGGGTGTCGCGCACAATTTGACGGGCTTGGTCCGCGCTTTCGATCATGGGGACCAACACCGTTTGTGCGCCGCCATCAAGGATTTGTTTCATTTTGACCGTGTCGCCCACAGGCAGGCGCACGACGGCATGGCTGTTTGAGGGTTGGATCACCTGCAATTGAGACACCATTGAACGCAAATCATTTGGGGCGTGCTCCCCGTCGATAAGCAACCAATCAAACCCGGCGGTGGTCATGATTTCGGCGGCATAGGCATCGGCCAAACCGACCCAGCAGCCGATTAGCGTCTCGCCTGCCTTGAGGGCGGTTTTGAAGGTGTTGATTGGCGCGGGCATGGTGATCTCCTTAGGCAAAGTTAATGTCGACCGACCCGAAGGCCCCAAAATCAGCGTGAATTTCGGTGCCCGAGGGGCATTCGACCGGACGGATAAAGCTGCCTGACAGGATCACTTGTCCGGCTTTGATTTGTTGACCGTATTGGGCCATGCGGCGCGCCAGCCAGACCACGCTTTCGACGGGATCATTCAGGACACCTGCGCCAAGGCCGGTTTCCTCGACCTCGCCGTTGCGGCTGGAAATGGCACCAACCCAGCGCAAATCAAACGCATCAATCGCGTGGCGTTCGGCACCCAACACGATGCCCGCGTTTGCGGCGTTATCGCTGATCGTGTCATACACGCTGCGGGTTTTGCCGGTTTCTGGATCGGCGCGTAGAATGCGCGTGTCCAGGATTTCGATCGACGGGGCCACAAAATCGGTGGCCGCGATCACATCTGCGCGGCTGACGTTTTCGCCCCCGATGGCGGATTTCATTACAAAGGCAATTTCGCATTCGATACGCGGTTGAATGAAGCGGCCAGCAGGTACTGTCGCCCCGTTTTCAAACAGCATGTCATCAAACAAGATGCCGCTATCTGGGATGTCGATGTTCAGCGCATATTGCATGGCCTTGGACGTTAGTCCGATTTTCCAACCGATGACTTTTTGGCCCTGGGTCAGTTTCTGGTCATAGATGGCGCCCTGTACTGCGTAGGCGTCATCCATGCCCATTTCGGGGTGGCGCAGGGTCAACAGACCGATTTGGGTTCCGGTCTTTTCGGCTTGCAATAAGTCAGCAGCGGCACGTGCATGATCCTGTGGTGTCATGCAATCACCTCATCCTCGATGCTGTTGCGCAAGATGCCGATACCGTTCACCTCGACCTCGACAATATCGCCGGGTTTTAGATAGCGTGGCGGATCAAATCGTGCGCCTGCACCTGTGGGTGTGCCGGTGACGATAATGTCGCCCGGTTGCAGGGTCATGAAGGTTGAAATATAGGCGATTTCAGCGCGGATCGGGAACATCATGCGCGATAGGACATCGTCTTGGCGCACCTCGCCGTTGACGCGTGTGATGATGCGGGCGTCGTCGAGTTGGGATGCCTCGGTAAAGGGGACAAGCCATGGGCCCATCGCGCCGGAGTGATCCCAGTTTTTGCCTTGGGTGACGTTGAATTTCGCATGGCGGACCCAGTCGCGGATCGTGCCTTCGTTGCAAATTGTCAGGGCTGCGATGTGATCATAGGCGTTTTCTTCGGTGATGCGGCGGCCGGTTTTGCCGATGACAATGGCGACCTCGCCTTCGTAATCCAATGTGTGGTTTTCAGGGGGGCGGATCAGGGGGCGGCCATGGCCGGTAAAGCCGGAGGCGAAACGGGGAAAGAGCGACATATGTTTGGGCAGGTCGCTGCCGTCTTTGTATTCCGCATTCCGGTCGGGGAAATTCACGCCGACGCAGAGAATACGGGATGCGTTGGGCAACACCATTTCATAGGTGACATCTGTATGCGTGACGGGTTGGTCGGTGGCGGCGGCGGTGAGCGTCGCAAGGCCATCGGCGCGCACGACGTCAAGCAAGGTCGGCCAATCTGGAAACTGCGGTGAAAGCGCAATTGCGCCGGCATCGGTAATCGCCCCATAAAACCGGGATCCGTCGGATGAGTAGGTTGCAAAGCGCATGTGGTTTCTCCTGAGGTCTATGCGATGGGGGCGAACGCGATGCCGCCCCTGCACAGGTATTTAGGTCTATTAATCACCGAGGCCACCTGTTGCAAAGGGCTGTTGCCCTTGGGGTTGCATCGGGGCCGCCGGATCAGGGGGCGATAATTGGTGAGGCATTTAGATCAGCATCGCGCACCTCAACGCCAGCGAAGGTGGTGCCGTGTTTGAACCAGCTTTCTGGTGCAGCCGCGCCCCAAAGGGTTTGACGCTGCGGGTCCAGCAAATCCCATTTGATCGGTTCCAGATCCGGGTCAAGGGTTTGATAATCGGAGCAATAAATCTCGATCCGGTGGCCATCTGGGTCAAGGACATAGAGGAAGAAGGCATTGGAAATACCATGGCGACCCGGACCGCGTTCGATGTTGTCGACATAGCCTGTTGTTGACATCAAATCGAGCAAATCAATGATGTTAAGCGGTGTTGGCACCCAGAACGCGACGTGGTGCATGCGTGGACCTGTGCCATTGGTAAAGGCCATATCGTGCACGCCACCCTTGCGGTGCATCCATGCCGCCCAGAGCTTTTTGGTGTCTTCGTCTTCGGTGTATTCGGTCACGCGAAAGCCAAAGTCGGAATAGAAGGCAACACTGTCGTCCACATTGCTGGAAAAGACATTAAAGTGGTCAATTCGCAGCGGTTTGACACCGCGATAGAGGGCGTATTGCTGATGGATTGGAGCCAAACGATCCATTTTGTGATAGAATTCTAGCGGGATGCCCATGTTGTCCGAGGTGAGCAAGGTGCGCCCCTGATAGGGACGATCCACCCATGATGTCGGGCGGCCCTTGCCTTGGAAATAGGCCTCGGCCTTGTCCAAATCCTGTTCGTCGAAGGTCTTGAAGCCCATCACCTCAACGGTGCCCGGCTGGTCGGATTTTTGCAGGATAACGCAATGGTGGCCGCGTTCTTCCATGGCGCGCAGATAGATGTGGCTGTCGCTTTCGTCAGTGATTTGAAGGCCGATGATGTCGGTGTAGAACGTCCTGCTTGCCGCGAGGTCTTTTACGTTCAGGCACACATGGCTGAGCCGGATGGTATTGAAATCGGGGTATAGATTTGGGGCGGGAACAGGCATCAGTGCCTCCTATTGAGCTGGAAAGATAACGGTGGTCTGACCGGTGCCAGACGGTGGGGATATTCAGGCACCCAAGCGCATGATTTTGTGTTGTCCGGTGGCGAAACCGATGTGTTTTTGCTCCATGTAGAATTCAAAGCTCCAATCGCCGCCGTCCCGACCTATGCCGCTGGCTTTTACACCCCCAAAAGGGGTCGGCAGGTGACGGACGTTTTCGGAATTTACCCAGATCATTCCGGCCTCTAGTGCCTCGGTGAAACGCAGGGCGCGGGTGAGATCGTTGGTCCACACATAGGCGGTCAAACCATAGTCTGTGTCATTGGCCATTTGCAGGGCTTCTGCTTCGGTGGTGAAGGGGATTGATGTCAGGACCGGGCCAAAGATTTCCTCGCGGGCGATGCGCATTTGATTGGTGGCATTGGTGAACAGGGTCGGGCGAATAAAGTAGCCCTCGTCACCGATTTTTTCGCCGCCAGCAGCAATTGTTGCGCCGTCTTCGCGGGCGATATCAAAGTATGAGGTGACCTTGTTGTAATGCTCTTCGGTGACCAGCGGCCCGATTTCTGTGGCGGGATCAAGCGGGTGGCCCACCTTGATATTATTCACCCGCGCGACCAGTTTGGTCTCAAATTCTTTGCGAATGGAGTCTTGGATGAACAAGCGGCTGGAGGATGTGCAGCGCTCGCCATTGATTGAATAGATCATGAAGATGACCGCATCCAAGGCGCGGTCCAGATCGGCGTCTTCAAACACGATCACGGGGTTTTTGCCGCCCAGTTCAAGGTGGTTGCGTTTCAGCGTATCAGCGCCCTGTTTGGTGATCAGCGACCCCGTGCGGCTTTCGCCGACAAAGGCGATTGCCTTGATCAATGGGTGCTCGCAGAGGGCCTTGCCAGCGTCATGGCCAAAGCCGTTAACCGTGTTCAGAACGCCGGGGGGCAGGCCTGCTTCTTCGGCGATTTCGACCAGAAGACGCGCGGTAAGGGGCGAATCCTCGGCGGGTTTGTGGACTACCGTGCAGCCCGCCGCCAGCGCCGGAGCGATTTTCCAGGTGGAGAGCATAAAGGGCGTGTTCCACGGGGTAATCACACCGACGGGACCGATGGGTTTACGCGTTGTGACATTCATCAAAGTGGGCGATTGCAGGTGCTGACCGTCGCGGGCCTGTACAACCTGATCCGCGAAATAGCGAAAGTTTTCTGCGCCGCGCAAGGCTGCCTTGGACATAAAGCGCATGGTTTGGCCAGTGTCCCAGCATTCGCATAGGGCGATTTCTTCGGCGCGGGCCTCGATGCCTTCGGCAATTTTGATCAGGATCTTTTTACGCTCTAGTGCAGGCATATCGCGCCAGCCAGCAAAGGCAGCATGGGCCGCCTTGGCCGCGGTGTCGATGTCGGTAGCATCCGCGCGCGCCACGTCACATATCAGCGATTTATCAACGGGTGAACGGTTTTGAAAAACGCCAGCTGTGCCAGCAACATCCCGGCCTGCGATGCGATTTTGGATACCGGTTTGTTTGAAGCGAACAAGGTAGTCGCCAAGTTTGGCGATATTGTCATTGAGCACAGTCATGAGGTGTCCTTCAAATGGGAGCGAATGGTGCCGAATTTCGGGGAAAGATCAGGGTCAATGTCGCGCATCTCTGCCGAAATAGCGATGGAATGGGTGGCCATGGCAGGGGCAGCAAATTCTTGGAGAGCGGCGAATATCTGCGCAATGGCGGCGCGTTTTACATCGGTCGGGCGGCCCGCACGCAGACGCACAGACAGGTCGATAAAGCCGTGTTTCGGGTCACCATCCGCGATGGCGTAGTGGGTGACGCAGGTGGCCCGTACGCGAATTCCGGCCATCGGAAACGTATCAATCGTCGCAGCCGTTGCGCGAATTTTCTCGCAGAGCGCCGAGACATCGAGTATTTCTTCGATGTTGGCGGAATAGTCGATTTGAAAATGCGGCATGCAAATTCCTTTACATGTTAATTATTGCCTAGTTAAGTAAAAAGAATTTACCTTGTCAATGATTTTATTTAACACACGCATTAACCATACCTCACAAGCGTTGAATTCAAGACCATGAAGAGTAACCTTCCTTCTACTAAACGCTCGTTACCCATTGCGCTGATTCGAGCGCGGGAAAATACGATGGGCCCGATACGGAGCATGTTGGCCGATACAGGGCTGACCGAGCAACAATGGCGGGTGCTGCGGGTGTTATCGGAATACGGGCCGCAGGACGCCACAAAGGTATCTGAGCGGGCGTGCCTATTGTTGCCCAGCCTGACGCGAATTGTACACACGTTGAACCAAAAAGGGCTGCTGACGAGGCGTGAAAACCTGACGGACCGGCGTAAGCAGACATTGGAAATCACCGCGGCGGGCCAGAAAATTCTTGATGACAATCTGGGTGAGACGCTTGAAATCTTGGCGTCGTTCAAAAGCAAGCTGGGTGAGGAAAACTATGAACACCTGCTGGATTTGCTGGAGAAGCTCACCGTTTCGCGGATTTAAGGCAGCGAAACAGCCCCCGGAATTCTGGCCATTTGGCAGACATGCGCCTGCATCACAGTGTTTTGGTATTGTGAGCGGCGGCTTGGGCATGAGCGCATCAGAATGCGAAGACACATAAAGCTGTGACGGAACGCGACAAGGCAATGCCCTGCGGTGGCGGTAAGTGTTGCGTCAAAGGGGAGGGGATGTGTCGGCGGGCCTGACCAAGGGTAGTCTGAACCCGCCGATGATTTTATCAGAGTGCGTCCAGCATGGTTTCGCCAGAGGAGAGATTGCAGGTGCCTGCGTTCTCATCAAGGTTCAGCACCTTAACGACACCGTTTTCTGCCAGCAGCGCATAGCGTTTTGAGCGGCCATGAAACCCGATTGCGGGCACGTCAAAATCCATGCCAGTACCTTTGGTCAGCTCGCTGTTGTGATCCGCGAGGAAGGTCACGCCAGCTGCGCTTGCGCCGGTGTCTTTGTCCCATGCGGCCATCACAAAAGGATCGTTTGCCGAGACGCAGATGATCTGATCGACACCTTTGGCGCGCAGGGCATCAGCGTTTTTCATAAAGCTGGGCACGTGGGCGGTGGAGCAGGTTCCGGTGAAGGCACCGGGCAGGCCGAAAATGACAACTTTGCGGCCCGTGGTAAGCGAGGAAAGCGTTACAGGCTCAGGCCCGTCGTCGCCCAATCTGGAAAGCGTTGCCTCGGGCAGGGTGTCACCAATAGAAATCGTCATGTGGGAGGCTCTCTTTTTATTGCGTTTGAATTGACTATGGATATAGGTTTCGGCCCTGAAACTACAATCACCAATCACCAATCACCAATCACCAAGTTGCAGGAGACGGGCATGACCCATGTTGTTGTTGTTGGCGCAGGCCAAGCCGGATCGTCATGTGTTGCGAAATTGCGCAATGGCGGCTTTGACGGGCAAATCACATTGATCGGCGAGGAAAATGTGCCGCCGTATCAGCGCCCGCCCTTGTCGAAGAAATATTTGCTGGGCGATATGGAGTTGGAGCGGCTGTACCTGCGGCCCGAAAGCTTTTACGCGGAACATAACATTGATTTGCGGCTTGGCGCGCGAGTGAGTGCTGTGGACGGAGCGGCAAAGACGCTGACACTCGGGGATGAGGTGCTGGCATATGATGAGCTGGTGCTGACAACGGGATCGTCGCCACGGCGGTTGCCTGCGGCCATCGGGGGCGCGTTGGATGGCGTGTTTGTGGTGCGTGATCTGAAAGACGTGGACACGATGGCACCGGGATTCACCGAGGGAAAGCGCGTGTTGATTGTTGGTGGCGGCTATATCGGTCTGGAGGCGGCTGCGGTGGCGGCATCCAAGGGGCTGAAGGTGACGCTGGTGGAAATGGCAGACCGGATTTTGCAACGTGTTGCGGCACCGGAAACGTCGAATTTTTTCCGCGATCTGCACAGTGCGCGTGGGGTGAACATTCTGGAAGGTGTTGGGCTGGATCGTCTGTTGGGCGAGGGGCATGTCACCGGTGCGCGGCTAAGTGATGGCAGCGAGCTGGAGGTTGATTTCGTGATTGTGGGCGTTGGGATTGTTCCGGCGACTGAACTGGCTGAAATGGCAGGTGTGACGTTGGAAAACGGCATAAAATCCGATGCACTGGGGCGCACCGATGTGCCCGGCATTTGGGCGGCAGGCGATTGCGCGTCATTCCCGTATAAAGGCGGGCGTATCCGGTTGGAAAGCGTGCCAAACGCCATTGATCAGGCTGAAATTGTTGCCCAGAACATCATGGGGGCGGGCAAGGAGTATGTCGCGACGCCGTGGTTCTGGTCGGATCAATATGATGTGAAATTGCAAATCGCCGGGTTGAACATTGGGTATGACAGTGTGGCAACGCGCACGGGTGAGGGCGGGGCGGTATCGTTCTGGTATTACAAGGGCGAGGAGCTGGTGGCCGTGGATGCGATGAATGCGCCGCGTGATTTCATGATTGCCAAGCGTTTGATCGGCGAGGGAAAATCTCCGGCGGCGGCGGTTGTGACGGATCCGGCGACCGATATGAAGGGCTTGTTGAAAGCGTGAGGATCATTGCGGGACAGTATCGCGGCACGGCCCTGAGCGCTGTTGGCAAAGGGGACGCGGGCGCGCATTTGCGCCCGACCACCGACAGGGTGCGCGAAAGTCTGTTTAACATCCTGATGGGGGGGCGATTTGGCGACCCGATCAGGGATGCGCGGGTGTTGGATTTGTTTGCAGGCACGGGCGCGCTGGGCCTTGAGGCGCTGTCACGCGGGGCGCAGGCCGTGAGTTTCGTCGATAATGGCCGCAAGGCGCTGTCACTGGTGCGCGAGAATATCCGCATTTTGCGCGCAGGCGAGCATTGCCAGTTGATCAGTCGGGATGCGACCAAGCTGGGTGCGCATACGGGGGAAGCGCATGATCTGGTGTTTCTTGATCCGCCTTACGGTAAGGGCATGGGGCTGCGTGCGTTGACGGCGGCGGCAGACATGGGCTGGATCGCTAAAGGCGCGCTGATCGTGTGGGAAGAAAACACCCCACAACTGGCCCCCGAGGGATTTGATCGGTTGGACAGCCGCAAATTTGGCGACACCCACGCGACGTTTTTACGGTGGGGGGACGGGTGATTAATAAGCGGTTTCATTCGCGGAGGCGCTCAATGTCCGTTTTGCGGACAATGTGACCATTACTAAGGGTGCTTTCTATTTCGAAATTTCGGTCTTTACGATGTTCGCAAAGATGGACAGTTTGTTCTTTTCAGTTAAGCCGCTAGTACAGAAAATGTTTTTCATACCCGTTAGCTCCACTGCATCTGCATCCAACGGAACGGCACCCTGTTCTGATGGGTCGCAATTATTGTATTGTGATACAGCATCTTGCAGGATCACAGCTTGAAATTGACTGCAATAGGTGCCGCCTTCGAACTCCACTACGAACGTCCAAGTAGCCATTTGAAACTTCCAATCTGACGGAGATCATTATTGTGTGAGATTGCATACTGAAGGTTTGAAATCAAATAATTCATCTTGGGGTTCGGATGAAGCTCTGGGCTCTAAGTAGACATTCGACTGTGAAAATTATGAGATATGAGGTGAACTCTCTAAAGCTACTTATATTGGGGAGTGGCATTTAGTGTGGATATATTTGCTACAATCGTGAAATGCGATTCCCCCGAAAATCGCTTGAATTCAGATGCCTGTGGCGGTAGGTCAGGCCAACTTTCCGGGAATGGCGTGCGATGATTCGAATTGCGCGCCGATTTTCTATTCCGGGCAGGTCTGGTGTAAATGCGCCAAGACATTGAGATAAAACAGCTTTCGGCATTGTCCGAACATGTAACGGGAAAGAGCGATCAGATGGCTAAACGGTGGTATTCGGTGAGCGTACTCTCGAACTTCGAGAAAAAGATCGCTGAACAAATCCGGCAAACAGCGATCGAAACTGGTCTTGAGGACCAGATCGAAGAAGTGCTGGTCCCGACCGAGGAAGTTATCGAGGTGCGCCGCGGTAAGAAAGTGACCACCGAGCGTCGCTTTATGCCGGGATATGTTTTGGTGCGCATGGAGATGAGCGATCAAGGCTATCACCTGATCAACTCTATCAACCGCGTCACAGGATTTTTGGGCCCACAAGGGCGCCCGATGCCAATGCGCGATTCCGAAGTGAATGCCATTCTGAACCGGGTTCAGGAAGGTGAAGAGTCGCCACGCACCTTGATCCACTTTGAGATCGGTGAGCGCGTCAAGGTTGCCGATGGTCCGTTTGAGGATTTCGACGGCATGGTCGAGGAAGTCGACGAAGAGACACAGCGCCTGAAGGTAACCGTGTCCATCTTTGGTCGCGAAACCCCGGTCGAACTAGAATTTACGCAGGTCATCAAACAGATCTGATGTGAACGGCGCATTTCGCGCCATCCCCGTGGGAGGCAAGCGCACCGCGGTGCGTGACCCTGACCACACAACACGTAAGCCAAAGGGACGCGTCCCCACGGCGTTGAAGAAGGAGAGGCCTCATGGCCAAGAAACTCGCAGGCACAATGAAGCTGCAAGTTAAAGCCGGTCAAGCAAACCCATCCCCGCCGGTCGGTCCGGCGCTGGGTCAGCGCGGCATTAACATCATGGAATTCTGTAAGGCGTTTAACGCTAAAACACAGGATCTTGAGCCCGGCGCACCATGCCCAACCGTCATCACCTATTATCAGGACAAGTCCTTTACGATGGACATCAAGACGCCACCCGCGTCTTACTTCCTGAAAAAAGCTGCAAAGCTTAGCTCAGGTGCCAAACTGCCCGGTCGTGAGATCGTTGGTTCGGTAACTGCTGCTCAGGTGAAAGAAATCGCCGAAGCGAAAATGAAAGACCTGAACGCGAACGACATCGATGGCGCTATGCAGATCATCCTTGGTTCGGCGCGCTCTATGGGCATCGAGGTGAAGTAATGGC
>CAXIAD010000035.1:0-29260 GCA_964021645.1 uncultured Cognatishimia sp. | reverse complement strand
TAGCGAATACCCGCAACCCCTTTTTTACAAAAACATCATCTTTTTTGAAATTCATATAGATACTCAACAATATCAATTACTTACCTCATCACTTCTCTTGTAGATTTTCCATTGGAAAGGTCCAATTTTAGACTTCTCTACCGATACTCCGTACGAAGCACCGCTTTGTTGGCTCTTTCCATACGGAATCCGGTGGTCGGGCACCGGAATCACGCCAACTGGGCCGTAGAATGAGTGTTGATTCCTCCGAGTCGCCGGCGATTCCTACGAATCCATTGCCCGCCTACTCAAGATTCCGCACTATCAAAGGCATGAATCGCATCGAATCCCAGATTGAATCGGAATCAGTCTGCGATTTGAGGAAACCAAACCAAGATGTGCGCCTATATATGGGGGCAAGCCTCTCTTAATTCAGAAATGGGCATTGAGGGGCAAAATGGGGTTCTAAGAATTTGGATCGGAGACAGGCACTACTGCGCCCCTCCCCCTGTACTCAAATACCCCGGTTAAAACCCAAACTCGTGCCTCTCTATATAGAGAGCCCCCATTACCCTCCCTTATGCCTGCATCTGACAATTGAGGCGCAGACCACGTACAGCCGAATGCAATGTCTCTCTACTAAGAGGTAGCCCTCTTATATTGAGCAAAGCTTTTGCGATTCCTGCTAGATATATGCTGACCAGCCTTAACCGGTTCATATTCACTCTTCTGTTTGGATACGCCCAGATCTACCGGGTCAATGATCGTATCCGTGTGGGGATCGAAAAACACAGGTATTGAATAGCGCGCGTTATCCGAGCGATTGACCACCCTATGCAATGTCGACGCAAACCTGTTGTTGCTCCACCGCGCAAGCAAATCCCCGATATTGCACACAAGCGTTCCCGCGATCGGCGGGGCCTCCATCCATTCGCCGGACTTGCTTTGCACCTGCAAGCCACCGCTGCCATCTTGTAACAACAGCGTCAGCACACCAAAGTCAGTATGCGGCGCGACGCCAAAGCGTTCCTCGGCCTCATCCCCTGCTGTCGATGGCGGGTAATAAACCAATTGCCCGCGCGCCAATGGTTTTTCATAACAGGCATCGAAAAATCCCGCTGGCTGCTCAAGGCTCACAGCGACTGCGGCCATCACATGACGCGCCACATCACAAAGCGCGTCATAATAGGGGCGCAGCTCTGCTTCCAACCGGGGGAATGCAACTGTGGGCCATTGGTTGACCGCAACCAGCGGTTTGCCCGCCAGAACATCCTCGTCATCTGGTGCTGTTTGCGTCCCCCAAAAGAAGACCTCTTTTAAGTCATGGGTTTTCGCCCCCGGCAGATGTGACATCCCTTGGGCCATCCATCCCCGTTGGTTGGCATCTACCGCGACGGTTCCCTTTTCTTCAGCAGGCAGCGCAAAGAAATCCTTGGATACAGCAAAGGCCTGATCAAGCAGATTTTGCTCAATCCCGTGGCCTGAGATGTAAAAAAATCCATGATCTGTCGCCGCAGCATAAATAGCGGCAGCAACGCCCGCGATATCAGTCCCATCAACCGCACCAGAAACGTCGATCACGGGGATCATTGAGGCATCCGTCGCCTTTGCCGCTGCAAAATCCGAAACTGTCATGGTTGTTTTTCCTAACTTGAAAATTGCTCGCGAACTGATCCGGGTCTCACGGATTCAATGCAGCTCAATATATCGGTCACGTCTAACCCCGTTTCCAACTTTAACGCGGCTTTATACGGCGGCAGGTTTGTGCATTCCAAAACCAGATGCTTGTGATGCGGGCGTTGCATCTTTGCGATAAACTTGACCAGCTCTCGTCCCGCACGCTCCACATCCAGCGTGGTTTGGTTTTGCGAAATGACGCGCCGCAAATGCATCTCAACTGGCAACCCAACGACCCCCACCCTATAGGCGCTATGATTGCCAAAGTGTTGCTCGGTCAGACTAGCCTCGTCAAAGGTCAACGTCAGCACCTCGTCTGGTGCAAACCGTTGGCTAAGGCGGTCAAATGCCGTCAGTGCAGAGCTTATAAATGGTTTGTGCGTTCGCGCGGCCAGGTGATCTTGCCAATATGACAGGAACCCACAGGACGTCACGATGATGTCGCCACGCGCTTGATCCAATGCTGCCTCAAATGGCGTGATGTCAATTAGGTCGGGCCGGTTGCTAACAATCTTGTCGACAGAGGCATTCTGGATGCGAATAACCTCAACCTCACACTGATATGTCGCGGCACTGGCCACATCCCCCGACACCCGTGGGAATTGGGTGTCGAGTTGCAGGACTGTGACCTTTGGTGCCATCACATCTATTGCCGGATATTCTCAGGCAGCCATGTGGCAAGTGCGGGGAACATGACGAGGATAACAACCATCAACAACATCAACCCGACCATCGGGATCGCTGTTTTCGAAATATATCCGATTTCGTGCCGCGTCATGCCTTGCAACACAAACAGGTTGAAACCAATCGGCGGTGTGACCTGTGCCATTTCCACGACAACAACGATGAATATGCCAAACCAGATCACATCAATGCCTGCCTGACGGATCATCGGCTCAACAATCGCCATGGTCAGCACCACTGACGAAATCCCGTCAAGAAACATACCAAGCACGATATAGAACAGCGTCAGTGCCGCAATCAGGGTGATAGGCGATAGGTTCATCTCATCAATCCACGCAGCCAATGCGCGCGGCAATCCGGTAAAGCCCATCGACAACGACAAGAACGCCGCCCCCATCAGGATCAGCGCAATCATCGCAGATGTGCGCGTCGCCCCCATCAGGCTTTCAAAGAATGCCGAGAAAGACAGCGACCGCTGGAACATCGCCAACGTGAGCGACCCCAAAACGCCAACCGCAGCAGCCTCCGTCGCTGTGGCCCAGCCAAAGTACATTGACCCGATCACCGCAAACACCAACAGCAGAACCGGAATCAAGAACCGGCTTTCGGAGATCATCTCGCTAAGCGCCATCTTGGGTTCT
This sequence comes from uncultured Cognatishimia sp., assembly GCA_964021645.1. Classification (GTDB taxonomy): domain Bacteria; phylum Pseudomonadota; class Alphaproteobacteria; order Rhodobacterales; family Rhodobacteraceae; genus CANLDA01. The sequence continues at coordinate 26,279 of CAXIAD010000035.1, read as the reverse complement.
GGTGGCGGGCGCTGATCAGGACGCAAATAATGCCATGCTATAATATAAGACGTGAACAATCCCGCCAACACGAGACCGGGAAAGATGCCCGCCATGAATAGCTTGATAATGCTTTCATTGATCGACACGCCGTACACGATCAACGTCAACGACGGCGGTATCATCAACCCCAACGTCGCAGCACCAGCCAAGGTGCCCACAATCATATATTCAGGATAGCCCCGCTTTCGCAGTTCAGGGATCGACATCTTACCCACCGTTGTCAGCGTCGCAGCAGACGAGCCAGACACGGCCGCAAAGATCGTGCACCCCGCAATATTCGTGTGCAATAACCCCCCCGGCAATTTCGCCATCCACGGCGCAAGCCCCCTGAACATGTCTTGGGATAATCGCGTTCGATACAGTATTTCGCCCATCCAGATAAACAGCGGCAGCGCGGTCAACGTCCAGCTGCTTGCCCCGGTCCAGATTGTGGTGATCATCGCATCACCCGCCGGGCGCACCGTGAACATCTCCATGCCAACCCATGCAACGCCCATCAGGGCCAGACCGATCCAAATGGATGATCCTAACAGGGTGAACAGAACGAATAGAAATACGATTGTGGCATATGCTTCGGTCATTCGACTGCCTCCGATACAATGGGGTTCACGCCCGTCACAAGCATGCGGTACAGCGTGTCCCATAAGGCAATCGCCAGCAGAATGGTGCCAATAGACATGGCCAGTTGAGGAATCCAAACTGGGGTGTAAACCAGATCACCACTCCCCGATATTGCCCCTGAAATGTCCAACTCGAACAGTGATACCAACCATTCAGGGATTTGATCCTGACCTTGGGTTCGATCATTCAACATCTCGGAGAAGAAATTCGCTTTAACGGCAAAGCGTGCGAAATAGGTCGCGATGACAGCTGCGCCAAAAACAGCAAAGACATCCAGCCACCGTTTTAGAAACTGGTTGGCATTCAATATAATAGAGACCCGTATATGCGCCCCGCGTGTCATGGCATGGCACAGCGCGAAAAACGATGTCGCAGCCATGGCGTATCCAGCAAATTCTGTTGTGCCGGGCAATGCGTACCCCGTCCAACGGGCGATCATTTGCGCAACAATCAGCAGCAAAATCGTGACCATGAAAAAGGCAGCGACAGCGCCGCTCGCGAAATACAAACCATCAAGGATACGCCATATCGGGCGTAACGCTCCTTCGATCTGCGGCCCAGTGATCAAGCAAATAACACCGATCAAACTAGGCAATACAAACAGCCATGCCCAAAGGGGCAGACCCATGACAGGCGACCAATCGCGCATGGTAGTTTCTCAATTCTATACGAGAGAAACGGCCAACCCATGACGTTGGGCTGGCCGAATTTACATTAATCAGCGTTATATGCGTCAAGGATCGCCTGACCGTCAGCACCAGCTGTTTCCAGCCAATCCGCAGTCATTTTCGCGCCAATTTTCTCTAGCTCGGCAAGGAATTCCGGGCCAGCATCTTGGACAGTCATGCCGTTCTTTTCTAGCTCATCAAAGTAGAAGGTCGCCAGTTCAGCAGATTTCGCCCCACAAGAAACCGCAGTTTCATCCGCTGCCTTTTGAACACCGGCCTGAACATCGGCTGATAGCCCGTTCCAGACTTGACTGTTCACCATCACATAGTTGCGCGGCAGCCATGCATTGACCTTATAATAATGGCTCAGGTGCTCCCAAACTTTGCGGTCATACCCGGTTGAACCCGACGAGATGAAAGAAGACGCAACACCTGTGGCCAATGCTTGGCTCAATTCCGCGGCTTCGATCTGTACCGGGATCATGCCCAGCTCTTCGGCAAAGGTTGCCGTCGCAGAGTTATACGAGCGGAATTTGATGCCTTGAGTATCGGCAGAAGACGCAACTTCCTTGTTGAAATAGAAACCCTGTCCTGGCCATGGGCACGTATACAGCGCCACCAGATTCAGATCCGCCAATTGTGCGTTTACGGTGTCTTTGGCCGCATCCCAAAGCTTTGCGTTATCTGCATAGCTTGTCGCGATGAACGGCAGGTTGTCCCACCCCAAAAGCGGCGCCTCATTGGCATGCGCAGACATAAAGCGCTCACCGATTGGAACCTGACCGGTTTGAACCGCTCGTTTGATATCGCCACCGCCAAACAACGATCCACCCGCATGAACTGTGATGTCGATCGCACCATCGGTGTATTCACGCACCTTGTCGGCAAAGATCACACCATGCTCGGAGTGAAAGTTTGTGGACGCATAAGCCATCGGCATGTCCCAAGACTGCGCATGACCATCGGCAATTGCCGCGCTCGCAATAAATGCGCCAGCAAAACTTGCACAGGTCGCTTTTAGAAAAATGTTCATTGATGTCCTCCCAGACGTATGCGCTTCATCGCGCTGTAAATTTTTTCGGATCAAATGGAGCCAAATCTATGTTCGACTTTTTCCCGTCAATCAGATCTGCGATGATCCGACCCGTTTTAGGCCCCGCTGTCAAGCCAACGTGCTGATGTCCAAATGCGCTATAACTGCGGCCACCGGCGTCATTTGCCCCAATCACCGGCAAACTATCAGCCGGTGCAGGCCGATGCCCCATCCACTCAACAATCTCGTCACATTGCAGATCGGGCAGGATCGCAGCCACTTGCCGCTTAAGAAACTCAATCGGCCCCCGACTTGCGCCATTTTCAAGCCCGCCAAACTCGATAACTCCAGCCGCCCGCAATCGCCCATCCATCGGGGTCAGAACAAACTTCCCGCTTGCGACCATCATAGGTGACTTGGGCATCACTGACGGATTGACGAATTCAATGTGATATCCGCGCTCGCTTTCAAACGGCACTTTGACGCCTAGCTTATGCGCGATCTCTTTTGACCACGGCCCCATAGCAAAAACAATGTGATCCGCCGTCATGTCCCCGTCAGAGGTTTTGAGTCCCGAAATCACGCCATCAGCCACCTCAACATCGCTGACTTCGCAAATTTTCAATGTGCCACCTTCAGACACAAAATGAGCGGCCAGCGCCTGCACATATTTACCGGGATCCGAAATCCGCCCGTGGTTTTTACACCGTACAACCGTTTCAAATGCGCTGCCGAAAATGGGGTCATCATCCGCAAATTCCGCCCCCTTCACGACCTCAAAATCGTATCCGTTCGCAGCGCGTTTTTCCCATCCATAGCGATCCGCCTGATAGGCTGCCTCACTCGCATATCCAAAACAATAATCTTCGGTGCTGATATAGGATTGCGCGCCGGTCCCCGCGGCCAAACGCTGATGCTGCTCGACCGTATCATGCAACAGCGTCGACATCGCCCCCGCGTAATGATCCACATGGGAGTCATTCGCATATGTCAGATACTTTGCAAGAAATGGCAGCAACTTGGGCAGATAGGACCACTTTAGAAACAACGGCGCGTTCCGGTCAAACAACATCCCCGGTGCCTTTGCCAGCAAACCTGGCGTGGTAACCGGAATAACAGCCCCCGCCGCCAAAACACCCGCATTGCCGTGGCTTGTCCCGCTTGCGGGGCCATCGCGATCAACAATCGTGACGTCATGCCCGCTGCGTTGCAGCCATATCGCGCATGACACTCCGACAATTCCGGCACCAACAACTATTACCCGCATTTCATTTCACCATTCTTAATGTGCGGGGAGCGTCCCATACCAGACGCCCGAATGAAAGCCCGATGCGCAGATTTGATTGATAGCTATTTGTAATCGCGTTAGGCCAGATACAAAGCCTGACAAAAACCTACCACAACGATTGACGCAATTTCTCACCACACCGCCCAAAGGGACCAAAATAATGCGCGTAACACCTTGCTAAATAGCCTGCGAATGTTGGCGCGACACGGGCGGTTCATCTTGGTTGCGGGCCTAATCGCGGGGCTGTTGTTACCCGATGTGGCGGCGATGCTGAAACCATGGCTCCCGCAATCAGTTGTGCTTCTGCTGTTTCTGACAGCAATCCGCATTGGCCCGCAAAAGGCATTCAACGGCCTGTCGCGCTTTCCTGCGACACTATCCGTTGTGCTGATATTTCAGCTGGCGCTTCCGCTATGCGCTCTCACAATCGCCTATTTGTTTGGGGTCGCGCATACACCTTATACAATGGCCGTCGTTTTGGTCCTCGCCGCCCCCGCGCTCAGCGGCAGCCCGAATTTGGCCATCCTGCTTGGTGCCGATCCAGAACCAGCCTTTCGTCTCTTGGTCCTCGGTACAGCCCTCCTTCCGCTCACTATGCTGCCGGTGTTTTGGTTGCTGCCGCAATTGGGGGATTTTTCAATGGCCGCAATCGGTGCCCTGCGCGCGGTGATTGCCATCAGCGTGGCAGTATCACTTGGCTTCCTCCTCACCACGGTTCTTTTCCCAACTCAAACACCCGAGCAAACTCAGGCAATTGATGGTGTCATGACAGTGGCATTGGCCGTGATTGTAATCGGCCTAATGGCCGCCCTCAGACCCGCATTCCAACAATCCCCCGCACAGGCCATGGTGTGGATGGCTCTCGCCTTTGCGGTTAATTTTGGCATGCAGGCGCTGACCTTTCTTGCGTCGCGCTATCTGAACTGGAAATCAGAGGCCGTGCCGTTTTCAATCGTATCTGGCAATCGCAATGTCGCCATCTTCCTCGTCACCATTTCCGCAGAGGTCTCCGAACCGCTCCTCATTTTTCTAGGCTGCTATCAGGTGCCGATGTTTCTCACGCCCATTCTAGCGCGCAGACTTTATCGCTCCCCTTAGAAACCCTCAGCAATTGAATGATGGCCTGCACCTACACGCAATCCTGCCTGCTTGATCGACAAACCCGCCCCTTTTCGCTATCGCATTGTACCAACACCATCCGCACGACCATGATTTATGCTAGCCCCGCCATATTGATAAGGTAGACCGCCCCAATGACCGACCGCTTTGAGCGCCACCGCCAACCTTGGACACAAGAAGAAATTCAAAAGCTGCACGTGATGGTGGGAAAAGGGATGGGCCTAAAAGCGATTGCCAAAGCGCTCTCTCGGTCCGAAGAATCCACCAAGACGCAGGCCAAACTGGACAAGATAAAAATCAAAAAAATGCGCTAGGCCCAGCCGCCGATCAAACCTCGGCAACTTTGCCGCCCCAAATGGCAAAGCCCTAGGATTCCTTGCGGTTCTTCCAAACCTCCCATGCCAATTTCGCCCGCGCCCCCACTTCCACTAGCGGTCGAGGCGGAATGACGCTTGGCCTTCCCAAACTTTCCATATCTGCGATCATCGGGTTATCCAGCCCGCAGGCCATATCAGCGGCAAGAAGCCCGCTCATCGTGCCTTTGGTCACGCCAATGCCGTTCTGGCAGGCCGCCATCCAGACATCATTTCCCACCTGACCAAACATCGGCGACCCGTTTGCCGACATGCATATATATCCCACCCACGAATTCTCCATCGTGACCTCTGGCAACATGGGGAACCGCGCATCAAATAGGCGTTTGTGCTGCTGACCCAACAAAACTGTCTTTTCACGCGGAAAATTCTGCCCCATCGCCACCTTGATATCTTGGCGTATCAAAATGCGCCGATCGTTGGTGTAGCGCATGGTTATGCCGCCAAACCCATTTGCAGGCGTTAACCCCCACGACTTTGCAACGCCAAATGCCTCCTGCTCGGCCTTGCTTAGTGGGCGTGTCAAACTTGCCGCTAGGGCCAAATGCACAAACCGCCGTTTGGCAAACCCAAACTGATCGCTAAACCCATTCGCAGCCAAGATCATTTTGGGCGCACGCACCGTTCCCGCGCGGGTTTTGATGTGAACACCGTTCCCATAGGTCACGTCGATCACAGGCGTGTTTTCATACAGATATACATTGTCAGGTAACGTATCCGCCAATCCCCGCACCAATGCCGCCGGATTCATCAACACACAGCCCGGCGTGTAAATCGCGCGTCCAAAATGCGTGGTGCCCAGATTGCGCGCTAACTGATCGCCCTCAACCCATTCATATGGCTCGCCCAGCTTGTCCAACTCATCGGCAAACGGGCGCAACATCGCGTCTGATCCGGCCTGCGTCACGGCTGCGTGGTATTTGCCATCACGTGACCAATCACAGTCAATCTTATGGGTGGTAACCTGCCCCTCCAGCTCTGCAATCGCCGCACGCGCCAACCGCATGTACCGGTGCGCACTGTCCAGCTGATCAAGGTTTGAGGACACCGTATGCGGCAAATCAATCGCAAACCCCGAATTGCGCCCAGACGCATTCTCGCCACTTACTCCGGCATCCACGATCACGATTTTCTCGTTTGGCCGGTTCTCTGCCAACCGACGCGCAGCCGCCAATCCGGCATAACCAGCGCCAATAACCAACCAATCCGCCCTGACTTCACCCGCCAGCGCCGCATAGGGCTCGCGTTTTGGCAGGATCGTGTTCCACGCATTTGTTGCGTCATTCTGCGGAAGCCGGGTAATGCGCATGACCTAGTCCTTTGTTGCCCAATTTGAGGGATGGATCGCATAGAAAAGCAATGCCGCCTCGGCCTCATAGGTCAATTTGGTCCCCGCTGGCAGCCAGATCGAATCCATCGCCCCCGCCGTCAACGCCCCCTGCTCTGTTTGCACGGTGATTTCACCCTCCAACACCAGCACTACCTCGTCATACTGAATAGTCCACGGAATACGCGCCTTTGTTAGCCGCACCAAACCCGCGCCCAGCGCACTGCCATCCGCTTCCCCACATAAATGCGCCGCCTGCGCCTGATCCCCATATTCAAAGCGTGGCTGGAAATCGGCATTCCCCCATTTCATCACGCGTGGTTCGGCCTTGGTCATTGGATCTTCTCCCTCGATTTCCTGAACAATACAGGGTTGTATGGCACCACACAAGTGTGTATGTTTTTCTCATGACATCAAACACCCTCATGACCCAAAACGCACCCAAGCCCCCGCTTGGTCGGGCAAACTGGCTCGCCATTGCACTGGACACCCTCACCCAAGAGGGCGTGAATGCTGTGCAAATCACCCGATTGGCCAAGACGCTGGATGTCACGCGCGGTAGCTTCTATTGGCACTTCACCAGTCGCGACGACCTGCTTGGCGCGATCCTGAAAGAATGGCATGCCACCAACAACGCCCATTTCGATCACAGCTTCCGCAACTGCGACAGCTTGGACGAAAGCATTCTCAACTTCTTTGAAACATGGGTGAATGAGGGCCAGTTCAGCCCGCCCCTTGATCAGGCCATTCGCGACTGGGCGCAATTGGATCACGACGTTCTGGAACGCGTGCGCCATGAGGATACCCAGCGCATATTGCGTATTGCCGAGATGTTTCACCGCTTTGGCTTCGCACCCGAGGACGCAAACGTGCGCGCCCGCGTTCTCTACTTTTCTCAGGTCGGCTATGTCGCGATCAATCTGGGCGAGGCAATGGGCGAACGCCTCTCTCTATTAGCACTCTATTATACGGCCTATACCGGACGCACCCTTGACCCGGTGATCGCCGCCAAATTCACCCATAAAATGCAGGGCACCCCATGAGCACACAACGAAGAGGCGGACGTTCAAGGCCCCGCGAAGCCGAGGTTCCCCGCTCCCACACATATCGCCAACTGCGCCACCCCTTCACGCCGCAATCCATATTCTCACAAGACGGCGTCGCCCGCATCCACGAGATGGCCTTGCGGGTGGTTGAGGAACTCGGCATCAAAATCCTCCTCCCCGAGGCACGCAGCATTTTCCAAACCGCAGGTGCCCTTGTGGACGAGGATACCCACATGGTGCGCATTGGCCGCGATTTGGTTGAACACGCCCTTAGCACCACCCCCAATTCATACCGCCTACGCGCCAGAAACCCTGCCCGCGATCAAATGTTTGAGGAGGGGGCGATGTTATTTGCCCCGGGCGCTGGCTGCCCCAATGTATCCGATCTTGAACGCGGACGCAGAGCAGGTTCACTCGCCACCTATACAGAAACCATTAAACTACAGCAGTCTTTTGACGTGATGCACGTCTTTGGCCCCTCTGCCGAGCCCCAAGATGTGCCCGCCCAGCTGCGCCATTACGATATGATGCGCGTGCAAATGGAATGCGGCGACAAGCCCAACTTCGTCTATGCCCGTGGGCGCGCTCAGGTCGAACAATGCTTTGATATGCTCCGTCTGGGCACCAATATTGATGACGCGGCTTTTGACGCGGATGTCTGGTGCTTCACCGTCATTAACACCAATTCGCCCCGCCAGATTGATATCCCCATGGCCGAGGGCATCATTGATTTCGCCCGCGCCAACCAGCTTAGCATCATCACGCCCTTCTGTCTGGCCGGTGCCATGGCCCCGATCACCATTTCCGGCGCTTTGGTGCTGCAACATGCCGAATGCTTGGCCTCTATTACGCTTGCACAACTAACACGCCCCGGTGCCCCCGTGGCCTACGGCGGGTTCAGTTCAAATGTTGATATGAAATCAGGCTCGCCCGCGTTCGGCACGCCAGAACACATCAAACTCTCCATCGGCAGCGGCCAACTTGCCCGTCACATCGGCCTGCCATGGCGCTCTGCAACTGGTGCTGCCTCCAACACTCCTGACATGCAGGCAGCGCTTGAAACCAACATGGCTCTTTGGGCACAGCTACAGGCCAATGCCACCCTGACAGTTCATTCTGCTGGCTGGCTCGAAGGCGGGCTGACCTTTGGCTATGAGAAATTCATCAATGACGTCGAGGCCCTGCAAACCGTGGCAGAGCTGTGTCAAAAAACACCCGAAGACGCCGACAGCCTTGGCTGGGACGCCCTAGCAGAGGTCGAGCCCGGCGGGCACTTCTTTGCGACGCAACACACGATGGATCGCTACAAAACCGCCTTCTATGAACCGCTTGTTGCCGATCTTCGAAACCACGGGGCATGGCACGATGCAGGCGCGCAATCATCAGCCCAGCGCGCCACAGCAATCTGGAAAGACACGTTGGAAAATTTCACCGCCCCCGCCGACAGTAACGACGTCAAAGAACGCCTAGACCCCTATATTGAACGCAACATCGCAGCAGGAGGCGCCGCTCCCGCAGGGGGGTAAGTTAAAAATGTCCAAGGTGAGCAAACTTTAGGGAAAAATACAAAAAACTAAATACTTTCAATAGCTTGAAAATAATGGCGATCCCGGGAGGACTCGAACCCCCAACCCCCTGCTTAGAAGGCAGGTGCTCTATCCAGTTGAGCTACGGGACCGCTCAGAGCCATTCATCAAATGGCTTAGCATCTCTTACTGCCTAATTCATGCGGGTTCAAAGCCAAAATTGCACAAATCAATCGTCCCACTGCAATCGCCGAGAATTCACCCCGAACCCGAGCCGCAGCCCACTTCATCCAACCCGCTTCAGACGTGTCTCATGTAGAAACGGGGCATCGGGGATTAACCGGTCGCGCACCAGCTTGGCTTCATAGCCCCGCAATACCGTGCGCGCGGTTTGACCATAGCTTTGCGGCATGCTGCGAAAATCAGGAAACAGCGTGAACAGCTCTTCGCGGGTCTCATCAGCAAAGCCCCCCAAACCAACCTGCCCCGGATAAAAACTCTCAGAGGCGCAGCCGCTGCTACTTAGCACCTCATGCTGATCAAACAGCATATGATAATAACTCACCTCAGGCACCGCGTCCTGACGGATGCTAAACCCGTTGATCAACTGGCCAACGGGGCAAAACACTTCACTTTCACCAAACAAAATCGGGATATCGGCGTTTTGCACCAGCACCCGATGCATCGGCGACAGCAACAGATCACGCTCGGGGATACCGGGGCCAAAACTTCCCTTGGTAATCCTTACAGGAGCCAGACTGGCCATCTTTTGCGGGTCATCCAGCTTCTGATGACTGGCCCCGATCCACCGAATTTCCTGCGCACCATTGTCGCGCGTCAAAACCAAATCGCCAATGGCCAGCGTTTCAATCAACCGCGGCCCATGGGGCGTATCAATCAACGTCCCCCCGACAAAGCACGGCGGCTCGTCCGTGCCGTTGATCGTGATGGTGATCGTCGAATTGCCACCATTCGCACTGACCGAGAACACCTCGGTGATGCTTTGCCCACTATCCAGCGCCTGAATCGTCGCATTGGCGTTATCCGCCGTGTAGGTCCAGTTGCCGTCGGTATCGATCACCAACTGACTGCCATATGCCCCGGTTAATGTCGCCGCCGTCCACTCCCCGGCGTCACTGCCAAACAGGTAATTGATGTCGCCGCTTGTGCTTAATAATCCGCCACCAACACCGCTGTCCTCGGTCACTGCACCGGTATCTGGAATAGGAAATCCCATGTTTCGCCCCTATCCCTCTTTCAACCGAAATGCCTGCATCCGTCGCCCTTGGCGCTGTGATGCATCGCCCTGAACCACTTTGCGCACTTCGCCCTTTGCATTGATCCGCGCGAAAAAGAACGGCCCCTCAGGTGGTTTGCGGGCAATATGGCGCGCCACTTGCCCTGCATGCCCAAAAGGAGCCAGTAAATCCAGAAACCACAGGTTATGCCCGCTGGCCCATTCATCCGGCTGTGGTGGCGCACGATCATAGATCATCCGCTCGCTCACATCATCGGACAGCCGCGCCCAGATTAACGCCGCACAGGTCTTGCCATCTTCGTTATCAAAGAAGCGCACGCAATCATGGTTAATCGCCGGATAAAACAACCGGCCCAGCGCCGCAGACGGAAATTTCGAATGTAACGGACAAAAGGACGCCAAAAATTGCAACTTGCCCATAGCAAGAAGGTGTTCATCACTTGGCCCCACCGACTGTCCCGGTAGGGTTACTGCACTTTGGGTGCGCCCGTTCATACTGCTCTGCCCGATTGTTTATGGGTCTACTTAAACGATAGTACACCTTGAATCGCTTGTCAAAAACAACAAAACCCGCCACGGGGCGGGTTTCACATCAGGACCACGATTCAGCCCGATTATGCATGTCGCAGACCAACCGTTTGGCCCGGAATTTGGCGTTGAATTGCAGACCCAAGCCTGGCTTGAAACGCCTTAATGCGTCCACGGACCCTTGCGGTCGTTGGCAAAATTTTCAGCATAGCCGCGCATGCGGATATTTGGCTTGCGTGTTTGTGGCTCTGTGACCTGCGCTTGAATGTTATGCTCCTTGGCATATTCAACAGCGGCCTCTTTATTGGCAAAGCTCAGTTTGACTTGTGATTGCATATCGTCGCTGCTGGTCCAACCCATCAACGGGTCAACATCCCGCGCCGACGCAGCCGTATATTCCAACACCCACGTTTTGGTCTTGGCCGCACCCGAGGTCATCGCGTTACGCGCAGGCTGATAGATACGTGCAATCATAATCGTCTCCTTAAGCGTCTCGAACCAAACCACCAACAAGGCGAGGTCGAAACGTAGTGCCCCATAAAATGATTATAGGCTTGTCCGCTTTATCGGAGATTTCCCCGCGTTGAACAAGCATAGAAATACCGCCTATTGGTTGCTTTTGCGTTTAAGCCGCCCCTGCACGCGCGACATTTCCCCCGATCTTGATGACAATATTTGGCAGCAGGGTTCATTTCGCCCTTGAAACAAACGCAGAACGCGCCAATCTAGACCCGCCAGAAGGATTCCCAGATGCCCCACGTCCATTCCGATAGTTCCCCCGCGACCATGACCTCAACGCCCAGCGGCTCCACCAGCAGAACCGCCCGCGTTAAGCTGGAGGGCGGTAAACGCTTTGTCATGGCGACGGATTTTGACCCGGCGGGCGATCAACCTACTGCCATCGCCGAACTCTCCCAAGGGGTGGTGGACGGCGAACGCGATCAGGTGCTTTTGGGCGCGACAGGCACGGGCAAAACCTTCACCATGGCCAAGGTGATTGAACAAACCCAACGCCCCGCCATCATCCTAGCCCCCAACAAAACCCTCGCCGCCCAGCTTTATGGCGAATTTAAGGGCTTCTTCCCGGATAACTCCGTCGAATATTTCGTCTCTTTCTATGACTATTATCAGCCAGAGGCCTATGTCGCCCGCTCTGACACCTACATAGAAAAAGAAAGCCAGATTAACGAACAAATCGACCGCATGCGCCACTCCGCCACGCGATCCTTGCTGGAACGCGATGACGTGATTATCGTGGCCTCGGTCTCCTGCATCTACGGTATTGGGTCGGTCGAAACCTACTCCGCCATGACTCAGGATTTGATCGTCGGGGCCGAATACAACCAACGCTCCGTTATGGCCGATCTCGTGGCGCAACAATACAAACGCAACGATCAGGCCTTTACCCGCGGCAGCTTTCGCGTGCGCGGCGATAGCCTCGAAATCTTCCCCGCCCACCTTGAGGATCGCGCATGGCGCCTCTCCTTCTTTGGCGAGGAACTAGAGGGCATCACCGAATTCGATCCCCTAACTGGCCAAAAAACCGATACCTTCGACAAAATCCGCGTCTACGCCAATTCGCATTACGTCACGCCCAAACCCACGCTGCAACAGGCCGTGATCAACATAAAAGCCGAGCTGCGCATGCGCCTTGATCAACTGGTCTCGGAACATAAACTGCTAGAGGCACAGCGCCTTGAACAGCGCACCAACTTTGACATCGAGATGATCGAGGCGCAGGGTTTCTGCAACGGCATCGAAAACTATTCCCGTTACCTCACAGGGCGCGCACCGGGTGAACCACCCCCGACCCTGTTTGAATTCATCCCCGACAACGCCATCGTGTTTGCCGATGAATCCCACGTCTCCGTGCCCCAGATCGGCGGCATGTACAAAGGTGACCACCGTCGCAAATCCACCCTCGCGGAACACGGCTTCCGCCTGCCCTCCTGCATGGATAACCGCCCTCTGAAATTTGAGGAATGGGATGCGATGCGCCCGCAATCCGTCTTTGTTTCCGCCACCCCTTCCAAATGGGAGATGGAGCAAACAGGCGGCGTTTTCACCGAACAGGTCATTCGCCCCACCGGCCTGCTTGACCCCATGATCGAAATCCGCCCCGTCGAAACGCAGGTCGATGATTTGCTGGACGAGGTGCGCCGCGTCACCGCCGCTGGTTTCCGCACCCTTGTCACCACCTTGACCAAACGCATGTCCGAGGATCTGACCGAATACATGCACGATCAGGGCATCAAGGTCCGCTACATGCACTCCGAAATCGACACGTTGGAACGCATCGAAATCCTGCGCGATCTGCGGCTTGGCGCCTTTGATGTGCTGATCGGTATCAACCTTCTGCGCGAGGGGCTGGATATCCCCGAATGCGGCCTCGTCGCCATTCTTGATGCCGACAAAGAGGGGTTCTTGCGCTCTGAAACCTCCCTCATCCAGACCATTGGCCGTGCGGCCCGTAATGCCGAGGGGCGCGTCATCATGTACGCCGACCGCGTCACCGGCTCGATGGAGCGCGCGCTTGGCGAAACAGATCGCCGCCGCGACAAACAGATCGCCTATAATACGAAACACGGCATCACGCCCACCACCGTCAAAAAGAACGTCGAGGATGTGCTTGCAGGTCTCTACAAAGGCGATACCGACATGGCCCGCGTCACCGCCACCATCGACAAACCGATGCATGGCGCCAACCTCAAGGCCCACCTGACAGGCCTGCGCGACGACATGCGCAAGGCGGCGGAAAACCTAGAATTTGAGGAAGCCGCCCGCCTGCGCGACGAGGTAAAACGCCTAGAGGCCGTCGACCTCGCCATCTCAGACGATCCCCTTGCCCGCCAATCCGCCGTAGAAGCCATAAGCGAAGCCGCCGTAAAATCCAAAGGCCGCTCCACCGCAGGCCGCCCCGGCCAACGCGGCGGCAATGTGAAACGGCGGGGACGATGACCACAGTCTGCCCCTCGATATACTTCTGGTTGCGGCCCACTTCCCAACCTGTAATCTAGCACCAACATTTTCCCACAAGAGGCTCCCATGAAACGTATCGCCCTATTCACCCTCGCCATTGCCGCGCTCACCCTCACCGCTTGTGGTGAAACCGAAGAGGAGCGTCTGGCTCGCGAAACCCAATTCAACGGTAAAACGATTGCCGAGGTTGCCGCGCGTATTGGTGCCCCTCGTCAGAAATCCGCGACGCAGGCGGTTTGGGTCTATTCGCATACCTATACCCAGACCACGCCGATTTACGGTGTCGTCAACGGTCAATCACAGATCGTCAACTATCACTCGTATCGCGTCACAAATAGCTGCACCTATACGGCGGCTCTTAAACGGGGCCGTGTGCAAACCAGCTCTTATCAGGGCAACAGTTGCCGCCAGTTTGCCCCGAAACTCGCGACCTAAACTCGCCGCCTGATTTCATCCGGCGATACGGTCGGCGATACGGTCAAAACACAATGGGCAGGCGCAACACCGCCTGCCCATTTGCTGTATAAATCTTGTACAAAACCCCACCCTGTTTTGTACGTTTTGTACGTCGCGGCGCGGTCACGCTTTCTTAACCAAGTTTAACCAAAGGGGCCGCGCGCGTTGCGTAATCACGCCTTAATAGGTGCCAGCAACCTCATACATCACCGGCTCAAAGCTTTTGCACATCTCATTGATCTTGCGATTACGTTCGCGCATTTCGGGCGTGCGCAGCATCGCTTGAAAATCCTCGCGCCGCTGCCATTGGCTGTAATTCGCGATGCGTGTCTGGGCGTCATTCACATGTAACCCTGCCGAAATAAACCCCGGTTGTTTGGAAATACATGTGTCATATGCGGCTGTTAGCGCGTCCATCAGGTCTTCGCAGGTGCCCGGCGTTGTCTCGAATGTGGTGATGACAGTTTGCAGGTTGGCGTCTTTGGTGATGGTGGGCATGGGCCTCTCCTCTTTTTCTTCAGCTTAGGGGCACCGCCCCCCTCGCACCAGAAAAATGTCGGCAAACAGCTGAACCCAGCTACAAGGCGCCGTTAACTCTTTGTTCATCATCTTCGCCGATTCATTAAGATCGGAGGCCCGATGCTGCGCGCTGTAACCCTATTCCTACTGCTCCCCCTCGCCGCCCAGGCTGGCCCATGGCTAAAACAGCCGGGCGAACAATTTCTATCGACAAGCGTCAGCTATCAAATGCCGCCCGCTGGGGGCGATGTCTCGGTCAATACCTCGCTTTATTATGAACGCGGCATCAAAAAACGCCTGACCCTTGGCTTTGACTATTCACTGACCCCGAATGTTGAGGAAACAGGCATCGCTTTTGCCAGAATACCTTTATCAAAAAATGAAGGCCCCGCGCGCTCTGCCTTGGAAATGGGCCTAGGTTGGTACGCCACCTTGATTTCCGCAGAGCCGGTCGCAAAGGCCACCTACACCTGGGGCCGTGGATTTCAACGCAAGAACAACTCCGGCTGGATGACAGTGGACGCCAGCCTGACATCACGCATCCGCAGCAAGGCGCTGCTGGGCAAGCTGGAGGGCACAATAGGCCTGACCGTCTCCCCCAAAACTAAATGGATGCTGCAACTCTCGCTGGAACGTCAAAACCAGATGGATGAACTGGGCATCACCATAACACCCTCATTTGCGCGCAAGCTGTGGAAAAATAACTATATTCAGATCGGATTACTGGCCCAAACCTATGGCTCCAATAACCAAAGTCTGGGTTTGAAATTCGCCCTCTGGCAAAGCTTTTGACGCCGGGATGCGCAAGAACACGCCCTAGGGCCGCGCAAACAATTGAACCCGCCGTTGTTTTTCGTCATAATCTCTGCAACACGCATGCGTTCACCAAGATGCGCAGCAAACAATCGAAAACACAGGGCACGGGCATGACAACAAACATAAATACGTGGTGTAAAACCTTGGTGATTGCATCCATTGTCACGCCGTTTTTCGCCGTCTTCGCAGAGGCAGGCACGATGTCCACCGCCTGTCTGCGTTCAGACCGCAAGGCACGCTCCTATAGCATGTGCCGCTGCATTCAACAGGTTGCCAACCGTGAATTGACCAACCGCGAACAAAAACGCAGCGCCAAGTTTTTCAAAGATCCCGCATTGGCCGAAAAGACCCGCATGTCTGATCGCAGCTCGGACGAACGGTTTTGGAAACGCTACAAATCCTTTGGTCAAACCGTCGCAGCAAGCTGTAACAACAGCTGATCAGCCGCGCGCCTCAAGCGCGATCCGCGCCACAAGACAATCCAGGCTATCGGTCCAGCCCACCGTTTCCGGCAGCTCTTGCGTCAGCATCGACAGCTCTGTGCAGGCGATCAACAAATGATCCGCCCCCGCATCTATCAAGGCCTCAACCAGCAAGGGTAACATTGCCGCCGCGGCCCCAACACGCCCGGCCTTAACCGCGCGAATAACCGTTAGCAGCCCGTCATCTGGCGTCAGAAACACTGCTTCCAACCCCGCCGTGGCGAATTGTGCATCAAACACCTTCGCCATACGCACCGCAGGTGACGCAAGCATCCCGATCCGGCGCGCACCGCTTTTGCGCAACACCTCCGTCGTCTCTGCAATCATGTCCAGAAACGGCAAATCAGATGCCTGCCGCACAGCCTGCGCATAGTGATGCGCGGTGTTACACGGCATCGCCAGCGCGGTTGCCCCCGACGCCTGTAAATCCTGCGCCATCTGCCGCAATACGGGTGCGGGATCATCCCCCACCCCGTCAATCAGGGCTGCAATCCGGCTCGGCACTGCCGGATTTTGATGCACAATTAACGGGATATGATCTGCGTCGTCGCGCGCCTCAACAGCACGCAACACTTTTTGCATCAAAAGGATGGTGGCCTCAGGCCCCATCCCTCCGATAATGCCAATCGGCTTCATTTTGGCACGTCAAAACAATGCGTATAGCCCGTCAGGCCAATCGCGCCACCAGTATGCAGGAACACAACCCGCTCGCCCTTTTTGAAATGGCCCTTGCGGATCAAATCAATCAAACCCGCGCCGCCTTTTGCGGAATAAACCGGATCTAGCAAAATCGCTTCATGCTTGGCGAAAATATCAATCGCTTCCAGCGTATCTTCTCCGGGGAAACCATAACCGGGGCCAACGTAATCGGTATTGGCCACCACATCTTCGCGTTTAACAACACCGGGACATCCCAGTTTTTCCGCTGTTTTCACGGCCAGATTATAGACGTTCTCTTCTTGCTTATCCTTGGGCGCGCGCACCCCAATTCCCAACAATGGGATATCCGCATTCATCGCCTTTAGACCGGTGATCAGACCCGCTTGTGTCCCAGCAGAGCCCGTCGCATGCACAATGTGATCCACTTTCAAGCCCAGCTCGTTGAACTGATACAGCATCTCAAACGCGCAATTCACATAGCCCAGCGCGCCCGTCGCATTAGACCCGCCACCAGGGATCGTATAAACATTGCGCCCCTCAGCCCGGAATTTATCCGCCACAACTTCCATCTCGGCATGCATGTCAACACCCGCACCGCGATGCTCCATTGTTGCACCATGCAAATGATCCAACAGCACGTTGCCGTTAAACTTGTAATTCTCGTGGTTATACCCGGTGCGATCCTCTAGCAGGATATGACAAGCCATGCCCAATTTCGCCGCCGCAGCAGAGGTTTGACGCGCATGGTTTGACTGGGTCGCACCCTGCGTCATCACCATATCAGCGCCCTGCGCCTGCGCTTCGGCCATCAAATATTCCAGCTTGCGGGTCTTGTTGCCACCCGTGCTTAGGCCCGTGCAATCGTCACGTTTGATCCAGATTTCTGGCCCACCCAGCGCTTCACTCAATCGGGGCATATGCTCCAACGGGGTTGAAAGATGCGCCAGCCGCACACGGGGGAATTTTGCAAGGTTCATGAGTCGTCTCCAATATGTCGTTATGGGTCATAAACCACGGCAAAACCGCCCGCTCAAATTCGAAATAGCGACTTTAACTTGCGCATTTTGCAACTTATACTGCCAATCATGAAACTAGAATGGATCGAAGACATCCTTGCCGTACTCGAAACCGGCTCCTTTTCGGCAGCAGCAGAGCGGCGGTATCTGACACCCTCGGCCTTTACCCGCCGTGTCCGCTCGATTGAGGATACCCTTGGCACCGCCCTGTTTGATCGCAACCGCAAACCCGTCACGCTCCTGCCCCATGTGCAAAACCTCGAAGGTGACCTGCGCGAGGCCGCCCGCCAGTTCCGCCAACTGCGCCTTGGCCTATCAGACACCAACGGGCAATTGGCCTCCCGCCTCTCGCTTGGCGCACAACATGCCCTCACCGCGATGGTCTCCCCATGGGTGGCGCGCGTCTTGCGCCAACATGACAACATCGCCCTGCGCATCCGCTCCGGCAGCCGCAGTGAATGCCTCTTAATGCTCTTGCGCCGCGAAATTGACTTTGCCCTGATCTATGAAACGGTTGAGGATCGGTTGCAGTTTGACGCCGCCCCCTTTGACCGCCTGCTCTTGGGCCAAGAGCGGCTCATCCCCGTGGCCGCCCCCTCCTTGGTGCCAACCCTGCACGCAGGCTCAGATATCCCGCTGATCACCTACCCGGCCGATGTCTATCTGGGGGAAATGCTGCACAGCCACATTCTGCCCAACATACCCAAAGGCCTCACCTTTTCCCGCGTCGCAGAAACCGGCCTTACCCTTGCGGTACTGCAATTCATTCGCCAAGGACTGGGCATTGGCTGGCTACCTCACTCGGTGGCCCATGACCTGCTACAAACTGGCGCGCTATGTGATCTATCCCGCGACCTGCCCAACGCCAATATGACCATCGCCTTGCTTGGCCCACGCGCCGCAGGCAACGCGCTTGCTTTATCGGCGTGGGGCCACCTGACGACAGCCGCCCCCACAATTGATATTGACGGAATTGAGACAAAGGGCGCGACCTCCGCCTAGTCTCAACCTTGTCTGCGCCTAACCTTCACCGCCCGCAGCAAGCTTCAATGGCGGAAAAAACTTCTCCAACCGGATTTCCGCACTGCGCGCGTGTCCTTCCATGCCCTCATGGCGTGAAATAGACGCGCTGACCCGCGCCAAATCCGGCAGTGCCTGCCGCTCAACCCGCTGCCACGTCACGGTTTTCAGGAACTTATGCACCGACAGCCCGCCCGTATATCGCGCCGCCCGGTCCGTGGGCAGCACATGGTTCGGCCCGCTCGCCTTATCGCCAAAAGGTACCGTGGTCTCTTCGCCCAAAAACAATGATCCATAGGATGCCAGCCGCCCCAGCCACCACTCCAAATCCGCCGCCTGCACATGCAAATGCTCTGGCGCATATTCATCCGCAACCTGCGCCATCTCTTCGCGATCCTCACATAAGATCACCTCGCCTAGGGCCTCCCACGCCGCTTTTGCATTGCTACGGTTCGGCTCCGGCAACTCCGCAAGACAATAAGGCACATGCGCCATCACAGCTTGCGCCAAATCCCGGTCCGTCGTGGCCAGCCATACAGGCGAATTATACCCATGCTCGGCCTGTCCAATTAGATCCCACGCCACCATCTCAGGGTCTGCTGTACTGTCCGCCAATACCATCGAATCCGTGGGCCCCGCGAACATATCAATCCCAACAGGGCCAAACATCTGCCGCTTGGCTTCGGCCACAAACTGATTGCCCGGCCCGACCAAGATATCCGCAGGTTTCGCCCCGAATAACCCCTGCGCCATGGCCGCAACGCCTTGCACGCCACCCATCGCCAGAATCCGGTCCGCCCCCGCCAAATCCATCGCAAATAGGATCGGTGCCGGAATGCCAATACCGGGGCGCGGCGGTGAACAGGCTGTCACATCCGCAACCCCGGCAACCCGCGCCGTGGTGATCGTCATCAGTGCACTGGCAATATGCGAATACCGCCCCCCCGGCACATAACATCCCGCCGCTTTCAGTGGCAAAAGCCGCTGACCCGTGAACAACCCCGGACGCAGCTCAGTTTCAAATTCTGAAATAGAGGCTAACTGTGCTTCGGCAAAGTTGCGGATGTTTTCATGGGCATAGCGGATATCATCCTTGACCGCCTCAGGCACCAATGCAATGGCCGCAGCGATCTGCTCGGCGCTGACAACAACGTCGCCCTCCCAGCCATCCAGCTTTACCGCATACTCCCGTGCTGCTTGCTCCCCACCTGCTTTTATGCGTGCCAACATGACCTGCACAATGTCACTGGTGTCGCCCCTGTCTTCTGGGGCCAAACCGGTCGCTGATTTCAAAAACTGACGCGCCATTTCGGTGCTCCTAGACTGATGTATTTAAATTTATTGATTGACGCAGCCCCACAACAGTTTCACAAAAGGCAAATCTGTCAGGAGAGCTCGTATGTTGATGAAAGGCGTTACCCTTCGCGGACTTGAGGTGTTTGAGGCTCTGTCCTCCAACGGTTCCGTCGCCCAAGCGGCCGAAATCACCGGCCTCAGCCAACCCGCCGTCAGCCAGCAATTGCGCAACCTCGAAACCGCGCTTGGCACCGACCTCATTGACCACAGCAAACGTCCGATGCAACTCACCGCCGCCGGGCGCAGCTTTCTGGCACGCACCGCCTCTGTGCTGTCCGAACTGCGCCTCGCGCAATCGGAATTGACGGTGATGGATCTCACCCACCTCAGCACGCTGAACATGGGCATCATTGATGACTTTGATAATGACCTCACGCCGCGCTTGGTCACCATCCTGGCCGAAAACCTCACCAAATGCCGCTTTAAACTGATCACTGCCCCCAGCCATGAAATCACCGCCGCCATGCGCGACCGCCACCTGCATATCGGCGTCTCCGCCAGCACCGGCGAGATGCTCGAGGGGGTCACGGAATACCCGCTGGTGCGCGACCCGTTTATCCTCGTCACCCCCGCCGGACGCATCGGTAAAACCGACGATCCCCTCACCGCCCTGCAAGGCCTGCCCTTCCTGCGCTACGCCCGCGAACAACTGATCTCCCGCCAGATAGAGGCCCACCTCGCCCGCCAAAAACTCACCTTCCCCGAACGCTTCGAAATCGGCAGCCACCTGTCCCTGATGGCGCTGGTCGCCCGCGGCATCGGCTGGTCTGTCACCACGCCCCTCGGCTACATGCGCGCCGCACGCTTTCACGGCGATATGCAGGCCCACCCCCTGCCCTTCGCCAGTTTTTCGCGTAACATTTCCCTTTTCGCCAGCTCCGACTGGGCCGACCGCGTCCCCCGCGACGTCGCCCAAACCATGCGCCATCTGGTGGCAGAGCAAATCATCACCCCCGCCATCCGCACGCTCCCCTTCCTCGAAGGACAGCTGCGCCTGATCGAAGCCTAAGCTCCCAGCTTCTTCTGAGCAAAAATATCCCCGCCGGAGGCTCCCACCCCCTGCATCCACGCGGACCATGGGCAAATAGTCACCCATCACGCGCACCCATCAACCAACCCAATTCAAACCACCCCCAACCGAATATCAAACTCTGCCCGAATGGCCTTTTCTGCCGCCGGGTCCAGATATCCCGGATCAGGCTGCGCCAAAATCTCACGCACCCGCAGATTGGCCTGCTCCCAGGCATCAGGGCGACCCTTTTCGCGCCACGTGATCGGTGCATCCCGATCCGCCATTGCCGGATAAAAATAATCCCGCTCCATCGCGCCCATGGTCTGCTGCCCACCTAGGAAATGCCCATCCCCCATCACCGCACCAACGATGTCATCATAGCCCAGCGTTTCGGGCGATACCTCAACCCCGCGCAGGCTGCGATAAATGTGGGCATGCATGTCATTATCCAGCAAAAACCCCTCAAACGACGCCCCCAACAACGACGCCGTCATGCCAGAGCTTTCGTAGATCAAATTGCCCCCAGCCAAGCCCGCAGCCATCGCTGAAATACCCTTTTCCATGCCATATTGCGCATCAATCGCCTTGGCATCGGTCATCGAACTCGCGACACCGCTCACCAATCCCAACGCGTTTGACACTTGGGCAGAGGCCGCATTCAGCACCGATATTTCGCCCCCACCGCCACAAAACGCCCCCGTGCGCAAATCAATCACCAGCGGCCAATTCGAAAACACCATCGGATATCCCGGCGCATAGACATGCACCATCACCAGTGACGCCAGCGTTTCCGCCAACGACTGCGCTAAAAATCCGGCCAGCGTGGCAGGGGCCGTCGCCCCCGATTGCGCTGCCGTGATGCAACTCATCGGGATGTTATGTTTGATGCATTCCAACACCACCTCAACCGCATCCGCGCCATAACGCATCGGCGAAATCACCGGGCTGATATGGGCCTTAACCCACGGATTACGCGCAAACGCGCCCGCTTCCCCCTCGGCCATATCCAACATGTGCACAATTGGGGCCACATGCTCCGCCAATGTGAAACTTGTCGCAACTGGCTTGGTTGTGCCTTTCAGCAGGGCGAAAACCGTGTTCACATCCAGTGACAATTCATCCGGCATATCAGTGGCAACACAGCAGCGGGTAAACCAACTGACATTCGCCAACCCATCCTGCAATCGTGTGAAATCATATAGGTCTTGCAATGTGCTGGGCCGGTAATCGCGACTGTCCAAATCCATGGTCTGCACGGCGGCACCACCCGTGCCAAAATGCACCCGGTCCCCTCCAACATTGATCGTGCGTTTCTGATCGCGGCCTCGCAGATCAAATTCACGCGGTGCCGCTGCAATCGCGGCCTCTACCAAATGCACTGGCAGCTGAACCCGGTCACCCTTGATGCGTGCCCCATGCGCCACCAATTGATCGCGCAAATAATCCGGCACTTCGCCCATGCCTAGATCATCCAGCAACCGCAACGCTGTGTCATAAATTGCGCGCACGTCCCCCTCACTCAGCGGCTTGTATGCCCCGCCCACCTGTCCCGGCGGACACGGATCGACCACAGGCGGTGCCGCCCGCTGCGCCAGTTTCTCAAGACGGCCAGATCTGCGACCACCTGTACGTCCAGCACTGGGGTGACCTGTTGGGCTATCTGCATTCATGTTGGGCTCCAATTCGTTATCCCACTCACAGCACGAACCCCCGTTAACGCAAGCCCGCGCTTCCTCCTTTCAGATTCAGAAATTCACACATTTCAAATCCCTTAATTCACAACTTGCCAGTTGCGTGGAAACACCAATTTGGGCCTGATGCTTTCAAACTGATTTTCAAGGATCAAAAACAATGAAATCCACCACACGCGTTGTTGTGATCGGCGGCGGTATCGCTGGCTGCTCCACCCTGTATCACCTCACCCAAGAAGGGCTCACCGACGTCGTCCTGCTGGAACGCAATGAACTGACCTCAGGCACCACATGGCATTCGGCTGCACAGGTGACCAACTTTGGCATGAACCAAACCATGGTCGGGCTGAAAACCCACTCCATCAACCTCTACAAAGAGCTGTCCGAAGATCCAGAATACCCGATCAACTATCACCACGCCGACGGTGGCATCCGCCTCGCCAATACTGAGGAACAGATGCAGGGCTACCGCCACTTTGCCTCCATGGCCCGCGGTATGGATGTCGATTTTGAGGTGATTGATCCCGCCGAATGCGCCCGCCGTCATCCGCTGATTTCCACCGATAACCTTGTGGGCGGCCTATGGGATCCACTGGACGGCGATATCGACCCCGCCCAACTCTGTCAGTCCCTTGCCCGACGTGCCCGCAAAGCGGGGGCAGAGGTCTACCGCAACACCCCCGTCACTGGCCTCACCCAACACGCCGATGACACATGGACCGTGCATACCGATCAAGGCGACATCACCTGCGAGATCGTCGTCAACGCCTGCGGTTACCGCGTGAACGAGGTCGGCGCGATGATGGGCGTGCACCACCCCGTCATGTCGATGGAACACCAGTATTTCCTCACCGAAGAAATCCCCGCCATCCGCGACGCCTCCCACCGCATGCCCCTGCTGCGCTGCCCGATCTCCGACTACTATTGCCGCCAAGAGAAAAACGGCCTCCTCGTCGGTTTCTACGAACAAGATTGCAAAACATGGGGCATGGATGGGATTGACCCGCATTTCGTCAACGCCCTCTGCCCCGATGACCTGGACCGCGTCACTGATGTGCTCGAAGGGGCCTTTGCCCGCATGCCCGCCCTGATGGAAACCGGCATTCATACCGTCGTTAACGGCCCCATCACCTATACCATCGACGGCGCGCCCCTCGTTGGCCCGATCCCCGGCAAGCGCAACGCCTTTTGCATTATCGGCCTGCGCGCAGGGCTGGGCGAGGGCGGCGGTCACGGCTGGCTCCTCGCCCAACAAATCGTGCATGGCGAGGCCTGTTATGACACATGGTGCATCGACCCGCGCCGTTTCGCTGGCCACACCAACGTCGAACTCACCGCCCTCAAGGCGATTGAGGATTACCAAAACGAATTCCGCTTCCACTTCCCCCACGAACACCGCCCCGCAGGCCGCTACGCCAAAACCACGCCCCTCACCCCGGTGCTAGAGGCAGCAGGCGCCGAATTCACCACCGTCAACGGATGGGAGCGCGTCGACTACATCAAACCAAACCCCGATTTCCACCCCTCCCACAGCTTCCACTTTGACGAGGTTTTCCCCGTCATTGCCGGCGAAATCACCCACCTGCAAACCCATGCCGGCTTGGCAGAGGTTAACGGCTTCAACCGCTTTGAAATCACCGGCACCGATCGCCACGCTTTCCTTGACCGCATGATCTGCGGCACCGTGACCAAACGCGATGGGCGCACAGGGCTTGGCTATCTGCTAAATCATCACGGCATGATCAAGGGAGAGGCGACAATAACCAACCTCCCCGCCTCTGATCGTGGCCCGGCGCGCACATGGTACGGTTCCGCCGCCGCCAGCGAACTCCACGACATGGACTGGCTCACCAAACACCTGCACCCCCATGAGGATGTGCAAATCAACAGCCTCACCAACGATCAAACCATCCTTGTGCTCGCAGGCCCCAAATCCCGCGCAATCTTGGCCGACGTGTCACGCGCTGACTGGTCCCCCACCGCCTTCCCATGGCTCTCCGCGCGCGAATGCTTCATCGGGTTCTCCCCCGCCACCGTCCTCGCCGTCAGTTTCTCGGGCGAGCTCGCCTATGAAATCCACATCCCCAACGCCAACCTCTACGCCGCCTACCGCGCCCTGCGCACAGCTGGCGAAAAACACGACCTTCGCCTGTTTGGGGCCCGCGCCGTCGAAAGCATGCGCATGGAGAAAGGGTATTTGCATTGGAAGGCCGACCTGATCACCGAATTCACCCCCTATGAAACCGGCCTTGACCGCTTTGTGAAACTGTCCAAGGATTTCATCGGCAAAGAGGCCCTGCAAAAACAACACGCAAACGGCCTGCGCAAATCCCTCGTCACCCTTAGCATCGATTGCACCCACGCCCCGGCCCATGGTGGTGCCTCGGTGATGCTAAACGACCAAGTCATCGGCACCGTCACCTCCGGCGATTGGGGCCACCGCACGGGGTTGAATTTGGCTTACGCCTTTGTTGATCCGGCCCATGCCACTATCGGCAGCACCGCCACAATCGACATCCTCGGCGATCTGATCCCCTGCACCGTGATCGCCCCGTCACCCTATGATCCCGCCACAACCCTGCCGCGCGGCTAGCCTATCTGCACAGGGCAACAGGTGTCAGACGACACATAGACGACCCACACAACACCGATCAGAGCCAGCAACGGCATCAAGCTCCAAGTTTAGCGACTAATTTTCAACGCCGGCACTGATCAATAAGCACTTGAAAGTGATCAATAGATTCGGGCACTGCATCGAGAAACAACATGTGAGACCGCCGTTTTGTGACAGAATTTGTCCCGGTGCAGGAAATAATCGTTTCATTTGACGCAACATTGCTTTCCTTAAAAAGCCGATCACTTTCCTTCATGAAAATCTCAAAAGCAGCATCTCTGCCCATGAGATACTGGTTTAGCTGCGTCTGAAGGTAAGATGGCTCGGGAATATCAAGGTTGACTGACAAGACCGACCACTCTCGGAAGGAGTTCAACTCAAAGCTTTTGATTTCGCCCAACTTCAGCGTCGTGTGCGCCCAATTTGGCTCTGTTGGATATCTGCACGTTGTCCTTACACGCCTTTTAATTTGAAGCGTGCATTCATTGAACTCAACTTTGGTGGTCTCATTCCTATGACGTAGCATTGTAGCTAGTTCATGTGACAGGGCCTGTGTCTTCCCATCATCCGCAGATGATTGCATCGGGAATAGAAACGCAATGGTGGCAACAGCACACCACCAGAACGACGAGCTGCCGCCTCTCAATGTTGATCGTTTCAGTGGCATTAAGGATGATCCATATTGATGTTTCAGCCCCCATTAGCAGCTTACAAACTCTGAACCAAGGTCGACTGTGTCCGCCCGCCTATTTGCACTGCGGGCGGATCACCCCGAAAATAGCCAAAATAAACGGCATAAACCCTGCCCTATTAACCAGCCAATCCACC
>CAXIAD010000034.1:0-29569 GCA_964021645.1 uncultured Cognatishimia sp. | reverse complement strand
GTTATCAAAGCTGCGGCGCGGGAAATAGGTGAGGATGATCTGGATGATGTGGCGAAAGATCACGCGGCTGAAGTCGGCGGCGGTGTTGGCCTTTTCCTAGGGGAGCTTAACAATGTCATTGCCGAGTTGGAGGGGCTTCGCCTGGATGAGCGTGCCCGGATGGTACGCACCACGGTGGAAGAGATTAAGGATGTGAACTTCCGCATCAATCTGATCGCGATTAACGCCTCGATTGAGGCGGCTCGAGTGGGTGATGCCGGGCGGGGTTTCGCCCATATTGCCGGAGAAATCAGAGCACTATCGTTGAAATCCAGAGAGGCCTTTGATGGCTTGTTACGGCGATTACGCAGCTCGGATTTGCCGAAATAATATCCAGATTATGCGGCGGGTCAGCGTTGGTTAAGAGGCAATGTCGCATGCCCGCCGCGCTGTTAAACCTGTGGGTGTTGAACCGTTGTGGGGCTGCGCTGAACCCTAGTACAACACGTGCAACCCTGCATCAGGGGCTTAAGCAGAGCTATCTAGGGCCGCATCAGATCGGGCAGCTCTCTGGAGAGTCCGGCCGCCTCGCGCATAAGGCCTCGACGCAGAGAGGGCATCGCGTTGATAACCCCCATTCCCAGATCACGGCCCAACCGCAACAGCGGATTATCATTGGAAAACAATTTGTTGGTCAGGTCTGTCGCCGCCACCAGCATGTTGGTGTCAAATTGCCGCCATTCTGCATAGCGTTCAAGAACTTGCCCGGATGCGAAGTCTTCGCCCCTTTGGCGCGCCTCTTTCAGCACCTGCACAAGGGCCGCGACATCGCGCAATCCGGCGTTCAGGCCTTGCCCTGCAATCGGGTGCAACCCATGTGCTGCATCGCCAACCAAAGCAACGCGATCTGCAATAAACCGTTGCGCTACTGACAGAGATAACGGGTAACTAAAACGCTTGCCTGCCAGTGAAATCTCGCCCAGAAAATCACCAAACCTTGGGCGCAAAACATCCAGATAGGCCGCATCATCCAAGGCCTGTATTTGGGCGGCACCTGCGTCGGTTTCACTCCAGACGATTGAGCTGCGATTACCCGGCAGCGGTAGAATGGCAAGCGGGCCGGGCGGCATGAAAAACTGATGCGCGATACCCTCGTGCGGGAGCTCATGATCAATGGCGCAGACCAGCGCGGTCTGCCCATATCCCCAACCAGTTCGACGAATGCCCGAGCGTTGCGCAACGCCGCTTTGACGTCCATCACATCCCACAAGCAGACGCGCGCGCAGGCTGCGCCCCGATGCCAATGTGACAGTCACCCCCGCCGGATCAACGCTTTGCCCCACAACGGCATCTTCGGTGATCGACGTGATTTCGGGCGTCATTGCGACCTGATCCATAAATCCGCGATATAAAAACCGATCCTCTAGCATATAGCCCATTGGCCCGGATTCGAGTTCGGCGTGGTCAAAATGTAACAAAAACGGTGATGGCCCTTCGCCAGCGCGCCCATCCGTCACCTTGATCTCTAGCATTGGTTGCGCATGTGTTGCGACCTGATCCCAGACCCCAATCGCGCGTAGCAAACGCTGTGATGCCAGCGCCAAAGCATAGCCCCGCCCGTCAAAATCACTCTGCGCGCGTGCAGTATCGGCGCGACTGTCGATCATGGCGACGTCAAACCCAGCGGCGGCCAGCCCAAGTGCCAGAGCAGGACCATTCAGCCCTCCACCAGCGATGATAATATCACAGTCATACTTCATAGCTCTCAATATGCGCGGTGCTTCGGGATTGTCCATGGGCCGTAACGCCGCTAGCGTCATCCCAGAGGTATTTGGGGGCAGGACATGTTTGATTGGTTGGAAATGAGTGCCGCAGATCTGGGCCGGGGCATCGCAGAGGGTGCGATTGACCCCGTGGCGTTAACACAGGCCTTTCTTGGCGCGATTGATAGTCATGACCACGGAAGCAAGATTTACGCACGCGTGACGCCCGAACGCGCGATGGCTGAGGCAGAGGCGTCTGCCGAGCGCGCCCGCGCCGGGCAGCGATTATCTGCTCTGGATGGCGTGCCGGTTAGTTGGAAAGATCTGTTTGATACCGCAGGCACCGCGACAGAGGCAGGCTCGGCACTTTTGGCTGGACGGGTGCCGGGGCAGGATGCCGCAGTGTTGCGTAATGCCACTGCACTGGGGTTGGTATGTCTCGGAAAAACCCACATGTCGGAACTGGCCTTTTCGGGGCTTGGTCTGAATCCGGTGACGGCGACACCGCCCTGTATCAATGATCCACGGTCTGTGCCCGGGGGGTCTTCGTCGGGGGCGGCGGCCTCTGTGGCCTTTGGTCTTGCCGCGATCGGGATAGGATCAGACACCGGAGGATCGGTGCGCATTCCGGCTGCTTGGAATGATTTGATTGGGCTGAAAACCACGGTAGGTCGTCTTTCAACGCAGGGTGTCGTGCCGCTTTGCAATAGTTTTGATACTGTTGGGCCGCTGTGTCGCACGGTTGAGGACGCAGCCCTGTCGTTTGCGGTGATGGAGGGGGGCAATCCGGTCGATTTGGCAGGGGCGAACCTGCGCGGCATGCGTTTCGCGGTGTTAGAGACGATCGCGCTTGACGATGTGCGTGATGCGCCGCGCGCGGGCTTTGTTTCCGCGTTGGAACGATTGCAGGATGCGGGGGCAAGAATAACCAGCATAACCGCACCAGAAGTAAGCCGTGCGATGAGCTTGACCGCGCAGCTTTATACGTCTGAGGCCTATGGGCAGTGGAGAGACGTGATCGAGGCGCAGCCTGATTTGATGTATCCCGAGATTTTGGAGCGTTTCCGCATGGGCGCGCAGTTTTCGGCCCCAGATTACGTGTCAGCCTGCAAAGAGTTGGCTGATTTGCGGCGACGTTGGGTTGCGCGTGTGGCGGGGTATGATGCGGTATTATTGCCGACCTCACCGATTTTGCCCCCCGATCTGGCCCGATTGCAAAGCGATCATGATTACTATGTCGAAGAGAATTTGCTGGCCTTGAGAAACACGCGCATTGGCAATCTGATGAATGTTTCTGCGGTGACATTACCGACGGGCGTGCCAAGCTGCGGAATCAGCTTTTTGGGTCTGCCCTTTGGTGAAGAGCGAATTTTGCGTGTGGCAGCAGCGGCAGAAATGGCGTTGTCCTAGGGGTAAAGTAAGGCGACGGGTCACCGTTTCATCGGGTTGAGCCGTCCCGCGCCCGCCGGATTGCAATGTCTGCATTGCGCTGCACCGTTGCTGGACTGCGCGGCGGGCGTTTTGCCCCGGCATGTATGTCAGCCAACCCTCTGGGTATCAGGACGGGTTGCTCGGAAATACTCAGGCGGGCGCAAATGCCACAACGTACAGAATTACCACTCTTTTTCTGGACGAACCCTGCGCGCCCGAGTAACCTGCATTGAAACGGGACGCTAATGATCCCGACACTGAGGCAGATGAATATGTTTCCCGAGCGGTTCTCGAACCTTCCGGCTTATGCGTTTCCGCGCCTGCGGAGCTTACTTGACGTGCATGCGCCAGGTGGCGACGTCGTGCACATGACCATTGGCGAGCCCAAGCATAAATTTCCGTCATGGGTTAGTGACGTAATCAGTGAAAACGCCGCTGGTTTTAACCAATATCCCCCGAATGACGGTGCGCCCGAATTGTTGCGATCAATCAGTGATTGGCTAACGCGCCGATATGACATTGCCGTTGATCCTGCGACCGAGGTGCTTGCGTTGAATGGCACCCGTGAGGGGCTGTATAACGCCGCAATGGCGCTCTGCCCGGAAACCCGCAATGGGCAGCAGCCCGTCGTCTTGTCCCCAAATCCGTTTTATCAGGTCTATATGGTAGCCGCGATTTCCGTCGGAGCAGAGCCGATTCTAGTGCCAGCTACCAAAGAGGGCGGCTTTCTACCCGATTACACTGCATTATCGCCTGACATCCTAAACCGAGTCGCCATTGCCTATATCTGCTCCCCTGCCAATCCTCAGGGCGCAATTGCCGATCGCGACTACTGGCGCAGCTTGATTGCCCTTGCCGAACAGTATGATTTTCAGATTTTCGCCGACGAATGCTATTGCGAGATTTATCGCGACCAGCCCCCGGTTGGGGCGCTTGAGGTGGCCCGCGCCATGGGGGCCGATCCAGAGCGCGTGATGATTTTCCATTCCTTGTCTAAGCGATCCAACCTGCCGGGCTTACGCAGCGGCTTTGTCGCCGGTGGCCCCAAAAGCATCGCGCAGATGAAACAATTGCGTAACTATGCCGGGGCACCCTTGCCCCTGCCGTTGCAACGCGCTGCACAAGCGGTCTGGGCCGAAGAAAGCCACGTCAGCGAAAATCGCGCGCTTTATGCCGAGAAATTCGATCTCGCTGATAAAATCCTAGGATCTGTGCCGGGTTATAATAGCCCCGAGGCCGGGTTCTTTTTGTGGCTCCCCGTTGAAGACGGCGAAACGGCAGCCCTGAAATTATGGCAAGAGACTGGCGTGCGGGTTTTACCCGGTGCCTACCTTAGCCGCGACGTAAACGGGGAAAACCCCGGTAAAAACTATATCCGGGCTGCACTTGTGGCCCCAAAAAACGAGGTACAGTCAGCGCTTATCACCCTGCGCGGCTGTCTCTACGAATAAGGACGAGGGAAGCAAATGGCATTTCAGGCACGTGGACGCGATCCATTGTTGGACAGCAATATGCAGGCTGCAATTGAAAAGCGCAGCAAAGAGCTGATTGGCCTTGTCCTGATTGGTCTGGGCGTGATGGCGGCTGCGATGATTGCGTCCTATACGCCCGGCGATCCCAGCTGGATGTCCGCAACCGATGCGCCTGTGCAAAACTGGATGGGCCACTTTGGCGCGTCTATTGCCGCTCCGATGTTCATGATTATCGGCTGGGGTAGCTGGGGAATTGCGGCCTTGCTTATGGCGTGGGGCGTGCGGTTTGCACTGCATCTGGGTATTGAGCGGGTTGTGGGCCGTGTTGTCTTTGCGCCGATCGTTCTGGCGCTTGGTGCCGTCTATGCATCGACTTTGCTGCCCAGTGAGAACTGGACCCATAGCTTTGGCATGGGCGGCCTTTTTGGAGATATGGTCTCTGGCGTTATCCTGAACATCCTACCGGTTGGCACGGTCTTTGGTCTTAAACTAGTGTCGTTCTTCTTTGGCTTGGGGATTGCTGCACTGGCGGCTTTTGCCTTTGGTTTCACCCATGCCGAGCTTGCAAAAATCGTGCGTTTTCTATTGATTAGCGTCGTCATGACCTATGCAATGTTGATGAATCTACTTGGGCGCGGTGCCTCTGGCGCGGTACAAGCAGCACAATCAATGCAGGCACGCCAACAGGATCGCAAGTCGCGCGCCCAAGAGCGTGTGCAGGAAGCCTCTGCAAATGGCTGGGCCGCTGCGGTCGCGCATGACACCACCGAATATGCCCCCCAACAGACCCCTCACCATGATCACATGGACGAATTGCTGGAGGAAGAACCCGCCCCACGGCAGGGTCTATTTGCCCGCGTTCCCGGTTTGATCAAGCGGCCCGAGGCGATGCCAGAACCCGAATTGGTCGAGAATGACATCGCGGCCTATGACGCAGATGATTATGACGATGATGCGCCGGGCGAAGACCGCATTAAGGCGAAAATCGCCGACGTGATCAAAAGCCGTGTCCGTCAAAGCCCATTGGTGCGCAGCCAAACCGCAACCCCTCTTACCCAGGGGCGGGGCCGTGGTCCGGTGCCGTTGATTTTGAACACAGAGATTGCCCCCCAAGGCGTGCAATTGCCCCCCGAACCACCGCTGACCGGCGGCGGGGCTGGCATCATGTCCCAACAACCGACCATCACCGCCGCGCATTCAATTGCCGATGCTGCCTTTGTTGAGGCTCCGATGCAGGAGCACCAAGAAGAGGACGTCTGGGCCGATTACGACGCCGCACAACAATCCCATAACGCGCAATCCTACGATCAGCACGCCTATGATGATCAGGGCTATCAGCCACAGGATTACACGGCAGAGGAATCCATCGCGCAGAACATGGCGACGCCCACAATTTCCGCCCCCGCAGCGCAACCCATGCCCGCCACCGTTCCCGTCTCGATGCCCATTCCGGTCCAGCCCCAACGCAAAGTTGTGCAGCACGCGGCACGTAAATCGCTCCAACCCTCGACCCGCGCCAAGGCAGAGGCACAGCCCTCTTTGGCCTTTGAAGAAAGCAGCGTTGAGTATGAATTGCCACCGCTAAACCTGCTGGCTAATCCACTGGATATCCAACGTCACCACCTTAGCGATGATGCGCTCGAAGAGAACGCCCGCATGCTAGAGGCTGTGCTGGATGACTATGGCGTCAAAGGCGAAATCGTCGCCGTGCGCCCGGGTCCCGTGGTCACAATGTACGAACTTGAGCCTGCTCCGGGCCTCAAGGCTAGCCGTGTTATTGGTCTGGCTGACGATATCGCGCGCTCTATGTCGGCCCTGTCCGCACGTGTTTCTACCGTTCCCGGTCGCAGCGTGATCGGTATCGAGCTGCCCAATGAGAATCGCGAAAAAGTGGTGCTGCGCGAGATACTTTCCGCGCGTGACTTTGGCGACGGTAATCAGAAATTACCTTTGGCGCTGGGCAAGGATATCGGCGGTGATCCGATCGTTGCCAACCTCGCAAAAATGCCCCACCTCTTGATTGCAGGGACCACGGGTTCGGGTAAATCTGTGGCGATCAACACCATGATCCTCAGCCTGCTGTACAAGCTGACACCAGACGAATGCCGCCTGATCATGATTGACCCGAAAATGCTGGAACTCTCCGTTTATGACGGCATCCCGCATCTATTGTCGCCCGTTGTGACCGATCCGAAAAAGGCTGTTGTCGCCCTGAAATGGACCGTCGGCGAGATGGAAGAGCGCTATCGCAAGATGTCCAAAATGGGCGTGCGTAACATCGACGGCTATAATGGTCGCGTCGAGGATGCGCTGAGCAAAGGTGAAACCTTTAGCCGCACGGTGCAAACCGGATTTGATGATGACACGGGCGAACCGGTGTTCGAAACCGAAGAGATCATGCCCGAAAAAATGCCCTATATCGTCGTGGTCGTTGACGAAATGGCCGACCTGATGATGGTCGCAGGCAAAGAGATCGAGGCTTGCATTCAGCGCCTCGCGCAAATGGCACGTGCCTCGGGTATTCACCTGATTATGGCCACACAACGCCCCTCGGTTGATGTGATCACCGGCACGATCAAGGCAAACTTCCCCACCCGGATTTCGTTTCAGGTGACCAGCAAAATCGACAGCCGCACCATTCTTGGTGAAATGGGTGCCGAACAATTGCTGGGCATGGGGGATATGCTTTATATGGCGGGCGGGTCCAAAATTATCCGTTGCCACGGCCCCTTTGTCAGTGACGAAGAGGTCGAGGAAATCGTCAATCACCTCAAAAGCTATGGCCCTCCCTCGTACATGAGTGGCGTCGTTGATGGCCCCGAGGATGGCGCTGCCGCCGACAATATCGACGCGGTTCTTGGCCTTGGTGGCAACACCACAGGTGAGGATGCTCTTTATGATCAGGCCGTCGCGATTGTGATCAAAGACCGTAAATGTTCCACCAGCTACATTCAGCGCAAACTGGCGATTGGCTATAACAAGGCCGCACGTCTGGTTGAGCAGATGGAGGATGAACACCTCGTTAGCTCTGCCAACCACGTTGGGAAACGCGAAATTTTGGTGCCGGAACAACAGTAAACGACTCATAAGCCCCGTTGATTGGCAAGAGTTAGCCGATCCGCCATGGGCTTTGGTAAATACCTCGTGGGGTGGCTGTCATTCGTGATGGCTGCCCCTTAAATATAGGGCATGATGATTTTGCGTAAATTTATGAGGCCAAATCTGGCCGCCGCCCTTTGCCTGACACTGGCCGCGCCAGTTGCCGCAGAGAAACTGTCACTTCCCGATATTTCGGGGTTTCTGAATGGCATCACCACCGCCCAAGCTCGGTTTGAACAGATCAATGATGACGGGTCGGTTTCCACGGGTGAGGTGTTGATCAAACGTCCGGGCAAAATGCGGTTTGAATATGATCCCCCAGCCGAGGCACTGGTTTTGGCCAGTGGCGGTGCGGTTGCGATTTTTGACCGCAAATCCAATCAGCCGCCTGAAACCTATCCGCTGAAACGCACGCCACTGTCATTGATCCTGTTGCCCAACATTGATTTGGAGGCGGCCAATATGGTTGTCGGACATGAAGAGGATGAGGCGGGAACCGCAACCTTGGTCCGTGCCCAAGACCCAGAAAACCCCGAATATGGGATGATTGAGCTGAAATTCACGGGATTACCCGAGGAAGGCCTGCCGGTCGAATTGTTGGGTTGGGTGATCTATGACGGGTCAGGCGGACAAACCCATGTACAATTGGATGATATGAACTTTGGCGCGCAATTGAACAACCGGCTGTTTGATATCCAGAGCGAGTTTAAAAGCAACGACCGCTGATCTTTTGCGGATGCAAAGAGAAGAGGGGCTCCGCCCACTCACATTGCAGGCAATGTGAGCTCCCGGGATATTTAGGCCCAAGAGAAGCAGGGGCCCCAAGACCAGTAGGATGTGTGCTGTATAAGAGAGGGCCTTCACCCTCTCTTAAGGGATCCCGAATTTAGCGGCATTAAAGCGTCTCGCCTTTAACTTGAAGCATATGAAAAACCAATACCCTGCCGCGCCTCCGGCGCTCTTGGGATATTGGTTTCAAATTCAAGGCGAGGCGCTCTAGCTACAGCGTGATAGCTGTCTTTGATACATGCGAGAGCGCTGATCGACTTCGCCTGCGACGCGCATTAGCCATGATTTATTACGATAACTACCGCGTGCATACCCGGTGTGCCCTTCGTGATAGGCCAGATATTGATTGCGTGCATCATACAGCGAAATGCCGTTGCGATCCTTGGTTTCATCCATGTACCAGCCCATGAAATCGGCGGCATCGCGAATGTCATCGCGGCGCGCGCCATAGCTGCGTGTTTCGCGTTGGTACTGCTTCCATGTGCCATCAAGAGCCTGCGAATACCCGTAGGCACTGCTTTGGCGGCCCATTGGCAAAATCCCCAGCGCATATTTATAGGGCGGCCGGGCGTTGCCGATGAATTTGCTTTCTTGATAGATCGTTGCCATTTGCACGTGTACTGGCACGCCCCAGCGACGTTCCGCGACACGAAAAGCCTTTAGGTAATTTGGGCGCTGCTTGATGATTGAACACGCATTATCTAGATTGCGCGGCGCTGAATACCGGCCCCCTCCACAGGAGGCCACCAATAGCAATATCACCAAGGCGCGAAAGAATCTGCTCATCTGCCTCTCGCTTATATCTTTATTATTTTGGGGTATTTTACCCTAAAATGCCGTCCTGTGAAATGAATAAAATGTGTTGAGCGGGCGGATTTTTGTTTTGCCCGCCGCCTACAACACAATCGCCAACAAAATGGGCAGTGAAATCACCGACATCAGTGTGGACACCACCACCAGCCCGGCAACTGTATCGCCATCCGCGCTGAATTTTTCGGCCAACAGATATGACGACACCCCGACCGGGGTGCACATTTGCAGCACCAAGACGCCATAAGCCGCATGCTCCAGCGCAAAGATCTGCGCGACGCCAAATCCGACAGTGGCACAGACCGCAAGTTTGACCAGCGATAGACCCACGGCCTGCATGACGTGTGCTGGCGTGATGCGTGCAACCGCCACCCCCAAGGTGATCAACATTAACGGTATCGCCATTTGCCCCAACAATTCTAGCGCGTTGGTCAATACTTGGGGTGTTTGCCAGCCTTGTGATAGAAACACCGCCCCTAATATCGTCGCGATCACCAAGGGTTGGGTCAGGATTTTGCGCAAGGAACCACCGCCCGCCACCACCCACACCCCGATCGAAAACGACAGAATTGACGTCACCGCAAGGATCACCACCCCGTATCCCAGCCCTGCCTGACCAAAGGATAGCAAGGCCAGCGGCAGACCCAGGTTTCCAGTGTTTCCAAAGGTCATAGGCGCCAGAAATGTTCTAAGTGACAGGCCCGCAAACCATAGCCCGATCGCAAGCAACAATCCAATCGCCACATGCGCCACGATGGCGGCTAGCGTCAGTGCGCCCAATGCCTGCGGGTCAACCGGGCTTTTCATCAAAGCGGTGAACACCAAGGCCGGAACAGCAAGGTTGATACCCAGCCGCGTGACAAAATCCACATGGTATTCAAACCCCATGCGGACCCAACCAAATCCAATGGCCCCGAGCAAAAATACCGGGGCAACGATCTGAATGACTGTTACTGCAAGGTTCACAGACTGTTTCCTTAAAAGACGTGGCTAAAAATGGACAAATGCCTATTGAAAAGGGTATTGTGGGTGGATAGGGGCATCATGTTATGTTGAAAAAGCGCGCAAAATATCATTTGGGACAGATTGTCCGGCACCGCAAGCACCCTTTTCGAGGGGTGGTATTTGACGTGGACCCCGAGTTTTCAAATACCGATGATTGGTATGACGCGATTCCCGAGGACAGCCGCCCGCCAAAGGCGCAGCCGTTTTACCACCTTCTCGCTGAAAATGACCAAAGCTATTATGTGGCCTATGTGTCAGAGCAGAACCTGATCGCCGATTATTCGGGCGAGCCTGTGGATCATCCCGATATCCCCGATCTGTTTGGTCCGTTTGAGGATGGCCAGTACCCGCTTCAGTTTCAGATGAACTAAGACGTTTCGAGAGAGTCCCGAAACGTCCCGCGGTCCAATGTTGCTTAGTCGTTGATTTCAACGTCGCGTCCTGATTTTTTCCAAGCACCAAACCCGCCGTCCATTTCTGCGATATTTTCGACACCCATATCCTGCAATGTTTTGACCGATAATGCCGAACGCCATGCGCTGGCACAGAAAAATACCAGCGTCTTGTCGGTGGTCAATTCTGGTTTGTGGTAGGGGCTGGATGGATCAATCCAGAATTCCAGCATGCCGCGCGGGGCGTGAAATGCATCCTTGATGCTGCCGTCACGGGACAATTCGCGGGGGTCGCGAATATCTACCAAAAGAGCGGTTCCCGCGGCAACACGGGCCTCGCACTCCTCGCACGAGAGCGTGGTAATTTCACTTTTAGCGTTTGATACCAATGTCTTGATGGGGGTGATGCTCATTTCAATATCCTATGGCGCAGCCGTCTTTGCGCGGGTCTGATGCACCTTCCAGAACGCCGCTTTCATGAATTTTAATGGCCTGAGCACCGCCAAGAGGGGCGTCGGCTATGCAGATATCGTGGCCCAATTCGGCCAATTCCGCCAGCACAGAGGCATCATGCCCCCGCTCGATTTTCAATTTCCCAGCATCCGCGAATGAACGCGGCGCGTCGATGGCGGCCTGCGGATCCATGTCGAAATCAATCATGTTGGTGATGAACCGCGCGTGCCCGTTAGGTTGATATTGGCCACCCATAACACCGAACGGCATGCTCACACGGCCGTTTTCACGCAGCATTCCGGGGATGATTGTGTGCATGGGGCGTTTGTTGCCCGCGTATTCATTTGCGTGGCCCGCGTGCAGGTTAAACCCCGCGCCGCGATTCTGCATCAAGATGCCAAATTTCGGCGATGCGATGCCAGAACCAAACCCATGAAAGATCGAATAAATCAGCGAAACGGCCATCTGGTCGCGATCCACAACGGTGATATAAACCGTATCTTTATGCACGGCCTCGCTGATCAGATTGGGGCTGTCAATCGCGCGATCTGTCCTGATCAAACTGGCCAATAATGTGGCCGTTTCAGGGGCCAACATGTGTTGCAGTCGGGTTGTCGAATCGGGGTCGGCAATCACGCGGTTGCGGGTGTCATAGGCCAGTTTCGCCGCCTCTGCCTCGATGTGAATACGTCGCGCGCCCAATGGATCCAATGCACCCAGATCGAAATGTGATAGAATGTTTAACAGTAAAATCGCTGTCGCGCCCTGACCATTTGGCGGGTGCTCAAACAATTCTGTCGCCTTGTAAGTGCCGCTGACAGGGGTGGTTTCCTCACACCGAACGGCGTCAAAATCGGCGGCTGTATGCACGCCCCCCAACGCGGTAAGGGCGCTCAGCATGTCCTCGGCGACCTCCCCTTTGTAAAACCCGTCACGGCCCACTTTGGCGATATGTTTTAAAACCTCGGCTTGTCCGGGCGTACGAAACAGCTCTCCAACCGCGGGTACTTTACCGGCGTTCAAATAATGTGCGCGCGCCGCTTCCTGCAACGTGTTTTGCTGATTGACCCAGTCGAAATGCACCCTTGGTGCAATGGGAACGCCCGCCTCTGCATAGTGGATTGCCGGGGCCAAAATCGCATCCAGCCCTAGGTGCCCCACTTGCTCAGATAGGGTGCAAAACGCATCAATTGCGCCGGGCATTGTCACGGCCTCGGGGCCATTTATCGCAACAGTTTTATGCCCGCCTGCGCGTAAATCATCAGCTACTGCAGCCGCAGGCGCACGTCCTGACCCATTCACCGCATGGATGTCATTTGATCCAGCGGGGGAGTAAAGCACAAAACAATCACCGCCAATTCCGGTCATCGCCGGTTCACAAACCCCCAGCAATACCGCCCCTGCGATGGCGGCATCCATCGCATTGCCGCCCCGTTTCAGGATGTCTGTTGCCGCCTGTGCTGCCAAAGGATGTGATGTTGCGCACATCCCATTGCCTGAGAAAACAGCAGAACGTCCGGGAAGGTGAAAATCGCGCATATAATTGCCTCTGGTTTTAGGAGAGACCTTAGAACGCAATTTGGGAAATGCAATCGTGCCGCACCCGTGTCAGGCGGCACCGACAATCCCTATGCCACCTTTGGCAACAAGAATTTTACACAGTTGCGCTCTTCTACCCTTTGATAGGCGATATCGCGCGTCAATGTGTGCACCAACGACCAGCCCCAGCCCCCTTCGGGTAAATCTTCCAATTCGGTGTCCACTTCCGGGGGGATACCTGCTGGCAATTTCCCGCCAGGCATTTCAATCCCGTCGTCGATGATGGTAAACAATTGCCCGTCGCGCCCATCTGTACAGGCGACATCTATCAGACCATCGGGCTGGTCGGCCATCGCGTGCTCCACGATGTTGTTTAACACTTCTCCCACCACTAATTCCGCAGTGCCAACTGCGTCATCGGGCACCCCGATCGTGCGCAGTTGCGCACATATCTCGATCAGCGCAAATCGCACGTTTTCCGGCGATCCGCTAAATTGCAGGCAAAATTCCGTGTCGGTTACAGAAACCATGGGCAATGTCCGAATGTCTGGTTTTCGTTTCAGGCTCAACGCGATAGGGCGTCCTCCAACGAAGGATGAATTTTAAATACCGTGTCCATCCGCGTCAGGCGGAACACTTTATCTACGTTGGTGGTCAGGCCGGACAGGTCCAATTTCTTTTCCTTGCCCAGTTGCTTCATGGCGGCAACGATTGCGCCAAGCCCGCTTGAGTCGATAAAATCCACCTGCTCAAGGTCCAAAATGATATGCGCGCTACCGCCTTCGGTCTCTTCGCGCATGCGATCCTTGAATTGAATCGCCACAGATGCATCAATGCGGCTTTCGTTTACTGTGACCACTAGGGCCTCACCTTCCGGCTTGCTCGATAGGTTCATTCGCGTCGCTCCGTCAACAAAGTTCGTGACGTCACCCTAGACCTCAAGTGTTACCATTCGGTATGCAGCGGGGGAAAAATCAATTTAGTTTGACACATCTATGAAATAATTGGGTGCGATCAGCGGTCAGGCCAAAGCAAAAGGAACGCAACATGAAAAACGTGGTAATTTCTGGTGCAGCACGCACCCCGATGGGCGGATTTCAGGGAATATTTGATGGTGTGCCTGCGGCAACACTCGGTGGTGCTGCTATTCGTGCGGCTTTGGCCGGTGCCGGAGTTGATACCGTTCAAGAGGTTCTGATGGGATGCGTTTTACCTGCCGGTCAAGGCCAGGCACCCGCGCGTCAGGCCGGATTCGCCGGGGGCTTGGGCGAAGAGGTGCCCGCCACCACGCTGAACAAAATGTGCGGCTCCGGGATGAAGGCCGCGATGATAGGCTTTGACCAAATCGCACTGGGCCAAACCGATACGATGATCGTCGGCGGCATGGAAAGCATGAGCAACGCCCCCTACCTATTGCCCAGCATGCGTAACGGCGCACGCATCGGCCACAATCAGGCACAGGATCACATGTTTCTGGACGGGCTAGAGGACGCCTACGACAAAGGCCGCCTCATGGGCACCTTCGCCGAAGATTGCGCCGAATCCTTTCAATTTACCCGCGAGGCGCAGGACGACTATGCGTTGACCTCACTTTCCAACGCGCTCGATGCCCAGAAATCAGGGGCCTTTGACGATGAAATCGCCCCGGTCAGCCTGTCCACCCGCAAAGGCGAGGTAACCTTCGTCGCCGATGAACAACCCGCCAAGGCCCGCCCCGAAAAAATTCCGCAACTGAAACCTGCCTTCCGCAAAGAGGGCACAGTCACAGCCGCCAACGCCTCCTCAATCTCGGATGGTGCAGCCGCCCTCGTGCTTGCCTCGGAGGAAACCGCCAAGGCGCAAAACCTCCCCATCCGCGCGCGCATCCTTGGCCATGCCAGCCACGCTCAGGCCCCCGGCCTTTTCACCACTGCACCGGTTCCGGCAGCCCAAAAACTGCTCGCCCAAATCGGTTGGCAGGTCGAGGACGTCGACCTATGGGAAGTAAACGAAGCCTTCGCAGTTGTGCCCATGGCCTTTATGCACGAAATGGGCCTGTCGCGCGATATCGTGAACGTAAACGGCGGTGCCTGCGCCCTTGGCCACCCGATCGGGGCCTCAGGCGCACGCATCATGGTCACCCTGCTTAACGCACTCGAAAAACGCGGCCTGAAACGTGGCATCGCTGCGATCTGCATCGGTGGTGGCGAAGGCACAGCCATCGCGATCGAACGCCCCTAAACCGCCGACACACCAAAATCCCCGCCCCCTCGCTTCTCTTGGGCATAAATATCCTCGGGGGAGACGTTGAGCGCCTCTGGCGTTCGACGTTGGGGGCAGACAGCCCCCTAACAACTCCGCCCCTATAACACCCTGCCAAACCGGACATCACATGCCGCTCAGTTACTCAACACTCGCCCAAACCATTGCTTCGCTAACAGAGGGCGAAACCGATACCGTCGCCCTCATGGCGACCGTGACATGCGAGGTGCACAACAGTGATGCGCGTTTTGATTGGACAGGGTTCTACCGGGTGACAGCGCCCGAACTGATGAAAATCGGCCCCTACCAAGGCGGCCATGGCTGCCTCTCTATCCCATTCTCACGCGGCGTTTGCGGTGCTGCGGCGCGCACCCGCACGACACAGCTCGTGGCGGATGTCGATGCCTTCCCCGGCCATATCGCCTGCGCGTCCTCCACCCGTTCCGAACTGGTTCTGCCTGTGATAAACGGGCAGGGCAGGCTGCTTGGGGTCTTTGACATAGACAGCAACCAACCGGATGCTTTCACTCAAACCGATGCCACTCAACTTGCCT
The DNA here is from genome assembly GCA_964021645.1 of uncultured Cognatishimia sp. GTDB lineage: Bacteria > Pseudomonadota > Alphaproteobacteria > Rhodobacterales > Rhodobacteraceae > CANLDA01. Next base: position 14,042 of record CAXIAD010000034.1, on the reverse strand, counting down.
TGATCCTGACGGCGACCTTCCAGCACGCGCTCTAACGCGCCCACATTCGCTGCTGCTTTCAGCCTGCAAATGCCCCCATCACCTCGGCCTTCAAACGGCCGCCGCGTTTCTGTGCCTTCAAAAAATTTTCCCCACACGTGAAAAAACGCTTTGAAATTTCACGAATTTAGGCCACCGTGAAATTGCGGATCAAAATTTCACGCCTTGAGTCGCCCATAAGACCTCGATCCTACCCAGTCCAATCCAACCCAAGCCCACCGGAAACCGCCCAAATGATCCATGAGATGCCTGCCACCTCCACCACACTCGGGCTTGATTTGCGCGCTTTACGCAAGGCCCGCGGCCTCACTCTGGCAGAGCTCTCCGATCAGCTTGGCCGCTCCGTAGGCTGGCTCAGTCAGGTAGAGCGTGACAAATCCGAACCCTCCATTTCCGATCTGCGTGCCATTGCCAAATGCCTTGATGTGCCTATGTCGATGCTCTTTGGCCATCGCAGCGCGCCTGCCGAAGAACAGGGATATGTTGTGCGCAAAGGCGCGCGCCGCCCCATGGGCTCCGGTGACGAGGGCCTGATCGAAGAACTGCTTTCCCCCGATCTGACCGATGATTTTGAAATGGTGCACTCCACCTTTCAGCCGCGCTCGAAAATGCAAATCCCCGCTGACCGCCCCACCCAAGAGGTAGGCTATATCATCTCGGGCCAGCTTGATCTGCAAATCGGCGAGCGCCAGTTCACCGTCGGCCCCGGCGATAGTTTCCGCATCCGAGGAGAGCTTTACCGCTGGTCCAATCCCTATGATGTCCCCGCAGTTGCGATCTGGGTCATCGCGCCGCCCGTCTATTAAGCCTGCGTATTGAAAGAGCAACCTATGTACCAAGGATCGTGCCTTTGCCATGCCGTCACATTCGATCTAGCCGCACCTTTGCGGCCGATTTACGCATGCCACTGCCAGCAATGCCGCAAAACGTCGGGGCATTTTTGGGCGGCAACCTCTGTGCCTAACACTGCGCTAAAATTGACATGCGACGACGGCTTGCGCTGGTTTCAATCCAGCCCCACCACCAAACGCGGCTTTTGCGGCACTTGCGGCTCCAGCCTGTTCTGGGTGCCACAGGGCGAAGACCGCACAGTGGTCGCCGCCGGGGCAATAGACGGCGATACGCAGCTGCAAACCAAGGCCCATGTCTTTGTCGCTGACAAAGGCGACTATTACAAAATCTGCGATGGCTTACCGCAATTTGACGAATTTAAGGGGGATGAAAGTGCTTAAAGGATCCTGCCTTTGCGGTGATATCACCTATGAAACCGCGGCCTCCCCGCAGGGGGTTTCCATGTGCCATTGCGGCCAATGCCGCAAACAATCCGGTGGCATCTGGTCCTCGGCCTATGTGCATCAGGATGCTCTGGCAATCTCGGGGGCTGTTCAGTGGTTCGCCTCCAGCAAAACCGCCAAACGCGGCAGTTGTCCACGCTGCGCCTCCTTCCTGTTCTGGAAAGCCAATGCCGAGGATACAATCAGTTTTTCCCTCGGCTCGCTTGAGGGTGCAACCGGGCTAACGCTTAGCAAACACATCTTTGTCGCTGACAAAGGTGACTACTACGATATCGCGGATTCAGTTCCGCAAAAACCATAGGGGCGATCATGTCTATTACTGGATCTTGCGAATGCGGCGCGGTCACCTATTCGGTGCAAGGCCCCCTGCGCGACGTCACCATCTGCCATTGCGGCCAATGCCAACGTACCAGCGGCCACGCTTGGGCTTCTACCTCGGTGCCAGCCGATCAACTGACCCTGACCAATGATGCCGGTTCCAACGGTGCGGGGCTAAAATGGTATCCCTCCTCAGAAAACGCCCGCCGTGGTTTTTGCACCGAATGCGGCTCCAGCCTGTTCTTTGAGGTCACGGGCGAAAACCGTACCGCCATCGGCACAGGCACACTGCACAGCACTAATGGGCTGAAAACCACGAAACACATCTTTCTTGCAGACAAGGGCGATCACTACGACATCGCCTGCGCTGCTCCGCAATTTGAACACTACGACTAAGGAACACACATATGTCTGATTTTCCAAACAAGGCCCGCGTGGTCATCATCGGTGGCGGCGTTGTCGGCGCATCCGTTCTGTATCACCTCGGTAAACGCGGCTGGACCGACTGCGTCCTGCTCGAAAAGAACGAGCTGACAGCAGGCTCCACATGGCATGCGGCGGGCAACGTCCCGACCTTCTCGACCAGCTGGTCGATCATGAACATGCAGCGCTATTCAACAGAGCTGTACTCCCGCTTGGGAGAAGAGGTCGACTACCCGATGAACTACCACCAAACAGGTAGCTTGCGTTTGGCCCACTCCGACACCCGCATGCAGGAGTTTGAGCGCGCGGCCTCCATGGGGCGCTATCAGGGCATGGATATTGAAATCCTAACCCCCGAAGAAACCAAAGAACGCTATCCCTTCATTGAAACCCACGACCTTGCCGGCGCGCTCTATGATCCGCATGACGGTGACATTGACCCGGCGCAAGTTACCCAAGCCTTGGCAAAAGGCGCGCGCGACATGGGTCAGAAAATCCTGCGCTTTACGCCCGCAACAGGCGTGACACAGCACGATGATGGCACATGGACCGTGCACACCGAAAAAGGCGATATCGCCTGTGATTACGTGGTTAATGCCGCCGGATATTACGCCCAGCGCATTGGCGAATGGTTCAAGCCCTACGGCGGGCGTACCGTGCCGATGATGGTGATGAGCCACCAGTACCTGCTCACCGAACAAATCCCCGAGATCGAAGCATGGTCCAAGGCAAATGGTGGCAAAAAACTGCCCCTCATCCGCGATGTGGATATCTCCTATTACCTGCGTCAGGAAAAGCACGGCTATAACCTTGGCCCCTACGAGCCAAACTGCCGCGCCGAATGGGAAACCGACGCCGATCCAATGCCCGATGATTTCAGCTTTCAGTTGTGGCAAAACGATCTCGACCGGATCGAGGATATCGTGACCGACGCGATGGAGCGCGTGCCCCTGATGGGCTCCGCTGGTGTCAGCAGCATGATCAACGGCCCCATTCCCTACGCCCCCGATGGCCTGCCCCTGATTGGCCCCATGCCCGGCGTGAAAAACGCGTTTGAGGCATGTGTCTTTACCTTTGGTATCGCCCAAGGCGGCGGCGCTGGTAAATGTTTGGCTGAATGGATCATTGATGGCCACACCGAATGGGATATGTGGTCGTGTGACCCGCGCCGCTATACCGATTACACCAACCACGATTACTGTGTTGCCAAAGGTAAGGAAGTCTACGGCAACGAATACGCCATGCACTTCCCCTTCCATGAATGGCCAGCAGGGCGTGACCAAAAACTCTCGCCAATCCACGCTGAAATCAAACAGCTTGGCGGCGTTATGGGGGCATATAACGGCTGGGAGCGTGCAAATTGGTTCGCACAACCCGGCGATGATACCTCACTTGAGGCAACGCACACGTGGGGCCGCTCAGGCCCATGGCAGCAGCGCATCAAAGAGGAATGCGAAGCCGTGCGCGATGGCGTCGGTGTTCTCGATCTGCCCGGTTTCTCCCGCTTTAACCTAACAGGCGAGGGTGCCGCCGAATGGCTGCGCGGCATGGTCACGGGTGGCTTGCCAAAAATCGGCCGCATGAACCTTGTGTATTTCTCCGATGATCGCGGTCGCATCCTGACGGAAATGTCCTGCATGCGCCACGATGAGGATCACTTCACCATGATCACCGCAGGCTCTGCGCAATGGCATGACCGTGACCTGCTGGCGATGAATCTTGCACCGGGTCTTTCCCTGACTGATCACACCACCGAATTTGGCACCATGATCGTCACCGGCCCCAAATCACGCGAGCTGTTCGCAGGCCTGTCTGATGCCGATCTGACCCTTGGCTGGCTTGCCCACCAAAAGGCCACAGTTGCAGGCAAACCAGCGTTTCTTGCACGGGTTTCCTTTGCGGGAGAACTGGGCTGGGAGGTGCATTGCGCCAACGCAGACCAACCTGCCATCCATGCTGCCATTCTGGCCGCAGGCGCAAAACCCTTTGGCATGTATGCGCTGAATTCTCTGCGCATCGAAAAAGGCTACCGCACATGGAAAGGCGACCTTAACGCCGATTACTCCCTCCTCGAAGGGGGCCTTGGCCGCTTTGTCAAACTCGATAAACCACAGGATTTCCGCGGCAAGGCTGCCCTGCAAAACGAATTGCAACAAGGCGTCAAGAAATCCTTTATCACCCTTATCGTCGAGGCAGGCGACGCCGACGCCCCCTATATGTCTTGCATCTGGCATGATGGGAAAATCGTTGGTGAAACCACCTCGGGTGACTGGGGCTACCGCATCAACGCCTCTGTTGCGCTGGGCATGGTGCGCGCTGATCTCGCCGTGCCGGGAACAGAGCTTGAGGTGGAAATCTACGGCAAGAAATGCCGCGCCGTGGTTCAAAAAGACGAACCCCTGTGGGATGCCGCAAACGAACGCCTGCGTGCCTAACCCCAAATAACCCAAGATGGCCCCGAGAATACTCCGGGGCCATCTCACCAAACACGACAGCAAGACGCCTACACCCCACTCCGCCTCAATAAGGAATGCACTATGATTCCCAAAACCATGTCGGCGATTCACCTGACACACCACGGCGGACCCGAGGCCCTGATCTGGCGAGACGACATTCCCGTCCCCACACCGGGCAAAGGGCAGATCTTGGTGCAGGTGCTTGCGGCAGGGGTGAACAATACCGATATCAATACCCGCATTGGCTGGTACTCCTCGGATGTGACAGGGGCCACGGCTGATGTCACCCAAAAGGTCGCCGCCGGAGGCCACGCCGGGGCCTTGGCCTTTCCGCGCATTCAGGGGGGCGATCTATGTGGCCGCATTGTTGCAAAAGGCGCAGATGTGGCCCTGCCACTTGGCGCGCGCATCACCGGCCCTATTAATCTGCCACGTCCAACGTCCAACGCTCCCACAGCCTATATTGCCCTTGGCTCAGAAACAGACGGGGCCTTTGCGCAATATTGTCTGGTTGAGGCGGCAGATGTCTATGATGTCACGGCCTCTCCGCTTAGTGACGTTGAAATAGCGGCCATTCCCTGCGCCTTTGGCACCGCTGAAAACCTGCTGACGCGGGCAGGGGTGCGTGCCGGTCAGCGCGTCTTGGTGACGGGGGCCTCAGGCGGTGTCGGTCTGGCCGCTGTCCAACTGGCGCGGCTACGCGGTGCACATGTCACCGGTGTCACATCGCAGGCCAAGGCCAAGGTGGTGCGCGCCGCCGGTGCCAGCGATATCGTGCTACGGGATGCAGAACCAGCCAAGGCGGCATATGATGTGGTGATTGACGTTGTGGGTGGCCCCCTCTGGCCGCACCTGATCCGCGCGCTGGTGCCCGGCGGGCAATATGCCGTGTCAGGGGCCATCGCTGGCCCATTGGTGCAGGCAGACTTGCGCGAAATCTATTTGCCGGATATCACGATTCACGGCTGCACATATCAACCATTGGCCGTATTCGCGCGGTTGGTTGACCTGATGAATGCGGGGGATATCCGCCCGCTGATCTCGCAAACCTATCCGCTGTCACATATCGCACAAGCGCAGGAGGATTTTATGTCCAAGGCATTCCCCGGTAAGCTTGTATTGATCCCCCCACAGGAGCAAACATGAGCCGAATTACTTTGTTAGATGGCTCCATCGGACAGGAGCTTGTGAAGCGTGCTGGCACCCGCCCGACGCCGCTTTGGTCAACCTCGGTCATGTTGGATCACCCTGAATATGTGCGCGCGGTGCATGCTGACTACTTTAACGCTGGGGCCACAATTGCCACCACCAATACCTATGCTGTGCACCGCGATCGCCTTCAGGGCGCTGGGCTTGAGGATCAGTTTAATTCGCTGATCGACACCGCCCTACACGAGGCAGAGGTGGCGCGCGCTGCTCACGGCACGGGCCGCATCGCAGGGGCGCTTGGCCCGCTTGCCGCCTCCTACCGTCCTGATATTTGCCCACCCCCGGTTGAGGCCGCGGCCCATTACGCCGAACTTGTGACGCTTATGCAGGACCGCGTTGATCTCTTGTTGATCGAAACTGCCTCCTCTGTGGAACAGGCTGAGGGGGCCTTGCTGGGCACACAACACGCGGCCAAACCGGTTTGGCTCGCGATCAGTGTGATGGACGATGATGGCACGCGCCTGCGCTCTGGCGAACCTGTCTCTGATCTTGCAGCGATCCTTGATAGCTATGCGCCCGCTGCGCTATTGGTCAATTGTTCCCGCCCCGAGGCAATCGCCGCCACGCTCGATATATTTCAGGGCTTTGGCATTCCCTTTGGTGCCTATGCCAATGGGTTCACCCGCATCTCCGCCGGTTTTCTTGAGGATAGCCCGACCGTGGATGCCCTAGAGGCGCGCGTTGATCTTGATCCTGCTGCCTATGCCGATTTCGCCATGCACTGGATCGCTCAAGGTGCCACAATCGTTGGCGGCTGCTGCGAGGTTGGTCCCGACCACATAGCCGAACTTGCCCGCCGTTTGATAGCTGACGGGCACCATATCAAATGACCCGCACCCCCGCCACATTGCGTGAAACACCATGGCACGTCGATATTCTGGTATCTGACGGTTTTGTGTTGATCGAGGTGGCGGCCATCGTGGATGTGATCCGCATCGCCAACCGCGTTAGCGCGCAACCTGTGTTCACCTGGGGCTATTGCTCCGCCCATGGTGGCCCCATCGAAAGCCGCTGCCGCGCGTTTGTGAATACCGACCCCTACGTGGATCGCCCAACTGCTGACTATGCCTTTGTCATCGGTAATTCAAACCCCGACGCACCCGCCCTGTCGCTGTCCAGCGTGATCAACGCCTATACCTACCGCAATGCCCGCGTGTTCCTGCTCGCCGAGGCCGCAAGCCGCTATATCGCCGAGCACCCCAACGCCGAACTGGCCCATACCACCCATTGGGAAAACTCCGCCCTCTTGCGCGAACGTACCGGCGTGTTTGACGCGCGCAATACCATCGCCACACAACATGGCTCGGTTGTGACCTGTGCGGGCATGGGGGCCACCATCGACATCGCCCTTTCCGTGGTGGGTCAACACATCTCCGCCGCCGCTACAATGACCGTCGCCGACATCTTCCTGCACGAGAAAATCCGCGACTTTGCCTCCTTGCAACCGTTCAGCGGGCTGAAATCCACCGCCACTGGCGACCGCGAACTCGACAAATGCCTCGACCTCATGCAGGCCAACATCGAAGAACCCCTGCCGATCCAAACCATTGTCGCCTCCATCGGCATCTCCAACCGCTCGCTTGAGCGAAAATTCCGCGCCCATTTGAACACCACCCCCAATACCTATTACCGCGAATTGCGCCTCGCCAAGGCCAATAACCTGCTCCTCAATACCTCCCTCTCCGTGCGCGAAATCGGCATGGCCTGCGGTTTTTCCAGCGGCTTTTCCGGCCTCTACAAAAGCTTTTACAAAATCACCCCCGCCGTCATGCGCCGCCAACGCCGTCAAGGCCCCGATGCCCCCTCCAATTCGGCCCCCAACTCGGCCCCTGAAACAACCTGATCCTCCCCCACGCCATATTCATCAGCGTTGCTTTCCTCCCTATTTTTGGCGTTTTTGCGATATTTTTTGTCGCCTACCCGTGCCACTTTGCCCTCAAATAGCGAATTTTAACCCCTGACATGGCGAGAATCGAACAAATGGCTGACCTTCCTTCCAAGGCCCGCGTGGTCATTATCGGCGGTGGTGTTATTGGCTGCTCAGTGGCCTATCACCTCACAAAACTAGGCTGGCAAGACGTGGTTCTGCTGGAACGCAAACAACTGACATCCGGCACCACGTGGCACGCCGCAGGTCTCATTGGCCAATTGCGCGCCAGCTCCAACATGACCAAACTCGCCCGCTACTCAGCTGAACTATATATGGGCCTTGAGGCCGAAACCGGCGTGGCCACTGGCATGCGTCAGGTGGGTTCTGTCTCCGCCGCTCTCACCGATGAGCGCCTTGAGGAACTCTACCGCAGCGCCGCCATGGCCCGCGCCTTTGGTGTCCCGGTTGAGGAACTGTCCCCCACCGAGGTAAAAGAGCGCTACGAGCATATCAACCTTGATGGCGTCAAAGGTGGCGTCTGGCTGCCCACCGACGGACAAGCCGATCCCGCCAACATCGCGCTGGCATTGGCCAAAGGTGCCCGCCAAGGCGGTGCCATCGTCAAAGAACGCACCAAAGTGACCGCAATTGCCAAAAATGGCCGCCGCGTCACTGGCGTGGATTGGGTCTCTGATGACGGCACCGAACAGGGCCACATTCAGGCCGATATGGTGGTGAACTGTGCGGGCATGTGGGGCCATGAGGTGGGCCGCATGGCGGGCGTCAACGTGCCCCTGCACGCCTGCGAACACTTCTATATCGTCACCGAAAATATCCCGTCTCTGACCCAAATGCCCGTGCTGCGCGTGCCTGATGAATGCGCGTACTATAAAGAAGACGCAGGTAAAATCCTGCTTGGCGCCTTTGAACCCAACTCAAAACCATGGGCGATGGACGGCATCCCTGACAATTTCGAATTCGATCAATTGCCAGAGGATTTCGACCACTTTGAACCGATACTAGAGGCCGCCTGCAACCGCATGCCCCTCTTGGCAGAGGCAGGCATTCACACCTTCTTTAACGGTCCTGAATCCTTTACGCCTGACGACGCCTACCACCTTGGCCTCGCCCCAGAGATGGATAACGTCTGGGTCGCGGCTGGCTTTAACTCCATCGGTATTCAATCCGCTGGCGGCGCTGGCATGGCGCTGGCGCAATGGATGGATGAGGGCGAAAAACCCTTTGACCTGGGCGATGTTGATATCTCTCGTATGCATCCGTTTCAGGGCAATAAAACCTATCTCTTTGAGCGCTCAAAAGAGACCCTTGGCTTGCTTTACGCCGATCACTTCCCCTACCGCCAAAAGGCCACCGCGCGCGGCGTGCGCCGCACACCCTTCCACCATCACCTGCTGGAGCAAGGCGCGGTTATGGGCGAAATCGGCGGCTGGGAACGCGCCAACTGGTTCGCAAACGAGGGTCAGGAACGCGAATACCAATACACATGGAAACGCCAGAACTGGTTTGAAAACTCTGCCGCAGAACACCGCGCCGTGCGTGAAAACCTTGGCATGTATGACATGTCTTCCTTTGGCAAAATCCGTGTCGAAGGCCCTGATGCAGAGGCATTCCTGAATTATGTATGTGGTGCCAACCTATCGGTGCCCGTGGGCAAAATCGTCTACACGCAATTCCTCAACTCTCGGGGCGGCATCGAGGCCGACGTGACCGTCACCCGCCTGTCAGAAACCGTCTATCTGGTGGTGACACCCGCCGTGACCCGTCTGGCAGATCAAACATGGATGCTGCGCCATCGGGGCAATTACAACGTGGTGCTCACCGATGTCACAGCGGGCGAAGGCGTCTTGGCCGTCATGGGCCCTAACGCGCGTAAATTGCTACAGGCCGTGTCGCCGAATGATTTCTCCAATGACGTCAATCCCTTCGGCACCGCCCAAGAGATTGAGCTGGGCATGGGCCTTGCCCGTGTGCACCGCGTCACCTACGTCGGCGAACTCGGTTGGGAGATTTACATCCCCGCCGAAATGGCCGGTCATGCCTTTGAAACCCTGCATGCAGCAGGTCAGGATATGGGTGTGAAGCTTTGCGGAATGCATATGATGGATAGTTGCCGCATTGAGAAAGGCTTCCGTCACTTTGGCCATGATATCACCTGCGAGGATCACGTGATTGACGCGGGGCTTGGCTTTGCGGTTAAGGTCGATAAACCCGACTTTATCGGCAAGGGCGCGGTGATTGAGCGTAAGGAAACCGGCCCGAAAAATCGCATGCTACAGTTCAAACTCACCGATCCCGAACCGTTGCTGTTCCACAACGAGCCGCTCATTCGAGATGGCGAAATTGTTGGCTACATCAGTTCTGGCAACTACGGCCACACACTGGGCGCGGCAATCGGCATGGGCTACGTCCCATGTGAGGGCGAAAAAGCGGCCGACGTGCTTGCCTCCACCTATGAGATCGACGTCATGGGCACCCGCGTCCGCGCGGAGGCATCGCTGAAACCGATGTATGACCCCAAATCCGAACGTACCAAGGTTTAACCAACCAATACCCCTGTCCCATCACAATCTCTGATGGGGCAGGGCACATTTACACGCTTTCCCTGTCCTGATCCCTGCGATAAGCACATCCCAAAGCATCTCACATTTAGGGTGGCCCTCCCCTTAATTGCGAACGCTTTAAGGAGAGCCGCATGTCCACACCCCAAGCCCGTCAAAACCCCAACCCCGATAACGTGGATTCCCCGCGCGGCCTGGCCTTCGCGATCACCGCCTACGGCCTCTGGGGGTTCTTGCCGCTCTACATGAAGGCCCTCTCCCATATCCCGGCAGCAGAAATAGTTGCCCACCGCGTGATCTGGTCTGTGCCCCTCGCGGGCATCCTCCTCATCCTGCTGGGCCGCACCAACGACCTGCGCATCGCCCTGCAAAACCCGCGTATGCTGGGGATGGCCTGCGTCACCGCCACACTGGTCTCGCTCAATTGGGGCATCTACGTCTGGGCCATTTCGGCTGATCGCGCAATGGATGCGGCCCTTGGCTATTACATCAACCCGATTTTCAGCGTCCTGCTCGGCGCCATTATCCTGCGAGAACGCCTCACCCCCCTGCAATGGGGTGCCATCGCGCTCGCCGCCGCCGCCGTGCTTGTCCTGACGATCGAGGCAGGCTCCCTACCATGGCCCGCCGTGGGCATGATGCTGACATGGGGCTTTTACGCATTGTGCAAAAAATCCCTACCCATCGGCCCAAACCAGGGCTTCATGCTAGAGGTGCTGATCCTCTTGATCCCCGCGCTTGCCTACACAGGCTACCTCGCCACCCAAGGCACCGGCCACTTCGCCATCACCGCCACCGACACTTGGCTCCTGCTGGGTTGCGGCATCGTCACAGCCGTCCCCCTGATGACCTACGCCAATGGCGCGAAACTGCTGCGCCTCACCACCACGGGCATCCTGCAATTCATCGCCCCGACGCTGATTCTTCTGGTCGCGGTCTTTGTCTTTGGCGAACCCTTTGACGGCGCCCGCCTCATTGCCTTTCCCATGATCTGGCTTGCGCTGATCATCTACTCCTTCTCCCTTCTGCGCCAAATGCGGAGCGCCAAACCATGATCCAAACCCCCTATGATCCCCCGATGGATGGCCTCGATATCCTGCACGAGGACAGCGATGTCGTCGTTGCCTGCAAACCAGCCGGCCTGCTCTCTGTGCCCGGTCGCGGAGAGCATCTGGCCGATTGCCTGCTCACCCGCGTCCAAGAGGCATTCCCGCAGGCGCTCCTCGTGCACCGGCTAGACCGCGATACCTCCGGCGTGATCGTCTTTGCACAAACCCCGCACGCGCAGCGCAACCTGTCGATGCAGTTTGAAAAACGCAGCACCCGTAAAACCTATGTCGCGCGGGTGCAGGGCACATTAGAGCCCAAAACAGGCACCATTGATCTGCCCCTTATTGTGGATTGGCCCAATCGCCCGCTGCAAATGGTCTGCCACGAAACTGGCAAATCCGCCGTCACCGACTACCGCGTGATGAAATACGCAGAGGGCGAAACCCGCGTGCGCCTGATGCCCAAAACCGGGCGCAGCCATCAGTTGCGCGTGCATATGCTGGCGCTTGGTCACGTGATTTTGGGCGATCCGCTCTACGCCAGTGGGACCGCACAGGACAACTACTCCCGCCTGATGCTGCATTCCGAGGAGCTGCGCATCAACCACCCCGAAAATGGCAAAGGCATGAGCTTTCGCGCCAAGGCCCCGTTCTAGGGTCTGAATAGTTAATCGGCATTCTTTAACTGACCCAGTGCAATTAATTTGATCAAATTATGCGCCATGGCCACAAATACCCCCTGCAAATCACCAAATTCCCGACTCACTTTTGGGCATGGAACCTTCTTGCTCAGTGGTACGGCTGCGCCCGTTGCGTGCCCGCCACTTCGCGGTAAAGGCGGGGAATGGCCGATATTTGACATTTTAGATGCGCGATCAGAGCCGCGTCAATCAGGCGCATCACACCTCCACGTCGTGCAAAAACCACGCCTCCTCAACGAAAAACGCCGGGCAAAACCCGGCGTTTTCTTGGTCAGAGTTTTGTACAAAACTGCCATGTGTTTTGTACGTTTTGTACAAAAGTTTGGTCACCTAATCGGGATTTAGCAGCCCGAAATGGCCTTCACTTCACAGAACTCTTCGATGCCCCACTGGCCGCCTTCGCGTCCGTTTCCAGACTGCTTGTAGCCCCCAAAAGGAGAGCCTTTGGCGCGGCCAACACCGTTGGTTTCCACCATGCCAGAGCGCAGGCTGCGCGCCATGCGCAGGCGCTTTTCGTCGTCTTGTGTCTGCACATAGTTGGTCAGGCCATAGACCGTGTCATTGGCCATTTCTATCGCCTCGGCTTCGGTGTCAAACGCAGAGATTGCCAGAACCGGACCAAAGATTTCTTCGCGGTAAATGGTCATGTCCGAGGTCACATCAGCGAACACCGTTGGGCGCACGTAATAGCCTTTGTTCACGCCCTCAGGGCGGCCCAGACCGCCGGACAACAATGTGGCACCTTCTTTGATGCCGACCTCGATCAGGCCTTGGATTTTGTTGAACTGCGTTTCAGAGACAACCGGGCCGATGTGGCGGCCGGATTCCGTGGTTGGACCAACCTGAATAGAGTCGGCGGCGGCCTTGGCTTGCTCGACCGCTTGGTCATAGCGGCTGCGTTCAACCAGCATGCGTGTGGGCGCGTTGCAGGACTGTCCGGTGTTGTTCATGCAGTGCAAAACACCTCTTTTTACGGCTTTTTCGTCTGCATCGGCGAAAATGACGTTGGCCCCTTTGCCGCCCAATTCAAGGCTGACACGTTTCAGGGTATCCGCTGCGGCCTTTGAGATAGCGATGCCTGCGCGGGTGGAACCGGTAAAGCTGACGAGGTCAACTTCGGGGTGTGAGGATAGCTGTGTACCCACGCCCACGCCGTCGCCATTCACAAGGTTGAAGACACCTTTAGGAAAGCCGGCCTGGTCGATCATTTCAGCAAAAAGCACACTCGAAAGCGGTGCGATTTCTGATGGTTTCAGCACCATGGTACAGCCCACTGCTAGGGCAGGGATGGCTTTCAGAACCACTTGGTTCATCGGCCAGTTCCACGGGGTGATCAACGCGCAGACGCCGATTGGCTCCATGCGGATTTTGTCGTTCTCGGCATAGGTGCGTTCAAACTCGAAACCTTCCAGAGCTTCCAGAAAGCCGTCCATGTGCCAGCCGCCAGTGCCCCATTGGCTGGTGCGTGCCAGATCAATCGGCGCGCCCATTTCGGCGCGGATCGCTTCAGCCATTTCGTCACGGCGCTCAGCGTAGATTTCGCCCAGCTTTTTGATCAAGGCAACACGTTCGCTAAGCGGAGTCGCCGCCCAACCCGCAAACGCCCCCCGAGCCGCCCCCACCGCCGCATCAGTGTCCGCCTGACCGCCGATGGATATCACGGCGCAAGCTTCCTCTGTCGCGGGGTCGATGACATTCATGTCGCGTGGTGTTGTTGGATCGACCCACATACCGTCGATATAGAATTTTCGTTTATCAATCATGGTTGACCTCCGGGATTTTGAGGGCACTCTGGCAGGGTAATCAGCGGCCCGCAAGGGCAGGTCACGCGCCGTCACAATTTGTTTGATCAAATTAATGGGTGACGGCGATAATCTAACAAAAAGGACTGAAAATATGGGTCTTCGCATTAACGATACCGTGCCAAATTTCACCGCAGAGACGGATCAAGGCACGATTACGTTTCATGACTGGATTGGCGATTCATGGGCGATTCTATTCTCTCACCCCAAGGATTTCACGCCTGTTTGCACAACTGAATTCGGCGCAGTGGCGCAATTGGCGGATGAATGGGCCGCGCGCGACACCAAGGTGATTGGCGTG
>CAXIAD010000033.1:0-29754 GCA_964021645.1 uncultured Cognatishimia sp. | reverse complement strand
CATATGGATGCAATTGGGAAACCATTTTGGAGACTAAAATGGCGATGGACCACAAGGCGTTGAAGGATACATTTGCCTCGCGTCGGTATTTCAAGAAGTTCGACCAGATCACGGCGCATTTGGGCCGGGTTGCTGGGGTGATGGAGGCCGAGGGGCGGTTGAACCGTCAGGAGGTCAAGGTGCTGACGCGCTTTGTTTCCTCGTTGGCATTCACATTTCGCGCGCTGAGTATGAAATACCTGCTGGTTGGGCGCGATACCGGGCAGTTCTTTGGATCGTTGGAAATGGACACATTGGAGAGCGGATTTCCGGTGTTCAATGAGCTGTTGGTCATGGCCAATGATGCGCAACAAGCCGAACAGCATTTGCGCAATATGCCCACGGCTGAGGCGCTAAAGGAACAGATGGTGCGGGTGATTGTGGGCGAGCAAAGCCTGCCCACCAAGTTGCAATTCGCGCTAAGCCAGCGGCTGTATTATGAAGAATTGCTAAAGGGGCAATTGTTCTGGGCGCAGAACCATCCCGAATGTCTGTGGCTGGAAAATCTGGGCGAGGATCGGCGGCGTTATTTGATTTATTGGGCGGTTTATGACAGCCAGATCAACCTGCCCACGATCTACCTGATGGAGGTGGAGGACAGTGGGCGCACGGCCCTACCCAATGATGAGCGGCGCTGGCCCGAAGCGCAGGCGCACCTGATGGGGCAAAGTCTGGGCGGGCTGAAGCTGGTGACCATTGCGAAGGGGTTTGACGAAAGCTTTGACGATTTGCATCCCAAGCGGTTGCGACGGTTTCATGTAGGGCCAATGTATTCGCACGCCTATACGGCGCAGGCAGGTCCGCTGCGCGAGGTTTTGGCCGCAGCCAAGGCACCCGCAGGGCAGGATTGGGCATTGGCGTGGACCTTGGAGGAATTGGAAAGTGAACGTGTGACCGAGGAGAAATCTGGTTGGTTTTCCACGGTGGAACGGGAGATTTTCGCGCTTGATCCATTCTCAGGGCGGGGGGTGGATACGGGTGCTACACGTACGGAGCGGTCGATTATCCTGCCCCAGCGACCCTATCAGGCGCTTGAGGAAATGAACCCGCCGGGATTTGGCGTGGTGCGGAAATTTGTCGTGAACGCGCAGGGGCGTGTGTTGAGTTACTGAGACGCTGGTGCTCGAGTTGGGGCCGGAATTGGGGCCAGAATTTTTTACAAGATGAAGATTGAGGTGTGTTTGATATGAGCCTGACAAGTGATCAGATGGAATTGCGCGAAGACGATATTCGCAAGCATTATGCGGCCGCTGTTGCGATGTTGGATGGGTTTGATCACACGCCGCGTATTGGTAAGGGTGCCGATGTGGCGGCGCCTGAACGCTCTGCCGGAATAGGCACGCGGCGGCGGTTTCGTAGCACGACGCCGGGGCTTGTGACACGGTCTACTGCGCGCTCTGAGGGGGTGCATCTGATTGAGCGTATTCAGGGCGCTGATGAAGAGGATCCGTTGGTGTCACCTGCGCAGGCAAATGTGATGCACGGGTTGCGGCGCGCCTTGGCTATCGCATTGACCGTGGGGGAGAATTTCACCGAGGCGTCAGGTCTGGGTGATCTGAAGCGCGCCAATCTGGCGGGATCATTGGGCGAGGGCCAAAAGGCGGAGTTTTCCGAGCTTTTGACAGCTGAGGCGCTGGCAGTTTTATATGCATTCGCCAATGCAACGTCGTTTCTGTTAGCCCCGCATTTGGGCGAAACACAGGCTGAGGTGGGCGAGGTTGAGGAGATACTGACCGACAACGCACCGCTCGCACTGCATGGCGCGCTGTGGGAGTTGGATCAGGATATTGCTGCCCTTGTGACGGATGAAAACACGCTGGTCGCGGTGATTTGTGCTTATGCAGAGCAGGTGATGGAAAAGGTCACGTTGCGCGCGCAAACGGCTGGGCGGTTGGCGGCATTTACCGGCGCAAGTTGGCATGTTGAGGCGGATGATTTGACCTTGCAGGGGTTCACGCCCGCGCGCAAGGCCAAGGGCACAACCCTGACCATGACGTTCAAAAAGCCCAACGAGGTGGTGGGCAATCACATCGCCAAATATCAGGCAATGAAGCTGTCAAAAATGCTGATGGCCTATGATTTTGATCGGCGGCTTAATCCCTTTGCGGAGCTGGGCGGGTTCATCTTTACCTTTATGGGGGATGGCAAGCCGGGCACGGGGAAAACCACATTGATCCAGATGATGGCGGGGCTGGTGAATGAGTATTGTCAGGTGGCGGGATACCCGTTTCGCTATCAAAACCTAAGCACGGATAACATCGACAGCTATCAGGGGAAATCGGGGCAAAATGCCAAGGCGTTTATCAATAATGTGCTTGATCCCGGCGTGATCGGATTTGGTACGATTGACGATATTGACCAACTGGCGGGCAAGCGTGGCGATCGGCAATCTAGTGCGGGGCAGCTAGAGATCACGGCTGTTCTGATGGAAAGCTTTGCCGGGGCGAATACGGTGGTGCGCGGCAATTGCACCTTTGGGATGTTCAGCAACTATCCGGAAAATGTCGATGATGCGCTGCGCCAACGGGCGGGGGCACGGTTTCTGGTGGACGGGCCTGTCACGCGCGATGACTACATTGATATCCTGTACCTGTTGATGGGCAAAAACCATGACATTCCGGTGGGGGAGCATGAGGTGTTTAGCGCGCAGGAGATTAAACGCGCAGTGGCCGCCAGCTTTGACAGCCACGCACGTCCGCATGAGGACGGGTTGGCGCGGGTGTTTGATCGGGTATCGGATCAAGTGGGCGAGCTGAACACAATCGCCAAGCTGGGGACCTATCTAAAGGGCATCCAAGAGGCGGACGCGCGGTTTACCGGTCGCGCAATCAAGAACATCACCGACGCGGTCAAAGTGCGGGCGATGGATTTTGAGCTGCCAGATGAGTGGATGGAAAACCCGGAGCTGTTTTTGTTCCAAGGCTATGACGTGAAGAAATCAATGATCGAGGAACTGCGCGTGCCGATCACGGTGGACATGGTGGTGCAAGAGATCAACCGTTATGCGGATTCAGAATTCCGCTATGCCGATAAATCGGACGAAGTCGCCGTGGAGGAAATGGTGCGCGAATATGGCCGCCAAGAAGAGGCCAAGCGGCGGTATTTGGAGGGGAAGGGGTGAGTTTCCAGATGTTCTTGGAGGTGGCAGGAACGGTTGTGGTCGGTGCAATTTTACCGCTTATGTTTGTGATTTGTCTTGGAAAGGGTAGGCATGGGCACTTGACCGTCATGTTGCGTTTTTCTTTTTATGAGACTGAGAGCTGTGCGCGCTAAAGCTAAGGTGATTTCTTAATGAATTGGCTATTCCTCGGGGTAGCGGGATGCTCTTTAGCGATAGAAGGAGGTAAGAGGTGACAATATTTAAGGACCCAGAATTTTGAGAATGTTGGGGCTTTCTGCTCTTTCAGGGGTTTTGGTTTATTGGGCCGTCATCCTGTATTTCCACAAATGCTTTCCTGTGCGCAGTGATGCGTTTGCGATTGTTTTCGCAACTCTAATTTCGGGAATAATCTATATGTTGATTGTGAAGCAAATGATTACAGCGGGCAACTTTGGTGAAGCAAAAGCACCACGTTACATAAGCTTTCTTAGTACCGCATGGGTTATTGTTCTATCGCTGCTTTGGGCTTCAACTCGGTATCTGAACTGGAGAAAACAATGAAAGGTGTGCTCACTTTTGCCGCGCAGATCGGGGGAGGTCAACTAACATGAAACGTCTCATTGAACGCGGGCTTATGTTTGGGAACCTTGTTGAGGTGGCCTCGCCCATATTAGTCGAGCGGTATAACCGTGCGCTGCGGCATTTGGTGGGGAAAGAAACCCAGCTAAGCGAGTTTCACATTGATATTTCCGGCTATAGCCCCGAGGTGGGGGATGAGCTGGGCGATCATTTATATCTGAATCACGGGGGCTGTAATCGGCAATTTATCTTGCTGACGACAGAGCAAAGGGCGGCCCCTTTGTTGGGGGCTAAATTCTCGACCAGCCGTGAAATCCTCAAGAGTTTTATCACTGATAATGAGGCGCAGTTGTTTGCCTTGACGGCGCGGGATGCGGTCGCGGGGGAGCTTGTGAACTCTGTCTTTAGTGTCAGCAAACCGGCGCGGTTGTTTGATATTCACAAGGTTGTGGTGGAATGCGACACGACTGAGGGCACCATTAGGCAGGCGGAAAAGCTGGGCAAAATGGTGGACCGGTTCACACATGAGGATGACGCGTGGTTTGACGATGTGCTGATTGCCGACATGATCACGCTGGCCAAGAAGACCGGCGATGTGACGCGCAATCCGGTGCGGTTGGGGCATGCCGAATTCACGCAAGACAATTTTTGGACGACGCATTTCGGTGGGCTATATCTGTTTCGTGGGGTGGCGCATCCGGCGGCGATTTCGCGTGAGGATAAGGCAGCGCTGGGCGATTTGCCGATCAAGCATACCTTTGATTTTGGGGACAGGAACCAGATTGCAAAGTTCCTAAAGCTGAACGAATTGGTGGAGCCGATTGTAAAGGCGCGCGGCATTGATGCCAGTGCGATCCTGCGCCAGAAGATGGATTTCATCGTGGTGGATGCCGCCCAAGATGCGGGTGTTGATCTAAGTGATGCAACGCGGCGCGATATCCGTGCGCTTGCGCGGCGGCATGCGGAGCAATTGCCAGAGGAATTTCACGCCTTGCAGGGGTTGGTTGCATGGGCCGAGGATGACGGGCGCTGGCCCAAGATATCATCGGATCACCCGGCCTATTTCTATACGTTGCGGGCAGCGGACACGGCGGACCGCGATTTGGTGAATATGCTGTTAGCAGAGCTGGCACCCAAGGACGTGAGGCAGTTGTTCATCTGCCACAAGGAGGTGTTTTACCGGGCCTATCAAGGGTGGAGTGATACCAAGAAATCCTATGTCGCGGATTTTCTCGCGCGGGAATATTCGGCGGATAAGGTGGGCGCGCGGGCGGCCTTGTTTGGGCATGATGCGCCGATGGAAGACATGCGTGTTCCGAAGGTGAGTAAGCGCCGCGATGATCTGATCTCACGGGTTGGCCCGTGGGGCGCGGTAAGGAGGTAGGGGATGTTTGCATTGGCGCGTTTGGTCGTCATCGGCTTTGTGGTGTTGACGGTGATCTATGTGATCCTGTCGCTTTGGTCGCGATCTGTGCGGCGTGGTAAGCTGCGGGCCGAGTGGGAAGAAGAAGGCGGCACCGGGGATCGTGATAGTTTTGTGGATGATGGTTTGCAGGAGTATGATGGCAGTTTGCGGCGCAAATTGATTCTGGGTGTTTATGTGGTGCCTGTTGTGACTGTTGCAGCGATCATCTATCTGACGAATTTTTACTGAGGGGGCTGAAACATGGTCTATTTTAAATGGGGTTTCTGGATCAGCTTTTGGGTGCTGGTTGCGGCGTTCTTTCATTATACGTTGCCACAGCATGATATTGTGCGGGTCGCGGACACCTATGAAAAGCGGGTGGATTTTGGTGAGAATTCGCTGTTTTGGTCGGCACCTGATGCGGGGAATGCGACAGGAACGGTCAATCGGGATGTGTTTTTCATTCAGACATTCTATGAGAATGAGCGTCCGATGGTGTACCGCAATGAGGATACCAGTTGGGGCTGGCCGCCCTATTTCAAGTTTGACACATCAAATTTGCAGGCCGAAGCATCTGATATGAAATCCGCTAAAGATGCGCCGCAATGGGTGGCGTTAAAGCACTATGGCTGGCGCAACGAGTTTTATTCGATCTATCCGAATGCGGTGAGTGTTCGGGCGGTGAGCGGGCCCGATGTGCGGATTATTCCATGGCTGAACATCATGATTTTGACGCTGTTTATGGCGCTGGTTTGGGCGATTTGGGTACGTTGGCGGCGTTTCCGGCGTGCGCGCATTGATCCGGTGTTAGAGGACATGGGTGACAGCATTGCCGATGCAGGGGATGCGATTGCTGATCGACGTGGACGCCTATCGCGCTGGTTGGGAACGTGGAAGAAAAAGAGCTAAGCATCAAACTGAAAAACGGGCCCGCTGAGGCCCGTTTTTGTTTGCATTTATCTATGCGGTTTAGCGCATGCCGTAATACAGGCCGACAACATGCTCTGCCTCGGCAAAGAAAAGCCAACGTGAGACTGCGACGCCTGCAATATGGCTTGCTACGGCTATCAGCGCCATGAAGTGGCTGAAGGGCAGGAGCAGCAGGATCACGGGCAGGATCACCATCAATATCAGGGAAATAACCCGCAGTTTTTGCGCATGTTTACGGCCAATCTGATGCATGAATTCCTGCATTAGATAGTTTGGCGAGGTGTGCGGATGCGCCATAGAACGCACGGTGCCACGATCCCCTAGACCGGTTGCTGTGCCAAGGGTGGTGCCACGTGCATCGAACGCTTTGTCGCCTTGAACCCACCAGATGATTTGCACAAGGCCAGCAACGAAAAACAGCGGCAGAGATGCGTTGATATTGTCGGACAACAATGCGCCACCTGTGATGGCAAAAACCATATAAAGCGCTGTGGTCATTGGTGTATTCCAGCGCGGAATGGTTTTCATTTGCGCATAGATCATGGATGTCGTGAAGACGGTGGCAAGCGACAAGATCGCGCCGATCCAGCCCAATACCGCACAGTGCCAGTCAAAGAACACAAGTGCGGCCGCGTAGAGCCCCATCGTGGTCAGTGCCGCAACAGAGCACACGCCTTCGCGAGATAGCCAGCTGGATTTCCATTGGCTAAAGGCGCGCCAGAACCGCTCCGGGTGGCCAAGGTGAAACAGGGAGGACAGCAGGCCACCAACAGAAAGGGCGAAGGCAATAAAGAAAAAGCCGAACGCGTGCCAGCCCGTGGGCGGGGTGGTGTCGATGCCAAGCCACGCGAGCATGCCAAATCCAAGGCCGGAAAGTGTGGTGAAAATGATGACGGATGGTGCCGGATGCATCAGTTAACCCCTTCGTTCGTGTCGCCGGGTAGGCGAGAAAGTTGTGTGTCTAGCCAGCCAAGAAAGCCTTTGGATTCTTGAACGACGGGTTGCAGGAAGGGGGCAAGCAGGCTTTCGTCATCCCAAGAATCCTTGGGGCGCGGGGGGAGGTATTTGTTGACCGGTGCTGTGCCAAGTTCGGGCATCAGATCCATGCCGCCGCGTTCTGCGGTCAAGATGGAGACATTGGATTCTGGATCAGCAAAGTCGCCAAAATGGCGCGCGCCAGACGGGCAGGTCCGCACACAAGTGGGAACGCGGTCAACCTCTGGCAGGTTTTCGTTATAGATACGGTCAACGCAAAGGGTGCATTTTTTCATCACCCCTTCGGCTTTGTCCATTTCGCGTGCGCCGTAGGGGCAGGCCCATGCGCAGAGACCACAGCCGATGCAGCTATCTTCATTAACCAGAACGATGCCGTCCTCGACGCGTTTATAGCTGGCGCCGGTGGGGCACACGGTGACGCAGGGGGCGTCTTCGCAATGCAGGCAGGATTTTGGGAAGTGAATGGTTTGGGCAGCTGCGCCGTCGGATTCGATTTCATAGCTGTGGACGCGGTTGAGGAAGGTGCCCATCGGCTCTTCGCCGTAGGGGCGTTGATCAGACAGCGGTGCGCCGTAGTTTTCGGTGTTCCAGCCTTTGCAGGAAATGACGCAGGCATGGCAGCCAACGCAAGTATCAAGGTCAATCACAAGGCCGAGTTTGCGGGTGGTGGATTGGGGTAGTTGTGTCATAGCAGCAGGTCTCCGTATGGGAGGCGAGACCCGGATTGGGGCGCTGCCCCGTCCCATTGCAAGCAATGTGACTCCCCGGGATATTTTTGCCCAAGAGAAGCATGGGCGCTAGTTTGATGTTTTGCGTGTGGTACGCGGGCGGGTGAGAAATGTATCATTTTCCCACCTTCCATTTCAGCTCGTCAGGGCCTTGGCCGACTGGGGATTTGATCGGGTCAAAGACAGGTTGAGATTCATCGGGCGCGCTGGCCTTGACGATTTTGACGCGCAGATCAAACCATGCGGCCTGTCCTGTTACCGGATCAGAGTTGGCCCAGCGAAGCCCGTCGCCTTTGGGCGGGAGTAATTCGTGGATGAGGTGATTTAGCAGGAAGCCCTTGGTGGCTTCTGGTGCATCCTCGGACAATGCCCATGTGCCTTTGCGTTTACCGATGGCGTTCCATGTCCATACGGTATTTTCGTTCAAGGCGGCCTGATGGGAAACGGGCACGGTGATGGAGCCATGGGCAGAGGTGACCGTTGCCCAATCGCCTTCGGCAAAGTCGTGTTGCTGCCAGAGTTTGGTTGGCAGATAGAGCGGGTTATGGCCGTGCAATTGGCGCAGCCATGCGTTTTGGGTGCCCCAACTGTGATACATTGCCATTGGGCGTTGGGTCAGCGCGTGGATGGGGAATTCGTCGGTATCAACGTGGCTGTCCTCAAACGGGGCATACCAGAAGGGGAGCGGGCTCATCGCCTTTTTGACGCGCTCACGCAGGTGCTCGGGTGGTTGGCGATCTCCGTGGCCTTCGGCCGCGCGTTGGAATTTGCGCATGGGTTCGGAATAAAGTTGGAATGGGTAGGGTTGGGGGCTGTCAAAGATACCCATGCCCACGGCCCAATCTTGGTAGGCGGCATTCCATGGTTTGTAGTAATTTGCGCCAGCGGGGATGTGTTCAACAAAGAAGCCGCCGTTTTCGATATATTTATCTAGCTGATTTGGATTGACCGCGCCGCGCCCTGCCTGATCACCGTTTTCGCCGCGAAATCCTGCGAGGGGGCCAATGCCGGGTTTACGTTCGTGGTTGACGATATAATCGGCGTAGTCCTGATATTTGGCTGTGCCGTCCTCATTTGTGAACCCTTCCATGCCGAGGCGGTTGGCGAGGTGTACAAGCGTGGTTTGAAAGCCGCGCACATCGCGGTCTGGTTCGACAACAGGCCAGCGGATGGCATCGGCGGCGGCGTCAGCCTCGCAGATGGGGCGATCTAGCAGGGAGATGCAATCGTGACGTTCCAGATAGGTGGTGTCTGGCAGGATCAGGTCAGCATAGGCCACCATTTCCGAGCTGTAGGCATCAGAATAGATGATGTTGGGGATGACGTAATCGCCGTTTTCATCCTTGTCTGTAAGCATGTCGATGACGCCACGGGTGTTCATCGACGAATTCCACGACATATTCGCCATATACATGAAGAGCGTGTCGATTTTGTAGGGATCACCGGCGTGGGCGTTGGAGATCACCATATGCATCAGGCCGTGTGCGGACATGGGGTTTTCCCATGTATAGGCCTTGTCGATACGCACGGGGCTGCCATCGGGATGCAGGCAGAGGTCTTCTGGCCCTTGAACATAGCCGAGGTGTGGGCCGTCCAGAGGTTTGCCGGGTGTTACCTTGCAATGAGGTTTTGGGTGGGCCTCTACCGGCTTGGGGTAGGGGGGTTTGAAGCGGAAACCGCCGGGAACCTCGACCGTACCAAGCACGATTTGCAGAACATGCAGCGCGCGGCAGGTTTGGAACCCGTTGGAGTGCGCTGAGATGCCTCGCATAGAGTGCATCGCAACCGGGCGGCCAATCATTTTGGTGTGTTTTTCGCCGCGGAAGTCGGTCCATTCCTGATCAAGCTCGAATGCCTCTTCAAAGGCGACATGGGCGAGCTCGGCGGCGATTTTGCGGATTTTGTCGGCAGGGATGCCGCATGCCTCGGCCACATTTTCGGGGGCATACTCAGGATCGAGATATTTTTCCGCCATCAAGTGCATGACGGTGCGGTGACCATTGTGGGTCGCACTTAGATCGGGGCGTACCCCCTTTTGGTCAAAGGCGGCTGGTTTGCCAGTGACACGGTCAATGACCAGCTGTTTGCCATCTTTGTCGCGCAGGAGCAGGCCCGTTTCGGAATCCACCAAAACCGGGGCGTTGGTATATTGCGCAAGGTATTCAAGGTCGATTTTGCCAGCCTTCATCAGCTCGTGCACAAGAGCAAGGATGAACAGGCCATCAGTGCCGGGTGTGATGCCGACCCATTCGTCAGCAACGGCGTTATAGCCGGAGCGGACCGGGTTCACGCCGATCACCTTGGCACCGCGTGCCTTGATCTTGCCGATGCCCATTTTGATCGGGTTACTGTCGTGGTCTTCGGCTACGCCAAACATCATGAAGAGTTTGGTGTAATCCCAATCAGGTTGGCCGAATTCCCAGAAGGCACCGCCCATGGTGTAGATGCCACCAGCCGCCATATTAACCGAGCAAAATCCGCCGTGGGCTGCAAAGTTTGGCGTGCCAAAGTTCTGTGCCCAAAATCCGGTGAATGATTGGGATTGGTCGCGACCTGTAAAAAAGGCCAATTTTTCGGGGTTCTTTTCGCGGATGGGTTTGAGCAGGCCGACGGCCATGTCTAGTGCCTCGTCCCATGAAATTTCCTCAAACTCGCCAGAGCCACGGGGGCCAACACGTTTCATTGGTGCGCGTAGGCGCGACGGGGCGTTAACCTGCATGATCCCAGCGGAACCTTTGGCGCAAAGCACGCCTTTGTTCACGGGGTGATCGCGGTTGCCCTCGATGTAAGCGACACGTTTTTCGCCGTCGGGGCCTTCCTTCATATGGACGTTGATCCCGCAGCGGCAGGCGCACATATAACAGGTGGTTTGGCGCACCTCGTCCGACACTTTGGGTGAGAGGTCGATCTGGGGTTGCTTCAGGGTCATACCCGGCTCCTTGATTATTTAGCGCACGCTAGAACAGATTGATGCGTATCGCGACCATGTTTTGTTTTTGGGGCTATTTTAAAACCCTGACTTTCATTTTTCCAATAATCCAGAACGAACTATTCGATTGACGAGGCTGCTTGCAGAATGGTGACAGCGATCATTTCAGTGACATCTTGGGCGGTGCAGCCGCGTGACAGATCGTTTGCGGGGCGCGAAAGCCCCTGAAGAACGGGGCCAATCGCGGCGTATCCACCAATACGTTGGGTGATTTTGTAACCGATGTTGCCCGCGTCAAGGTTGGGGAAGATCATCACATTGGCATGACCTGCGACGGGAGAGTTTGGGGCCTTGCGGGCAGCAATGTCTGGCGCAAAGGCGGTATCAAACTGTAGCTCGCCATCAACGTTCAGTGCGGGATATTGTTCGCGCAGGGAGGCTGCGGCTGTCGCGACCTTGGTGACGGCGGGGTGTTTGGCGCTGCCCATCGTGGAAAATGACAGCATGGCGATGTTTGGCTCGCAGCGCAGCAAGGCGCGGCATGAGTTGGCCGAGGCCGCCGCGATTGCAACCAGATCGTCCGAGGATGGATCAATCACAAGCCCGCAATCAGAATAGAGCATTGCGCGCGCATCTTGAGGCGCATCCTTGGGAGGGAGCATCAAGAAAAATGAGGAGACCATCGCGGCGTCTGGGGCCTTGCCGATCACCTGAATGGCGGTGCGCACGACATCGGATGTGGTAGCAACTGCGCCGCTGACAGTGCCAGTCGCGTGGCCCAAGCGCACCAACATGGCGGCATAGACAAGGGAATTTTGAACCTCTTGCAAGGCTTTGTCTGCGTCCACGCCTTTGTGGCGGCGAAGCTCATGAAAAGCCGATGCAAACTCTGGTGTGAGGGGGGAGGTCATTGGGTCGTGGATGGCGACGCCTAGGGAAACGGATGCATTCTGTGCCGCAAGTTCTGCGCGAATAGTTGCGGTGTCGCCTACCAAAATAACGTCAGCGATGCCTGCGTGATGTGCTGCAAGTGCGCCTGCAACGACGCGCGGGTCGCTGCCTTCGCCAAGGGAAACGACAGGACGCGCGGTGGCCTGAGAGTTTGAGCTATCAGAACGCAGAAGTTCCAGCGGAGAGAGGGATTGATTGGGCATCATGCGATCACTTTGACGAGATTGAGAATGGAGAGGCTGGTTAAAAGAATAATGACCCAACGGCGGAATTGGGCCTGAGAGGCCAGTGCAAAGCCGCGGCTACCAGCCCAAATGCCCGCGCCAAGTACTGGAAATGCAAGGCAAACACCGATTAATGTGTCGGGGCCAACCAGCCCGTGATAGGCCATTGTCGGCAAGGCCATCATGTCGATGCCGGTTAGAAACACGATCATTGTCGCGCGAAAGACAGCCGGTGCAATTGCTTGGGCTGTCATAAAGGCAGCGATTGGCAGGCCGCCAACACCAGCGCTGTTTGCGATGCCTGCAAAGAGGCCAGCACCGATGTGCCCTTTGGCGCCAATTGGACGCCTAACTTGCCAGCCGCTAAGCAAAATCAGGCTGAGAACCAAGATCAAAAGCGAGATGGCAAACCGTGCCTGCTGTTCATCCAGCCGTGACATCAGTGCAATGGATGGAATGGTCGCGATTGCGGCCCCGATCAGCAGGTTTCGTGCGCGACGCCAGTCAATGTGGGGGCGAATGCCGCGTGCCTGAAAGGCCGTCATCGCGATTTCACAGGAAAAGACGACAGGAATGAGTGGCAGCGGATTGGTGGTTAAGGCCGAGAGAATAATGAAAATGGCCGAAAAGCCAAAACCGGAATACCCCCGGATAAAGGCCGCCACGAATAACGCGGCGGCCAAAAAGGCCCCTTGGTCAAGGGATAGATCAAAGGGCAGGTTCATAGGCTCAGAGGCCTTTTTGAGTACGCATGTCTGCGGCGTCGATACCAGCGATAGCAACCGGTTTCTTCATGGCGTCGCGACGGAAGGGGTCACCCAATTCTTGGTTGATCATCGCCTCGATCAGAGTTGTGATGCCGTTTTCCATTTGGTCTTTGATTGCCTGAGCAAGGGCAGCTGTTAACTCGTCTTGTGTGCGAGCAACAACGCCTTTTAGGCCACAAGCATTGGCGATACCGGCGTATGAAACGCCTTCGTCCAGTTCGGTGCCAACAAAGTTGTCGTCAAACCAAAGAGTAGAGTTACGCTTTTCAGCACCCCACTGATAGTTACGGAAAACGATCTGCGTGATCGCAGGCCAGTCGCCACGGCCAATCGCTGTCAGCTCGTTCACAGAGATACCAAATGCGCCGTCACCAGCAAAACCAACAACAGGCACGTCAGGTTGACCGATTTTCGCGCCAACGATGGACGGCAGACCGTAACCACAGGGACCAAACAGGCCCGGTGCCAGATATTTGCGGCTATCGTTGAACGAAGGATAGGCGTTACCAATCGCGCAGTTGTTGCCGATGTCAGAGGAGATGATTGCCTCAACCGGTAGGGCTGCTTGGATAGCGCGCCATGCCATGCGGGGTGCCATCCAATCAGGTTTGGCTGCACGTGCACGCACGTTCCAGTCGGTGCCCGGATCGTCCTGCTCTTCTGTCATGGAGGTTAGTTCTTGAGCCCATGTAGATTTGGTGGTCGCGATCAGGTTTTTACGATCAGCGCGGCCTGCATCGCCTGCGCCGTCAGATAGTTTGGCAGAGATCGAGGAAGCAACTTTTGCTGCATCACCAACGATGCCAACGGTGACCTTTTTGGTCAGGCCGATACGGTCTGGGTTCAGGTCAACCTGAATGATTTTGGCATCTGTTGGCCAGTAATCAATGCCGTAGCCCGGCAGGGTTGAGAAGGGGTTCAAGCGTGTGCCCAAGCACAGAACAACGTCTGCTTTGGAGATCAGTTCCATACCCGCTTTGGAGCCGTTGTAGCCCAGTGGACCAGCGTACAAAGGGTGGTTGCCAGGGAACGCATCATTGTGCTGATAGCCAACGCAAACCGGCGCATCAAGAGTTTCAGCCAAAACGCGAGAAGCCTCGATGCCGCCTCTGGACAGAATAGCGCCTGCGCCATTCAGGATAACAGGGAATTTCGCAGAAGACAGCAGATCGGCTGCGTCTTGTACGGCTACTTCGCCGCCCTGTGGCAATTCAAAATCAACAATGACGGGCAGGTCGATGTCGATAACCTGCGTCCAGAAATCGCGTGGCACGTTGATTTGTGCTGGAGCAGAGGCGCGTTTGGCCTGCATGATGACGCGGTTCAGTGTTTCCGCGATCCGTGTTGGGTCACGTACTTCTTCTTGGTAGGCGACACAGTCAGCGAACAGGTTCATCTGTTCCATTTCCTGAAAACCGCCTTGGCCGATTGTTTTGTTGGCCGCTTGTGGCGTAACCAACAGAACCGGTGTGTGGTTCCAATAGGCTGTTTTAACGGCGGTCACGAAATTGGTGATGCCCGGACCGTTTTGCGCAATCATCATGGACATTTTGCCAGTGGCACGCGTGAAGCCGTCAGCCATCATGCCGCCGGATGTTTCGTGGGCACAATCCCAGAATTTGATGCCAGCATCAGGGAAAATGTCGGAGATTGGCATCATGGCAGAGCCGATGATTCCGAATGCGTTGTCGATGCCGTGCATTTGCAGCGTTTTTACAAATGCCTCTTCGGTGGTCATTTTCATGGCGGGTGGTGCTCCTGGTTGGATTATTGAGACCGTTTTTCTCAATAATGAATTGGGTTGTTGTGAGGGTACGAGGTTCACACCCCGAGAACTAGGGCCAAATCATCAACACGATAAGTCCAGAATCAGTATTGATGGATGGCCTCAGCAATATGGGCGACTCCTTGTTCGATCCGCTCGGCGGGAATCGAGGAATATGCCAGACGATAGAAATTGCGATAGCGGCCAGTGCCGTGGAAAAATGGGCGTCCCGGCTCGATCAAAACACCACGGGACAACAAACGCTGGGCAAGTTTTTCGGTGTCTACATGCGCTGGGGCCTGCATCCAGAATGACGACCCACCATGTGTTCCTTGTCCTGAAATGGTCAGACCATTCTGGGCGATGGAGGTCTCCATGGCTTCGCGCCGTTCTTTGAGCGCGACTCGGGTTTTACGGATCAACGCATCATAGTGCCCAAGCGAAAGGAAATAGGCAGCGGTGCGCATGGTGTGGCCGGGAGGATGGCGCAAAACCAAGGCACGTAAAGCGCGCGCTTCGCGAATGAAACTTTCGGAGCCAACGAGGTAGCCGAGTCGCAATCCGGGGAAAATGGACTTGGAGAAGCTGCCAGCGTAGATGACCCGCCCATCGGTATCCAGTGATTTCAACGCAGGTGATGGCGGGCGCAAAAAGGACATTTCGAATTCGTAATCATCCTCAACGATCAGCGCATCCAGTTCTCGGGCGCGGGCTAGCAAAGCCTTGCGTCGGGCCATCGGCATGGTGCCTGTGGTTGGGCATTGATGGCTGGGTGTGGTGAAAATTACATCAGTTTCTGGCGGGATGCTTTCGGGTGGCAAGCCGTCGCGATCCACCGGTAATGCGGCCAGATTGCACCGTGATTGGGTTAGGATGTCGCGTAAACCATAATAGCAGGGATCCTCAATGGCTGCCATGCGCCGTTGGGTTAACAAGATTTGCGCCGTCAGCCATAGCGCGTTTTGCGCGCCTAAAGTGATGAGGATTTCCTCGGGTCGTGCGATAATGCCACGTCGCGGCAAAGTATGGCGCACGATGAATTCAACCAACCGGGGATCGTCCTGATTGTAGTAGTCGGTGGTCAATGAGGTGAAGTCTTTTTGTCCCAATGCCTGAATGGCACAAAGTCGCCAGTTGGCGTGGTCAAACAGTGTTGGGTCGGCCTGACCGTAAATAAACGGATAGCGAAAGCGTGCCCAGTCTTTGGGTTTTTCGACAGTATCCCCGCCGGTAAAACGACGCCCGATTGCGCGGTTCCAATCAATGGTGTCCTCGCGGGGTTCTTGGGGCAAAAACTGAGGGGGTTCTGGCGCGTTGTCGGACACAAAATAGCCAGAGCGCCCGCGCGATGACAGGTAATCATTTGCCAAAAGTTCGGTGTAAGACAATGTCACAGTGATCCGACTGACGCCGAGGTGCATGGCGAGTTTACGAGTCGAGGGGAGCTTTTCACCTTGTCGAAACCGCCCAGACAAAATGCCTTCAGCGATCATTTGCTGAATTTGCGATTGGAGCGTGCCCTGATACTGTGGATTCAGGAAAAAGGTGTCAACTGAGATAGCCATGGTGCAGATACTCTGGACTTAACTGGGGTTCAATCTGGTCTAATACGGCGCTGAATTCAACTGTACATCTATGTGACAGACAGCTGGCATCCGAAGAGACCAAAAACTGGCGAAAAACGTCGAGTCGGCCAATACCGAGAATGGGCAGGTGCCCAAGCTTGATTTTGGTTAGGGGGTGGCCTCAAGACGGGCCTGTAGATTGCTGCGTACAGCGGGCCATTCGTGGGCCAAAATCGAATAGACGGCTGTGTCCCGAAGGGAACCGTCTGCCATAATCATATGACTGCGTAGAATGCCGTCCAATTTGGCCCCCAACCGCTCGATGGCACGGCGCGATTGGTGGTTCATAACGTGAGTACGCAATTCAACTGCGATGCATTCCTTTACCTCAAACGCATAGGTGAGCAGCATCGTTTTGCATTCAGTGTTGAGAGGGGTACGCTGAACGGTGGGTGAAATCCATGTCGAGCCAATTTCAAGCCGCCGATTAGGCGCATCAATGTTCATGAATGTGGTCATCCCGACCGGGGTTCCGTCGGGCGTCATCACCGTAAAGGGCAGCATTTTCTCTTGGGCGCATAGGTCTAGGCGGCGGGATATCTCGCACTCCATTTCCAAGGGAGCGGGCACGGTTGTATACCACAGACGGTGCAAATCCCCGTTTGAAGACGCCTTTTGCAGGCCGTGCAAATGCGTGTGACTAAGCGGAGTCAGCTTTGCGTGAGATCCACAGAGGGTGATGGGTTCGGGCCACATTAAACCTGTCCTGTATTAACGCAAAGGCGAGACACATTGGATAGCCCCGCATGAGAGCCTGAAAGCCGAACACGCGCCAGAGATCCGGCGCGTGTCATTTGTGTGGTGTGCTAGCGGTTTAGCCGAAAACGCGTGTTAGGGCGACGTCGACAGCATTGGTTATTTGGTCAATGTCATCCGCAGTCGCAATAAGCGCCGGAGAGAAGCACAATGTGTTGTTACGCTCTGGAATAGAGCGGTTGGTCACACCGATGATCACGCCTTGAGCATTACATTCACCGACAACCTGTTGCGCCAGTTTTTCGTCGACTGGCTCTTTGGTTTCGCGATCTTTGACCAGTTCAACACCCAGAAACAGGCCTTTGCCGCGCACATCGCCGATAACTGAATGCTTTTCCTTGAGGGCACGAAGGTTGTTCATCATGTGCTCGCCCATTGCGATGCAGTTATCCAACAGGTTTTCATCTTCGATGATGCGCATATTTTCGAGTGCCGCAGCCGGGCCGGCAGTACAGCCACCAAAGGTCGAAATATCGCGGAAATAGTTCATCGGATCAGAGCTGTCATCTTTGAACATGTCAAAGACTTCTTCGGTGGTGACCATCACTGCGATGGCCGCGTAACCCGACGCAACACCTTTGGCCATGGTCACGAAATCAGGCTTGATGCCATAGTGCTGATAGCCAAACCAAGTGCCTGTACGGCCTACGCCGCAGACCACTTCGTCAATGTGCAAAAGGATGTCGTACTTTTTGCAGATCTCTTGAACGCGCTCCCAATATCCCTCTGGGGCCTCGATCACGCCACCACCAGCAGTCACTGGCTCTAGGCACAATGCGCCAACAGTTTCGGGGCCTTCGCGCAGAATGACCTCTTCGATGGCATCCGCTGCGGCACGGCCAAATTCAGCACCCGAAAGATGCTCAAGACCCAGCTCGTGTTTGCGGTATTCCATGCAATGAGGAACGCGGACAAAACCCGGCGCAAATGGCCCGTATTGGGCATTGCGCTCGTCCTGACCACCTGCCGACATCGTGGCAAGAGTGGAGCCGTGATAGTCGCGATCACGGTAAAGGATTTTGTTTTTAACGCCGCCGTATTTTTTGTGAGCAATCTGGCGCACCAGTTTAAAGGCTTTCTCGTTCGCCTCGGAGCCAGAGTTTGTGTAGTAAACGCGGCTCATGCCGGGCATTTTTTCGATCAGCTTTTCTGCAAAAAGCGCGCCAGGAATAGAGCCTGCGGACTGTGCAAAGTAGCAAAGCTTCATCAGTTGGTCACGAACTGCGTCACAGATCGATTCACGGCCATAGCCTACGTTTACGGTCCAAACACCGCCGGAAACAGCATCCAGGTGCTCTTTGCCGTTTTGATCCCAGACGCGCATTCCCTTGCCCTCGACGATGATACGGGGATCGCTGGTTTCCAGGGGTTTGTGCTGTAGGAGGTGGTGCCAGACATTTGCTTTGTCGGCGGCGATTACCTTGGTCAGATCATTGTCGTTGAAATTGCCATCCATTGCGGTCACCTCGTGCGTTGATGCGTTCTTTATGAACAAAAATACCGGCCAGAGAATCCAGCCTTATCTGAGTCTACCTTCGCTGCAAATGGAGAGATTTCAATAGGGCCAGAATGAATTGGGTGTAATGCCAAAACTTGAGGGTGGAAAAATGTGGATCATCCACAAGTATCTGAAAAAGTGGAAGAGATTTGATATTTCAGATTTTGAAAACGGCAAATAATATTCACTCAAACCAAATATGTGTGTCAGATTTATGTTGATTGCTGATCCAATTTCCGTTCGGATCACCAAAGTTAGGTAATATAGCCTGATGACACTAAGAGGCGCATAGGCGCCCAAAAGTGACCGCCGTCGAAATACATGGTGGTGAAATAACACGGGAGAGAACTAGAATGACAATGAAACGCAAACTCGCAGGTGCAGTTGCTGGAGCGGCCTTGATCGCTGGTGCACAGGCCGCGATGGCAGAAGAAATTACAGTAGCGTATTTCCTAGAGTGGCCAATGCCATTCCAGTATGCGAAAGAAACCGGTGCCTATGAAAAGGCAATGGGCGTAGACATCAACTGGGTCAGCTTTGACACAGGTACAGCGATGAGTGCTGCGATGGCGTCAGGCGATGTTCAGATTTCGCTTAGCCAAGGTGTACCTCCTTTTGTTGTGGCCGCATCCGCTGGTCAGGACATCCAGATTGTTGATGTCGCCGTTAGCTACTCTGAGAATGACAACTGTGTCGTCTCATCGGCGCTGGAAATTGACAAAACATCCGCTGGCGAACTGGCTGGTAAAAAGATCGCCGTACCATTGGGTACTGCTGCGCACTACGGCTTCTTGGGTCAAATGGCGCATTTCGGCGTATCATTGGATAGCGTAGAAATCGTAGACATGGCCCCCGCAGAAAGTGCCGCGGCATTGGCGCAGGGTTCTATCGATATGGCCTGTGGCTGGGGTGGTGCATTGCGCCGCATGAAAGAGCACGGCAACATCTTATTGACTGGCGCAGAAAAAGAAGCGCTGGGTCTGTTGGTCTTTGATGTCACCACAGCACCTGCGGATTTTGTTGCTGAAGACGGCGATCTTCTGGCGAAATTCCTGAAGGTTACTGGCGATGCGAATGCCATGTGGAACAGCGGTGATCACACAGCGAAAATGCTGCCTGTGATTGCGAAAGACGCTGGCATGGACGAAGCAGCGACAATGGCGACAATCTCTACCTTTGTCTTCCCAAGCATTGACGAACAGCTTTCCGAAAAATGGCTGGGCGGCGGTTCACAACTCTTCATGAAGGGTGTGGCGGACGTATTTGTGAATGCAGGCAGCATTGATTCCGCATTGGATTCCTATGAGAGCGCTGTAAACACTGGCCCGCTGAAAGCGGCTCAGGGCATGTAATTCTCTTTGGTGTCCGCGCTTAGGCACGGGCACCACTTCCTGAGAATTCAGGCAAGGGTCGGCGGATCAGCCGGCCCTATTGTCAAATCATATCAAAACAAGAAAGGCGGACCATGTCAGGACTGTCGATCGAAAGTATTTCCATGCGCTTTGACCTGCCAGATGGCGGTCACGTGCAGGCCCTTAAGGATGTATCACTCAATCTGAAGGCGGGCGAACTGCTAAGTGTGCTTGGCCCCTCAGGCTGTGGCAAAACAACATTGCTGAATATCCTTGCAGGGTTCTTGGCCCCCACCGGTGGTCAGATCGTGTTGAATGGGCACACCGTTCAGGGACCAGACGCAGAGCGCGGCATGGTGTTTCAGCAAGGTGCGCTGTTTGAATGGATGTCTGTGCGTGACAACGTCGGCTTTGGTCCCTCAATGAAGGCGATGCCTGATGCAGAAAAAGCAGAGATCGTTGATCATCTGCTGGATGTTGTCGGATTGCAGGATTTCAAGGAAAAGGCAGTTTACGAGCTGTCTGGCGGGATGCAACAGCGGGTCGCTTTGGCTCGGTGTCTGGCCAATGACCCTGACGTGATCCTTATGGATGAACCTCTTGGTGCGTTGGATGCATTGACCCGTGAAAAGATGCAGTCGCTTGTTTTGAAACTGTGGAAAGAGACCGGAAAAACCATCATTCTGATCACCCACTCAGTCGAAGAGGCATTGCTGTTGGGTGAGCGCTTGTTGGTTATGGCACCTCGTCCGGGGCGTATTCACAAAGAGTATCGTCTGCCGTTTGCTGAAATGGGCGTGGGGCAAGACCTGCGTGAGGTCAAGAAACATCCAGAGTTCAACGAGCGCCGCGAAGAAATCCTAGGCATGATCTGGGATATGGAAGAAGAGATTATGGGACGCACGGAGGCAACATCATGATACCGATTCTGGTTTATGCCGCCATATTCATTGGCGCGTTTTATATCGTCCGTTACATCAACGAAAAGACCGCTATTCAGGACTATACCTCGCTGAAGACGGTGACATTTGGGGATGAAAGCGCTGTTCGCTCCAACAAGATGGCATCGGCGATTTCCATCATCACGATCTTCTTTATGTGGGCGACGTTCACGGGATCATCGTTGTTGCCAAGCTTTTTGCACATGCCCGGCCCGTTTGTCGGGGAGACGTCCTTTACCTATACGGTGCGCGACGCGGATGGGGCGACGGACAAAGCTGACGTCACTGTGGTTGTGTACAAATTTGGCGAAGAGGTTGAGAAACCTGTTGTCGATGGCGGCGATGGTTTTGCGAAAAACGATGTCGCGACGATCAAAAAATGGGGCAGCGGTCTGGTTCACGTTCAAAAGAACGATGAAATTTCCAAATCTGACGGTGCTGTAATTGTTTCAATCGACGGTCAAAGCGTCGGCCCGGGAGAGACCGTAGAGGTCAATGGCGGGGTGATAAAACTGAACGACAAGGGAACACCGAACTTTAAGGCAGGCAAAGGCTGGCAAATGGAGCCACTGTATTTGCCATCCCCAGAAGCGGTTTGGAAACGTACCTTGAAGATCGCGGACGAAGGGTTTCGGAATTTCTCATTGTGGGAACATCTTGGATTTTCATTGTTCCGCGTGGTTGCAGGTTTCTTCTTCGGGGCGTTGGTTGGCATCCCGTTGGGATATGCGATGGGGCTAAGCGATTGGTTCCGGGGTTGGTTTGATCCGATCGTAGAGTTCATGCGTCCGGTGCCGCCACTTGCCCTTATTCCGCTGGTAATCATCTGGGCCGGGATCGAAGAAGAAGGTAAGATTATTCTCCTCTTCCTTGCGGCGCTGTGGATCATGGCAATTGCCGCGCGATCCGGGGTGTCTGGCGTGAAAATCACCAAGGTGCATGCTGCCTACTCTTTGGGTGCCAGTAAGGCGCAGATCATGCGCTATGTTATTGTGCCCAATTCGCTACCGGAAATCTTTACCGGCGCGCGGGTTGCGATGGGTGTTTGTTGGGGAACTGTGGTTGCAGCAGAGCTGGTTGCAGCATCACAAGGGGCCGGCATGATGATCATGGTCGCCTCAAAATTCCAGAACACCGATATCGTGATCATGGGGATTATCCTGATCGGAATCATCGGTTTTGGCATTGATATGCTGATGCGTTGGGCAGAGCGGATTTTGGTGCCTTGGAAAGGCAAAGGCTGATTTTGCCAATATTGCTAATTACTAGGAAAGGGGCCGCGTTGAGTGGCCCCTTTTTGTTTGCCCCTGTTTGTTGAGTAGGCGGTGGAGATGATCAGAGACTTTCTAAAAACCTCAGCAAATCTTCGCGATCTGATTTGGACATTTGCACAACCTTGTCTCGTGCGGTTTGCGCTTCGCCTGCGTGCCAAAGAACGGCTTCCAGCAATGTGCGCGCCCGGCCATCATGCAAGAAATTGGTGTGACCGCTGACCTGCTGCGTTAACCCGATCCCCCACAATGGCGGTGTGCGCCATTCACGCCCAGTTGCGCGCCCCTCAGGGCGATTATCGGCAAGCTCGTCTCCCATATCGTGCAGCAACAGATCGGTGTAAGGCCAAATCAGTTGGCGGTTTTGCTCTGGCTGATTTTCAAGGTCATGGGTCACAAATTTGGGCGTATGACACCCTGTGCACCCACTCGCATAGAACAGTGCCTTGCCGCGCAATACCTGCGGGTCATTGACATCACGTCGCGCGGGCACGCCGAGATTTTGACTGTAATAGGTGACAAGTTCAAGGCGCGCGTCGTCCAGCTCTGGTTGGCTGTTGGCATGATCGGAACCATGGGGTGCTGCGCGGCATTTGGGCTGTAGCGACGTACATTCGCCCCATGCCGACGGGAAAAGGGAGGTGGAAATTCCAATGTCACCGGCAAAAGCGGCGGCGGTCTGCTCCTCGATGGTTGGGCTGCCTGCCTTGTGGCCAAAGCGCCCTAACATGGGTTGGTTATACCGCAGTGACCAGACAACATTGGCACGCCCAGAAATACCATCCTGATTTTGATCTTCGGGGTCTGTCATGGCGATGATATCGGCCACGGGGATCGCCTCAAGCAGACCAAGACCGATCATTTGCGGCGCAATACGTGGGCTAAGCATTGCATCAGGGTGAAGCGGGCCATATCCGAGTGCCTCTGCATCATAGCTGGGCGATTGAAGCGTTATCACGGTGCCGTCTGCAAGGGTGACAGGCTGGGGTAGATAAGTGATCTTTAGTCGGGTTTCTGCTGGGTGATCATCGACTGCAAAATCCTGCAACTGGGTGCCGTAGGTTGGATCACCTGTGGTGCTGATATAGTCTTGGATCTCCTGTGTGGCGGCATCTGTACCACCGGGAATTGAGACGCGCAAAAACAGCGATACCGCATCGTCAGTGGGGTTCGAGGGGGGGTGTCCGCGTCCATCCTTTAGATGGCAGAGCTGACAAGAGCGTGCGTTGAAAAGCGGGCCAAGACCGTCTGAAGCATGCAGTGGCGAGGGTGCCGCGCGCCAAAGCACACGAAATAGCCCGTTGCCCAATCGAAAATTCGCCCGATTTTCCTGCGGAGTGTTCCCTGAAGGTTGAGAAAAGGCATCAGCATCTATGCGTGCCTGCACGGTGGCGGCACCGGCGGGGAAGGCCTCGTAACGTTCGGGCTTATCGAAGGTGTGGGATGGGGCTGTCACCTGCTGAATGCGCGCCTGATCCTCAGGCGAGCGCGGAATGACAGGCAGGTGGACGTCCGCAAGATGCGCCCAAGTTTGCGCAAAGGCAGGTGGTGATACCGCACATGCCGTGCTGAAAATGAGGGCGCGGAGATATTTCATATTTGATCCTGAGTGCCGATATTGGGCAGGGTGGCGCGTTGTGTTCCGCAGCTTAGCAAAGGGTGAGAAAAGACGCAAAATAGCCTGAAATGGTGCATGAACATATTGAAAAAATGGTGTATTTTACGAAGTAATTGAACCTTGCCTAGGGGGTGATCCAAGAAGTTTCTTTAGCAATGGCGCGCGCGAAATCTTTGGACATCCTGCTCTGAAGGTTCTTCGCTAGTGAACACTTGGGCATAGTCGGGCATGGCATCTACGCGCTTTGACAGGCTTTCGTGTACCTGCAAAGAGATATACCCAATCTGAGTGTAAACGATGGTCATAGAGCGTGCCTCAGCCTGCGCTTCTTGAAAACCAAATCTCAGAAACATCGCCTTGATCGCGGTTTGGCGTCGTGCATCGGCCTGATCAAGGCGCGCCTGCAAGGTCGGGTCATTTCTGGCCCAATTACGGATCGCCAAATCAAGACGAGAATCGAATAATTCGCGATCCAGCCAACAATCAAACAAGTTAAACATCGCCTCTGTGATGCTTTCGGCATAGGCCCCTGCGCGCTGCTCTAGGTTGCCAGTGTTTTTGTCTTCCCAGTGACGGATCATCGCCTCTAGCAATTCGTCCCGATCCTTGAAGTGCCAATAAAAACTGGTCCTTGATAGGCCAAGTTTCTTTGCTAGGGGCATCACTTTTACAGCTTCGACACCGGATTCAGTCAACATATCATAAGCCGCGTTCAGCCACACGGTTTCTGAACCACGTTGTTTGGAGGGGGGGGATGTATCCATGGTTAGGGCACTAACACTTTGTCATTGATCTGACAATTACCCAGACAGAAGTGTCATATGCCCATGACATATTTCACGAAATATTTTCGCGTGAAGCGCGACTACTGTCACGTAAATGGCTCTGATAGCCAGGCGAAATTTTCTGCGCGGGCCTTGCGCCAACTTAAATATGTTTTGGAAATAAAACTCGGGGAACCTTGGACGCTGAATAATGCTTCGGCCCTGATTGCGGCGGCGACCATCCTGTCAGGAAGATAGGCTGATCCGCCATGAGTGAGAATATGTGCGAGGGCCCATTCAGGGTTTGAAAACGAAATCGTTGCAGTTTCATCGCCTTTCCATGCTTGGGCATGTTGGGCGCGAAACCCTGGGCCATAGTCCACAAGAACATATTTCGAATCCCAAGCAACGGCTGCGCGCGGCTCGGTGGAGACATGGGTCAGAACATCTGTGGAAAAAACCCGTGTTTCAAATTCTGCGCCATGCAGTGGCCCCGATAATAGGGCCGCGTCGCTCATGCCGCTGGACAGCCAATCCAATGCGTCGCGTTCGCGCGCTGTCCAGATTTCAAATGCTGTTTCGGCGTGGTTGATGCGCAGTTGTTCTATCCAAGGTTCTGCCAAATGCGCCCAAAGACCGGGGTCGCATACAAGGCTGAACAAATGCGTAACCCCTTTGGGATAAATGTTTTTTGCGCGCGCGGTATCCCACATGCGCACAATCACCTGCGCTTGTTCCAAAAAGGCGTAACCCTCTTTGGTCAGGGTTGCCCCCTTGCGCGACCTATTGAGCAGGCGGGTGTTTAAGGCCTGATCTAACGCATCTAGGCGCGCTGTCACGGCGGACTGAGTAACATTCATTTCCTCGGCCGCACGATTCAGGTTTCGCAGGCGTACAACAGAGAGAAAGGTTTGGATGGCTGTAATGTTCATAGCAATATAATGCAGAAAAAATGAATTATAGCATCAATTAAATCCGCTGTACTGAATTAATATGGTCTGCAAAGGTCACTCCAAAGCCATAGGGAGAGGCACATGAAATTCAGTATCCAGCTGTCGGCGGATTATCCCGACAAATCCTATGGTGGAGATCGCGTGTATCAGGACATGTTGGATCAGGCTGTGCTTGCTGATCAGCTTGGGTTTGATGCGGTTTCAATCACCGAGCATCACTTGATGAATTGCCTGATGATGCCCGCGCCCTTGTTGTTTGCTGTGAAAATCGCGGCGATGACCAAACAAATCAAGATTATGACCTCCATCGTGGTGCTGCCGCTGCATGATATGCGCACCTATGCGGGGGAGCTTGTGGTCGCGGATATTTTCACCGAGGGTCGGTTGATGCTAGGTGTCGGACGAGGTGCGTTTCGCTATGAAATGGAGCGATTGGGCGTACCAATGCAGGAAACACAGGGGCGTTTCAACGAGTCGCTGGATGTGTTGCAAGCCCTGCTAACTGAGGAAAACGTAAGCTGGGATGGCGAGTACTATCAATTTGATGAGCTGACTATCATGCCGCGCCCGGTGCGCGCGGGGGGGCCGCAAATGATGATGGCCGTGATGAATCCGGAAGGCATATATCATTGCACAAAGCGCGGATTTCACATTCAAACCACACCCTTATCGGGCAATCATCAACTATTGTTGGATCAGGTCGCTGGCTTTCGGCGGGCCAAGGATGAGATGGGCGCGCAAGGGGACGAGCTGACACTGACGTTGTCGCGGGTTGGGCATGTGGCCAAGACAGCGGCGGAGCGGGAGCGCAAGGTTGAGGCGGCACATCGCTATTATGGGCGGTTTGATAATGTATTCACCGGGCCGGGGCTGGTTGACAATGGGATGGTTCGGGCGCTGCCTTGTGCAACGCCACTGAACGAGCTGGGAGAAAGCCTGTTGATTTGCACGCCGGACGAGATGGTTGATAAGCTGGCCCCCTATGCCGAGTTAGGCATTGATCGGGTCATTTTGAACGTCAACTTTGGCCTTGAGGCGCAGGAAACATTGGACGCTATACAATGTTTCGCTGAAGAGGTCATGCCACATTTTACAACAAAAACAGCAGCTTCTGCTGCATAAGGGAGATGAGTTATGCCAATCATACGGGTTGAAATGTTTGCCGGACGCACGCCTGATCAGAAACGCGACATGGTGCGCGAGCTGACAAAAACATTTGTTGAAACAGCCGGAGGCACACCGGAATCTGTGCATGTTGTGATCACGGATGTGGACAAAGGTGACTGGGGATCGGGTGGGCAATTGTGCTCTGACAAATTTCCAGATTGAGGGGGCTCAAATGAGTAAAGCGATTGATTGCGCCTATACAGTTCAGGGGGAGGGGCCACCTCTTTTCCTGATCCACGGCATCGGTGCTGCACGCAATACATGGGCGAAATCACTGCCGATCTTGACGCCTCATTTCACTGTAATCACCTATGATTTACGGGGTCACGGGGCCTCTCCTATGCCTGAGGGGGAGTTCGGGTTAGATGAACTTGTCCTTGATTTAGAACAACTTAGGGAGAAATTGGGAATCGAGATTGCCCATTTCGCGGGGCATTCTTTGGGGGGCATGATTGGTCCGGCCTACGCACGTGCATATCCCGACCGGGTGTTGTCAGTGGGGTTGCTGTCGACTGCTGCTTTTCGGGATGAGGAGGACAGTCGGAAGGTGTGGGGCGTGGTGCGTAAGATGGAGGAGCAGGGGATCGCTGAGACCTTGCCGACATTGACGGATCGCTGGTTCACAGACGCCTTTATCAAAGCACAACCAGAGGTCGTTGAAAGACGCCTGAAACAGGTAATCGAAACCGATCCTGAGGTGTTTTTGAACGTATTTCGCATCTATGCAGGTGTGGAAATGTCCCCATGGTTACATGAGGTTAGCGCGCCTTCACTGATTTTAACGGGCGAGAATGATGGCGGCTGTAACCCACGGCTGAACAAGTTGATTGATGCGGCGATGCCATCCTCGGAACTGGTGGTTCTGGAGGGGTACAAACATTCGCTATTGCTGGAAGCGGGGGACGTTGTGGCCGCGCATATTGTGAGGTTTATCCAGAGTTTGTAGGGCCATTTTGCCAAGATACGGGCGGGAAAGTTTTGTACAAAACGTACAAAACACCCCCCAGTTTTGTACAAAACTTTGCCTCGTATTCGGGCTGAAACGCAATTGATTGGGAATTGGGCTAATATGGCCCGAAAAAAGATCCGGCAGGCCTATTGCCCGCCGGATTAGGTATCACTCCGCCACGGGAGGTGCGGAGGGATTGTTAGGGTGCATAGTCCAGTTGCCATAATCAGCCGAAACCGGATCACCTGTGCGTTCGTCCATGTCGCCGGGGGCGAGTTCTTTCATCGTGATGCAGCCTTCGATCGGGCAGACATTGACGCAAAGATTACAGGCGACACATTCGTCGTCTTTGACGGTAAAGACGCGATCCTCGGACATTTCGATGGCCTGATGGCTTGTGTCCTCGCAGGCGGCATAGCAACGACCGCAACTGATGCAATCATCCTGATTAATCACGGCCTTGGTGACGTGATTCAGGTTCAGGTACTGCCAGTCTGTGACGTTAGGGGTGGCGAGGCCGACAAATTGCGCGGTGTCGGTATACTCTTTTTCGTCCATCCATTGGGACAGACCCGAGATCATTTCCTGCACCACCTTGAAGCCATAGGTCATGGCCGCTGTGCAGACCTGAACATTGCCAGCCCCAAGCGCCATGAATTCGGCAGCATCACGCCACGTTGTCACGCCGCCGATGCCAGAAATAGGCAGGCCGGCAGTGCTTTCGTTGCGGGCGATTTCGGCGACCATGTTCATGGCGATGGGTTTCACCGCTGGACCGCAATAGCCGCCGTGGGTGCCCTTGCCGTCAATCATCGGCTCGGGTGACATCATATCAAGGTTAACCGAAGTGATGGAGTTGATGGTGTTGATCAGGCTAACCGCATCTGCGCCACCGCGTTTGGCGGCCTCGGCTGGGTAGATCACATTGGTGATATTCGGGGTCAATTTCACGATCACGGGCATGCGGGTGTATTGTTTACACCAGCGCGTCACCATTTCGATGTATTCGGGCACCTGACCAACAGCAGCACCCATGCCGCGTTCTGCCATGCCGTGGGGGCAACCGAAGTTTAGCTCGACCCCGTCGGCACCGGTTTCCTCGACAACTGGAAGGATGGCTTTCCACGCGTCTTCTTCGCAAGGGACCATTAGGGAGACGACAACCGCGTGATCGGGGTAGTCTTTTTTGACCGATTTGATTTCGCGCAGGTTGGTTTGCAACGGGCGGTCGGTGATCAATTCGATGTTGTTCAGGCCAAGCAGGCGGCGGTCTGCGCCAAAGATGGCCCCATAGCGGGGACCATTGACGTTGACCACAGGGGGGCCTTCGGAGCCGAGTGTTTTCCACACGACACCACCCCAGCCGGCCTCAAAGGCGCGG
This sequence comes from uncultured Cognatishimia sp., assembly GCA_964021645.1. GTDB lineage: Bacteria > Pseudomonadota > Alphaproteobacteria > Rhodobacterales > Rhodobacteraceae > CANLDA01. The sequence continues at coordinate 1,066 of CAXIAD010000033.1, read as the reverse complement.
CGGACGTTGTATTCTTTGTCGGTTGGGGGCGCGGAGGCCAGCCAGAATGGATTGGGGGATTTAATCCCGACGAAGTTGCTTCTTAGGTCAGCCATTTTGGTTCCTCCCTATGCCATCAACGTGGCGTGAATGTCTTCGGCAGCGTCGCGGCCTTCGGCCACGGCTGTCACGGTCAGATCGTCGCCACCTGTTGCGCAATCGCCCCCAGCCCAGACGCCATCAAGAGATGTGCGACCTGTTCCGTCGACGTCGATTTTGCGACCAGAGAGGGCAGGCAGATCATCGCCCACAAGCGTTTGGCCAATGGCCTTGAACACCTGATCAGCGGGCAGGCGGATGGATTGCCCGGTGGGGGTGAGATCGTCGTTGGTGTATTCGAATTCAATCTCGCGGACAGCGCCGTTGCCGTGGATCGCGCGAGGCGTGGCATTGGTGATGATACGCACGCCAGAGGAGGCGGCGAGGTTTTGTTCAAACACAGAGGCGTTCATGCGATCCTGACCCCGGCGATAGACGAGGGAGACGTTGAATGCGCCCAGCAATTTGGCCTGCACGGCGGCGTCAACTGCGGTCATGCCGCCGCCAATCACCACGACGTCGCGGCCAATTTTGAGGTTGGATAGGTCGGTTGATTGACGCAGCTCAGAGATGAAATCCACGGCGTCCAGAACGCCTGATTTGTCCTCTCCCTCAAGGCCGAGGGCATTTACGCCGCCTAGGCCAATTGCGAGGAACACGGCGTCATATTCTGTGTTTAGGTCCGCCAAGGATAGGCCTGCGCCGAGTGATTTACCGTATTGGGGCGTGATTCCACCAATTTTCATCAGCCAGTCAACCTCGTCCGCAGCAAATCCGTCGACGGATTTATAGGCGGCGATGCCGAATTCGTTGAGGCCGCCTGCCTTGGCGTGGGCATCAAACATCGTGACATCATGACCATACATCGCAAGGCGGTGGGCAGCGGAAAGACCCGCAGGGCCAGCGCCGACAACGGCGATTTTCTTGCCTGTCTCTGCATCGCGTTCAAAGGGGTGCACGCCCGACTGGACCGGCACAGCAGTTGAGT
>CAXIAD010000032.1:0-29877 GCA_964021645.1 uncultured Cognatishimia sp. | reverse complement strand
GCCCGTTCGTCTATCGGTTAGGACGTCAGGTTTTCAACCTGAAAAGAGGGGTTCAACTCCCCTACGGGCTACCACAATTTTCCTCATCCACTGCAAGCGAAAGACAAGCCCGTGGCTATGCACCTATCTCCGGGCCGCTCGACGCTCCGGTTGCAGCACGACCTCCTCAATGGGTTCTGCGACCTCTTCGGGCGTTGCAGGCAAGCTATCATTCTCAGGCTCAAAGAAAGTATAGCAAGCGCGGCCTTTGTGTTTGGACGCATAAAGCGCCGTATCCGCATTCGCCAGTAATTTCGGCGCGGTAAAGGGGGTGGTTTCCTTGGACAAGGCAATGCCGATACTGGCCGATATTTTGCATTCATCACCCGCAAAGGGAATCGGTTTCTCGATCTGCTTGATGATGCGCTGACAAATATCAGCCAGCACATTGTGCTTGTTTACCTGATTGAAAATCAACACAAATTCATCACCACCCACGCGGGCAACAACATCTTCTCCGCGGGTTTCCTCTACCAGAATTCGCGCGACCTGTTGCAATACATGATCACCCGCTGCATGCCCCATGGTATCATTCACCGCCTTGAAGAAATCCAAATCCATTTGCATCACGGCAAAATCGGTGGTTCCGTCAATCAAGCGTGGCAAAATGTGATCTACTGCTCTGCGGTTTTTGAGGCCGGTCAATGTGTCGGTAAATGCCTGTTCCTCTGCGGCGATCATCGCCCCCTGCAACCGTTGATTCAGCTTGCGCGAAGCCTCCATCGCGGCGGACTTCGCCTCAACCAAATAAAGCATTTCGATGGTCAAATCTGTTGCCGCAAAATCTGCACTGGTCAGGGCATAATCACGCACCCCGTCCAGAATGGATATCCCAAACGACAGGTTGATAATCGCCCCGCCCTGCTCCAGTGACGGCACAAGAACACCCTTAAGCGTGGTCTGTTGCCCCGTTCGAAAACGCATATGCAGTTTAATGCCCTGCGCCTTTAACAGCTGCTCCATGGTATCAACGCGCCGAGGGCGATTCAGCTCGAACACCTCAAGAAAGCGTTTGCCGACCATCGTCTCCTCAGGGCGTAATTTTTCCAAAGTCGGCCCCACATGAATGACATGCCCGGTTTCATCCAGCACCACATTCATTGGACATAACACGTCCAAAATCTCACTCATACACTGCAACGAACTCATCCCCTTATCCGACACGCGCGCCCAATTCGAATGTGCGACCTTCTGCATAGGCGGTTTCAAAAAGCGTGATCTCGATCACCTCAACGCCCTGGTCACCGCCCTGATGTTCCAAAAAGACCAGCGCGCCATAATCGTCGGCAAGGGTGCGCAATACCCCCACCATCACACAGCCAAACCCCTCATATGGGTAGCTGCACGTGAGGCTAAATCGGTTTGCGGCATGTTCGCGCAGCTCAAGCGCCGGAAGGTTAAGGTCATCAACCGCCAACCGTGCCCGATCTGGCAGATCATCCAAAGAATGCAGGAATTCCACAAAGGTCACGCCGCCAAAACGCAATAACCGGCGCAGCGCCTCGACGTTTGGGTGCGACACCAAATAGGTGCCAATGTCTTCTAGCACGGTCTCGCGCGGCACGCCCAAAACACGGGTAACCGCCTCTAATACCTGCTCGGTTAAGGCATCTTCGTAATGCAACATCGCCTCGAACTCGCTGTTCTCAAGCCCAGCAGTTTGCGATATTTCCACCCAACGCTGCGCGCTGTAACTGTCAGTGATGAAACATTGTATGGTTCTGTTGATCAGCCCGTGCATATTACCATTCTCTTACCATTCACGCCCAACTATGCGCTGCACCGGCTTAATAAATTCCCAACATATCTAACTTTACGGATCTAACTCCACATCTCCAAGCCAGAGGGAATTACTGCTGCTAGGCGCTATGCGGTAATCGCCTGCGACTAGTTGCTTCATCTCATCGGTTGAGAATTGCATCCGTTGTCTTGTTTCAGGGTTTAGAAGATACCCTCCAGATTTCCTCACCCTGTCGTTGGTGAACGTAATTCTCTCTGCAATAAAGGCGCTGCCTGTTGGAACATAAGGTCGAAAGATAAAACCTTCTTTGCCAGTATTTAATGAATCCAAATCGGCGATAAACAGCACACATCCGGGTGCAACGGCATCTTTACAGGTCCATTCCCAATCTTTCAGGCCATGGAAATAGTTAACCTCAGCGAACACATCCTCCCCTAACACGATGTTCGATGGAATTACCGTCAGATTTGCGCGCAAAATTGCGATGCCATTTGAGAATTTAGTATTCGTTGATGCGCGATTGTAGGCGTAAATGGATGAGGTAGACTGCGCCTTTTCTATCAGGTCAGTCAGGGTTTTCTGATCTTCGTTTTCGATTGCCGCAAGTGTTGTCAGCGCGTCCTGCCCCGCCGTTCCCCAGCGATGGGCCATTTCCCACAGTGGTAGCTGGTCTGCCTTGGCCTCACCCGCCATATAACGCGCAACCTGAGAGCGCGCAGAGATGCGCTCACCGTTCAGCACAGGCGACAACCACAGCAGGCTTAGCCCAACGATCACCAAGGCCATTACCACATTTGCACGCCGTATACGCGCCATCCAATCGCCCGCCCCTTTGGTCGCGATCCCGAACATTTGCCACAGCACCGCAACCGCATATAGAAACGCATAGACCCCGATCAGCGCCGCCGCCGCGGCAGCCGCCATCCGGTTTGGTGTCCAGCCGTATTGCTGAATGCGCAGGCTAACCGCCCAAAACGCCAACACGCCCAATACCGGCAACAACAAGGCCAACGCCTGTGTCGCCAATCGCATCACGCGCATCGAAATTGCCGCCTCATCATCACGATCCAGCGCTGTAGTGATAAGGGTGATCCCCCCAATCGCCATCGCCATCAATGTCCCGCCCGCTGATAAATCCCCGAACAAGCCGGACAAGCCTCGAAATGGCAACGCAGCGATGAACACTGCAATCACCACCAACACCACAGGTATCAAAAGCCGCATCAACCGTAAGATCAAGAACGGAGAGACGTAATCGCGCAGCTCGTAGACCACCGACAAGGCAAGGCCAAGCGTCAGACCGCTCAGCACATAGGGCACGCCCTCAATGTCTAGAAAATCCTCAATTATAGAAATTCCCACGATTTCAAACAGCGCATTCGACAGGAACACAACACCCCAAAACACAGCAACAAACAGCCACGCCGCCGCATAGCGCACCACAATTGTCCACGTAACATCAAACAGTTCCGCATAATTACGCCACGCGTTGCGATCCTCTAGCCAGACCGCCACAAACGGGGTGGCAATCGACAATGCCACCAACCACGCGACGATGCCGTATCCGTGCTCCAGGAATGGATCAATTTCGGCATGGCGCAGACTGGCCCAACTAAACAAGGTTGCTGTCACCAAAGCCAATCCCGCAGCAGCAGGGGCCGCGCGCAATATCGACACCGGCCCACACAAGGCCAACAAGGTGCCAAAGAACCCGGAGATCGAGGCAACAACAAACAAAAATACATGCTGATTGCTGATCAACTCATGCAGAACTTCGCTCATCAACCAGACGGAAAAGCCCGCAAGCGCACCCGTCAATGCCATCACAACACGGCTATTCATATCTTGAGTTTGGTCAGCTTGCATAATCTATCCCCGTTGAATCATCTCAGCTTAGACTGCTGCGCCAGCGCTGTGAACGCGTTTTCGTCGGTCTGGGGGTTTTCGGTGGATTGGGGCTCATTTGACGCAACGCTGAGCTGGTCGGTCAAACTCTGGCAGCCATTCAATACGCGCCGGGCCTAAAACGCAACAAGGCCCCACAAAACGGGGGCCTTGCTCATCACATGGTCCAATCGTACGGATGATCAGAAATCGGTAGGCGCGCCGCCCTCTTCTTTGCGCCGCGCAACAAAGGCAGCCAGTTCTTCGCGGATGGCATCATCCATCGGCGGCTCCTTATAGTCAGCAAGGATGTCTTTATAGATCTGATGCGCGCGTTCTGGTGTCCAAACCGCGCCCGCCGCATCCCATGCCTCATAGTTGCGCCAATCAGAGGCGATAGGCTGATAAAACGCCGTGGTGTAGCGATCCTGCGTGTGCTGAATGCCAAAGAAATGCCCGTCGGTCCCAACCGAGGCAATCGCCTCAAGCGCGATTTCATCTGGGCCAGTGTAGCAAATTTCTGGTTCCATATAGCGTTGGATCATCTGCAACACTTCGCAATCCATCACAAATTTCTCAGGGCTGGCGATCAACCCACCCTCCAGCCAACCAGCCGCGTGATAGACCATATTCGTACCCGATTGCACCGCCGCCCACAGACTGTTGGAGGTTTCCCACATCGCCTGCCCGTCCGGCACATTCGCAGCACACACCCCGGATGAGCGTAACGGCAACCCGTAGAACCGGGCCATCTGACCCGTCATCTGGGTGGAGCGCATGTATTCAGGCGTGCCAAACGCTGGGGCACCTGATTTCATATCGACGTTGCTGGTGAATGTCCCGATAGCACAAGCGGCCCCCGGACGGATCAATTGCGCCAGTGCGACAACGCACAACGCCTCGGCCAATGATTGCGCCACAGCGCCCGACATGGTGACAGGGGCCATCGCCCCGGCAAGGGTAAAGGGCGTCACCACACACCCCTGATTACGCCGCGCCAGACGCATCCAACCATCCAACATCAGCCCGTCATGCTTTAGCGGGGATGTGGAATTGATATTGGTGTAAATTTTGGGGCTTTCTTCAAATTCTTCATGGGTCCACCCGCCAGCGATGCGGGTCATTTCCATCGAATCCTCAACCCGCTCTTTGCCTAGGCTATAGGTGTGGGGCACCTTATCGGTCAGGGTCAGCTTGTCATACATCACATCAAGGTGGCGAATGCTGGCGTGAATATCCTGCGGCTCTACCGGATAGCCCCCGACAAAGTGGATGCAGTTAAAATATTGGGACAGCTTGAGGAAATTCGCGCACATCTCGCGCGTGCCGGGCACTTTACGGCCCACTTCCATGTCCCAAAAGTTTGGCGGCGAGCTAACATTGCCAAACAGCATGTATTTGTCGCCGATGATCAGCTCGTGCGCTTTGTTGCGCGGAGTCATTGTCCAGGTAGAGGGAGCCTTGGCGACCATCTCCATGACAAAATCGCGCCCCATGCGCACGTTGTCTCCGGTGATTGTGCAACCGGCCTCTTTGAGGATCTCTTTGGCTTCCTCATTATAGAACTCAATGCCGATTTCTTCGAGAATACGCATGGCCCCGATATGGATCGCCTGTACGCCAGCCTCGTCCAAGGGTTCGGTTGGGCGGTCTGTGTTGATAGGCAAACGCCAAGGCATTTGTTCAATCGCGCCATGGCTCGTGCGCCGCGCTGCATTCCCTGCCCGGCCGCCACCGCGCCGTCGTTTTCCGTCAGTCTCAGACATTGCCTATCTCCTGCATGATCCGGTTGATTTTAGCCAAGCACCTCTGGGGGAGTGCAAACCAAAATGTTTGCGACAATTCGTGTCGCTTTTGGATGTTCGTGGCAAATAGACGGAAAAAACAGCCGAAAGACCTGCCGGAATTCTAACCCAGCGTCGCCATTGACCACCCTGAACAGAGCGGAATTGGAGGGTTTCGCGGCGAAACCTCGCGCCAAAAGTTAATACTTGGCGCAGGGTCTCGCTGTTTTAATAGAAATTGAAGTGGCTTTGATCAGGCAGTTAACCATGCGCCCAAATGGCTGATATTGGGCAAAACCATATCCGCATGAGGGGCTAGATCCTGCTCTGATGCAGGCCCGGTCAATACACCAACGGTCTGCATGCCGGCAGCACGCCCGGCAATCAGATCATGCGTGCTATCGCCCACCATAACAACCCGCGCAGGGGTCAATTGCATCGCGGTGGAAAATGCCAGCAAAGGTGCCGGATCAGGCTTTGCCCCATGGCCGCTGTCAAAACCTGCGATGAAATCGAATTTGTCTTCTACATTGGCCGCACTTAGATGCGCGCGTGCGCCAAATTCCGTGTCGTTGGTCATAACGCCCAGCTTCAGGCCCCGAGCTGCCATACCATCAAGGAACGTCCCCAAAGGCACCGCTTCGACAAGGGGGGCCTCAGCGGAGCTGCGCATCAAGAAGTCGTCAATCTCATCCACAGATTGCCCCGGCATAGCAGAGGCCACCGCTTCCGCCACCTCGCGGTTTGTTCCTGCAATTACAAAGCTATGCGGTAAAAATGCGCGGCCCTGAAAATCATATTCAACGGCATCAGCAATGTTTTGCGCCAAGGTGTCATCCCCCTTGGCCAGTTGCTCAATCATCCCGCCAGCCCAAACATTCCATGTGGCCCCGAAATCAAACAATGTTCCGTCTTTATCGAACAATAAACCGTCTGCACGCATGTGATCCGTTCCCGCAATTTGACCCTGTTGTTAGTCAGCACCCTGCCTTGAGAGCAAAGGGAAAACAATTAAAAAGTCAGGTCATGTCCAATGCATTTGTGCCTCACCCAAGAGCACCTGACGCGCGATCATTGGGGTGTCATATTTCAAATTTCCAGCATCACAAAACCGCATTACCCATGCATCATCCATCGTGATAAAATCCAACACAGCAGCCAAAAAAGTGGCGTCCGGCGCCTGCGTTTTCAGATCCTCGACAGAGGCACCGCTGGTGCCCAAAAAAACCGGAAGCAAGTCTTCGTCAGAGGCTAACCATCCCAATGCTTGTAGCGCGACAAGCTCGGCTGACTCAGTATTCATTGCCATTTTCATTACTTTCGAAAGAGTTTCTTAACCAATGTGAATACAGAATGAAGCTACACAATGACAAGATTGCAGGTGGATTTCTGATGCCCGGCAAAATTCTAATAGTTGACAGCGTCTCGACAAACCGCATCGTGCTGAAGGTAAAACTTTCCAGCGCGTTTTACGAGGTTGTTCAGGCTGCCAGCGCAAAAGAAGCAATTGATGCGATACGGGCGGATTTGCCTGATCTCATTTTATTAAGTGTTGATTTACCCGATGACGACGGTTTGCGCCTGTGTGGCATGATTAAAACCTCACCTGAAACCCGTGATATACCCATAGTATTGCTATCCCCGAAATCCGATCGTGATATCCGCATGGCTGCGTTAAAGGCCGGGGCGGATGATGTTTTAGGCAAACCTGTGGATGATTTGGTCATGCTGGCGCGATTGCGCAGTTTGCTGCGCGCACGGGATACTGCTGATGAAATGCGCCTGCGTGAGGGCACGGCACGGGTGCTTGGTTTTGCCGAGGATATGCGCGTTTTTGCCAATCAAGCCAGAGTGTTAATTGTCTCACGAGACCGTCAGGCATTGCGGCGCTGGTCGGCCCTGCTCAAGCCAATTGTCCCCTTTGGCATCACCACAGAAATTACTGGAGAAGCACTGCGGGGCATGTCCAAAAACCCGGTGCCGGATGTGTTTGTGATAGCACTTGACCGGACCACGCCAGATGATGGTCTTAGGCTTTTGGCAGAAATTCGCGCGCGATCAACCACACGACATGCGGGAATTCTGGTGATGCTATCGGGCGGTGGACAGCGCGATGCATTGGTGGATGCGCTTGATCTTGGGGCCAATGATGTGATGGCCGATGGGTTTGACCCGGAGGAGCTTGCGCTGCGGGTGTCCACGCAGATTCAGCACAAACGCATGGCAGATCGCCTGCGTGAAAACGTGCGTGACGGGTTGCGGGCGGCGGTCATTGACCCGCTCACAGGGCTGTTTAACCGTCGCTATGCCATCCCGCATTTGGCACGAATCGCCGAACATGCGCAGACCCATGGGCGCAATTTCGCGGTGATGGTGGCCGATCTGGATCATTTCAAACAAATTAACGATAATTATGGTCACGCCGCAGGTGATGCCGTTTTGGTAGAGGTCGCGCGGCGCTTGCGTGACAATCTACGTGCCTCTGATCTGGTGGCGCGCATCGGGGGGGAGGAATTCCTGATTGCCATGCCCGACACCACGCGCCAAGAGGCCCAAGCGGCGGCTGGGCGTCTGTGTGAAACCATTCGCGATATTCCAGTTCGGATTGCAGAACGTGACCTGCAATTACCTATCACCGTCAGCATTGGTCTGGTCATGGGCAAAGATTGCGCAGGGGTGCCCGACCGCGCCGCAGCTGCCTTATTGGATCGCGCTGACCAAGCACTGTATGGCTCTAAATCCCACGGACGGGATCAGGTAACGCTTAGCCTTCCGGCGGCTTAACGATCACGCCGCCGCTTTCTATGGTTTTCAAACTGCTCGGCGACCCGTTCGGCATAGGTTTTGCGCGCCGAATCTGACATCTCAGACACATATTCCAGAAAGGCTGTTCGCGCGATGACATCACGGGTTGCGAATTGGCGTTGCTGTGCTGCCACCAGATTTTCGAGCAGGGCCCGATCGAAGGGTTGGGCAGATAATGCCTGCAAGATCTCTTGGCGGCTAGTCTGGTTTTGTCGCGAGGCACCCTCATCTATTGTGTCTGTGGAATGGCGGGCATCGCGTATGCGGCGGCCCAAAGCGCGCCGTTCCTGTCTGGGCATCGCATGAACAAAAGCCATGACAATATCAGGTCGGGACTGTTCGCCGCGCCGATGCGGGCCGGAAAATACCCCGCCTATGACGACACCAACAACCAGCAAATTCAGGGCAAGTGAAAGGGTCAAAAGGATACGCAAACCACGCCGCATGCGCGGAGCGGGCGTCGTCTCTGGTTTGGTGTTCGATGTCTGATTGTCCATAATCCTACCCTTCCTCAATCTCAAAGCTAGACCCGCCAGACAGCCCGTCCTCAAGCTCGTATAAATATACCTCAGGGCCAGACAGCAGCGCCGTGAAATTCCCCGCCACACTATCGGGAAGCCCCGAAACGCCGATCCAAATTCCAGCAATGCCTGCGGTTGCTAGCCCACTTACCGCGGGCCAGCCCCCGATGGCCGCAAAAACCGCCTGCCACAACGGGCGCCTAGGGAGGGTGTCTGATGCCATAAGGGCGTGCGGGTTGGGCTGCATCTCTGCTGCATCCGCCAAAATCCGTGCCATCAAATCATCCGAAGGAATCACTGTAGTTTGTTGTTTTAGCTCATGAAACAGCGTATTAAGCACATCATCATCACGGTTAAGGTCTGTCATCTGAATACCCCAGTTCTTCGCGGCGCGTCGCCAGTATTTGCGTCAACGCCCGTTTACCCCGTGCAGTCAAGCTTTCTACAGCCTCCACCCCAAGGTTCATAATTTCTGCAATCTCAGGATTGCCCAGCCCCTCAATGTGCCGCAAGAGTACCGCCTGTTTTTGACGTTCCGGCAACTGAGAAAGTGCGTCTTTTAGTGCGTCCCCACGCGATTTATTCTGCATGACATCGGTCACACTTGCAGCGTCATCCTCAGGCTCAGGGATCTGATCCAAGGCCACACCACGGCGGCGACGCAAACGATCTGTGCACAGATTTGCCACCACACGATAAAGCCATGTCGTTACCTGCGCCTCGCCCTGTCGCCATTGTGGGGCGATTTTCCATAGCCGTAACATCGCGTCTTGCGAGACATCTTCGGCCTCGCTGCGATCCCCTAGAATCCGGTAGGCATGTGCCAAAATTCGCGGCAACAATCGCGAGGTCAAATTGCGTGCAGCATCCGCGTCGCCATTCGCATAAAGCACCAGCAACGCATCATCAGATACATCCATGTCCGAGTGTACACACATGTTTAAATTGACTGTCCTAAAAGGTGGCCGATCCGTGCCGATCTGGGCTTGCGCTGCATTCGCGTGGGCAGACATAGGCCTGCCCGCGCAATTTCAACATGAGAGATTAGTCTTCTGAATGCCACCGTTTCTTTTTGTGGTGTTTTTTGGCTTTGGCAAATTCATCGGCAGAGATTGCACCATCTTCATCCGCATCCAAGCGCGAGAACATGTGATCCATGCGATCTTTCTTTTTCTCCAGCTCCGCCATGCTAAGCGCACCGTCGTTATCCGCATCAAGATGCTCCATCATCCGGGCCGCATGTTTTTCCGCGCGCTTGGTCATTTCCTGAACACGGTGCGCCTGCAACTCATCCAAGCTGAGCAAGCCATCGGAATTCAAATCCGCAGCAACAAAGCGTCCCTTGGCATAGGCAGACATTTCTTCTTTGGTGACCAGACCATCCGAATTGGCATCGACCTCTTCGAAATTCATCCGAGGGCCGTGTTTCATCCCTTTGGCTGAAACGCTAACGACCGAAACACCTGTAATCAACGCCGCCACTAGGGGGAAAGCATATATAAGTTTCATATTTCAACTCCTTAAATTTCGTTCAAAAAGCCGGCTTCTCATCCGCTTTCATAGGGTCAAACGTGGCAGCCCTAAGTTTCCGTCGAAAAAAAAATACTGGCTGTTAAACAAAAATGCGCTAAGGGTTTGCGACATCGCGACGCAAGCCCCTTTTGCCGCATTCAATTCTATCCTTGATGGCCACATCTTAGGTGCAGAAATGCGAGGATTATTATGACAGACACAATCATTTCGTCCCACGACCAACAGGACGATCGCCCAACCTGGCCAACGCTCTACAAGGGCTGGCGCCGGAAATGCCCCTGCTGTGGCGAAGGTCCGCTGTTGAAAAGCTATCTAAAGGTGCGCGATACCTGTGCAGTTTGCCGCGAGGAATTGTTTCATCAGCGCGCCGATGACGGCCCTGCCTATCTGACCATTTTGATTGTCGGTCATCTGATGGCACCCATGTTGCACATCGTATTTGTCAATTGGCGCCCGGCTCCATTGACCTTGTTTACAATTTTCGCAATTGGCACGGTGGCATTATCGCTTTATCTTTTGCCCAGACTAAAGGGGATGGTTGTGGCCTATCAGTGGGCCAAGCGACTGAATGGATTTGGGCAAAAACCCTAAGCGGCGCCGCAAGGCAGAAACGAGACACGATGAGCATCGACAAAACCGCCATTCGCAACGCAGCCACCGTTATCGTGTTGCGTGACCGCCAAAGTAATCCTCAGGTTCTTATGGGACAACGCGGTGCCAAAGCGGCGTTTATGCCCAACAAATTTGTGTTTCCGGGCGGGGCAGTTGATGCGGCGGATGCTGATATCGCATTGGGCGCGCCATTGCCGCAGCTGTCTCGTGATCGGTTGATTGAGGATGCCGACCCAAGCCTTGTTCACCCTCTTGCAGTGGCTGCTGTGCGTGAATTATGGGAAGAAACCGGGCAAATTCTGGGTCACAAAGGCACATGGCAAGGCACACCGCCCGAAGACTGGCAAAGTTTTGCTGCCACGGGGCATGTTCCATCGGCGCATGGTTTACAATTTGTGTTTCGCGCCATCACACCGCCCGGCCGCCCGCGTCGTTTTGATGCCCGGTTTTTTCTAATTGATGCCGATGAGTTGGCCAGTGATTTGGACAACTTTGATTCCGCCTGCGATGAGCTTTCGCATCTTCAGTGGATACCCCTGAAGAAGGCGCGCGAGTTTGACTTGCCCTTTATCACAGAGGTGGTGCTTGCTGAGGTTGAGGGGCGCATTGGAGAGCAGTCGCAGCCTGATTCAGTGCCCTTTTTCAAGAACACCGACGAAGCCGGGTATTTTAAGCGCCTGCATGGCCGCGTTCCCACCGACGCCGATTTGGGCGGCTGATACCTTAGATTGCCAACACCACACCCAGAACACTTGCGCTGATCAGGGCGATTCCTGACAGTTCGCGTAATGTGATTTTTTCGCGGAAAAACACTACAGAGGCGATCAAGCTAAAGATCAGCTCTACCTGTCCGACGGCCTTAACGTAGGCAGCGTTTTGCAATGTGAAAGCCGTGAACCAGCAGAATGTCCCGGCCATGCTGAATATACCGATCCATCCGGCCGTGCGCCACGCCGCAAGAACCCGGCCCAACTCAACCCGGTCCCGCCATAGCAGCCACAACCCCATCCCAATCATCTGCATGCTTGTGACCGCGGCTAATGTGATCAATGCCCGCAAGAACGGCGCATCGGTCATCACCGTCAACGAAGCCGCCCGGTAGGTCACAGCAGAAACCCCAAACAATGCACCCGCCGTCAATCCCAATACTACTGAGGGGCTGACGAATTTGCGCCACCCACGTTTTTTGGGCGCGTCATGGTCCGCTCTATCGGCAGGCGCACGTGATAACACCAAAACCCCGGCAGCCCCAATCGCGATGGACAGCGCACCCAATTTCGATACCACCTCGCCAAGAATGACAAAGCCGATCACGGCGGTCAAAAGAACCTCGGTCTTTTTAAACGTCACCCCCACCGCAAAATTTCGCTGCTTAAACAGCATGACTGTGCAAACAGTTGCAAGGATCTGCGCCAATCCACCTATGGCCCCAAAGGTCCAAAACCCCTGTTGAATAGGCGGAAATGTGGTTTGTGTGGACACGATCAACAGCAGGCAAACGGCCAGTGGGGCAGAATAAACAAACCGCGCAAACGTCGCACCCGCAGCGGAGAGTTTTACCTGACTAAGCTGTTTTTGCAGCATAAACCTAACGGTTTGAAACAGGGCCGCTGCGACGGCAACACCGATCCAGACCTCGCCGAAATGCTGCGTCAAAAATGCCATCCGCCCTGCCCTCTATGTTCGGATCAGGCATGACGGCAAATGTCACACGGCACAAGCTGCTATTTTTGAGGCCACAGCGGATGCGGAACGGGGTCTTTTGCACGCCACAAATATTGCCGAAACACCTGCGCATAAGAACGGAAATAGTAGCTGTCGTTGCGCGCCAGATAACGGGCGCGGTTTTCGCGAAACAAGCGCGGCAATTTATACCAAGGCACGCGGGGATGCATATGGTGCACGACATGCAGATTGTTGTTCAGAAATATCCAAGCCAAGGGGCCTTTGTCTTCGATCACCACTGTACGTGCGCGGGCGCGCTCGTGGGCCTGATGTTCGAGAAAGGTTCGAATTTTCAGGATCGACAGCGCGGCATAGGCCGAAAATAGATATGCCGACACCGATAGGCTTGAGACGAAAAACATCCACCAAAGCACTGGAACCAATGCCGGAATATGCCACAACCATCCCTTAAGAACGGCAACATCCCCTGCACGGATCGCCTGAAAATCAGCCGCCATAAACCGAATTTGCCCCAAGATTGGCCCAATCGTCAAACGCCCTAATAGGGTGTTATTGATGCGGTAAACGAGACATTTCCAGTCTGGTAATTGCCGCCACACTTTGGGGTCAAGGTAATTGGTTTCAGGATCATCATAGGGGTCTGTCAGAATGGAATCCTGATGGTGTGCCAAGTGGCTATCACGAAATCGGATGTAGGGAATAAACAACCCGATGGCTGGAAATACCAGCGCCTCACTAAGCCAGCGAGACGGAACAGGATGCCCGTGCAATACCTCATGTGACAGCGACGAATGCAGCGCCAAGGCCACAGTCAGCAAACAGATTCCAGCGAGGGATGATATCCCTGCAAGCCACGTCGTGCCCATCAGAAATGCGCCGTAGCACACCAGTATTAAGCCCAATGTTGGCCATTCAACCCGGGCGTTGCGCGCATGGCGATCAGACATGCCGACCCCAACGCACGCGAGCCCAGACACGCTCATAGGCCAGGTAACACAGCAGTCCTACAAGCGTATTTATCACCGCAAGTTTGCCCCCAAGTATGAGAGAACCAGTTGCTATAAAGCCGATTAAACTCATTGAAATAAAACCAATCAGGTTCCAAATCAGGGCCTTGATCAACGATCTTTGACTCGTTTCCATAATGTGCCTTTCGATATTCTCAGGCATGGTATGATCTAATTGGCATTGTCGGAATTCTGTTTGTGATTAACAAAACTCTACATCTGTGATAATTGTCACCGTATGAGTATAAAAATTGACAAGCGCGACCGCGCAGATCGCTTTCGCACCCGCCTTACCTCTGCGATGACCTCCAGTGGCATCAGCCAAAGCGCGTTGGCGCGTCGAATCGGCGTTGATCGTTCGACAATCTCTCAACTGTTGAAAACGACCGGCGCACGCCTGCCCAATGCGCAGGTTGTTGGGGAATGTGCTGCGGCGCTTGGTGTTTCTGCTGATTGGTTGCTTAGCTTAACGGACCGCCCTGAAAGTGCGGCTGATATTCTTGCCAATAGTCTTACGCTGACGCAGGCGCCGCGGGCCTTGGTGGATCAGCAGATATTTGATTGGCACACCGAGGCGGCAGGGTACAAAATCCGCCACGTACCTGCAGGGCTGCCGGATATGTTGAAAACCCATGATGTTCTGGAATGGGAATATACCCCGCATCTGGGCCGAACCACGCAACAGGCGATTGGCGCATCAGAGGATCGGTTGAATTGGATGCGGTCCAGCCGTTCAGATTACGAGATCGCACTGCCCCTACATGAGATTGAAAGTTTTGCCCGCGCTGAAGGGTATTACCGCGATGTTCCTCGCGAATTACGTCTGAAACAAATTGACCACCTGTGTCAAATCACAGAGCAACTGTACCCGCGATTGCGCGTCACGCTGTTTGATGCGCGCAAATTGTTTTCTGCACCTGTAACGGTTTTTGGGCCCCTGCTTGCAGTGCTGTATCTGGGGCGCAATTACCTTGCCTTTCGCGATACAGAACGGGTGCAGAATTTCACCGAGCATTTTGATCATTTGGTGCGTCACGCAAGTGTTTCCGCGCGTGTTTTACCAGATCATCTGACGAAATTGCGCACGGCGTTGTAGCGACGAGCGCGGCCCACGATTGAGGGCCGCGCAAGATGTTAGACTTTGGGATCGGGGTTTTCCGTATGCCCGTCAACGGCAATGACCTGCCCTGACACAAGACGAGCCGCATCAGACCCCAGAAACACCGCCATGTTGGCAATATCCTCGGCAGTTACAAAGGAGCGCATCGAGGTGCCCAAGGCATAGCCGTCATAGACCTGATCGCGTGTCATGCCTTTGGCTGTGGCCTCGCGTTCTAGCACGCCCTCCATGCGGGCGCCTTCGACAGCGCCGGGGCATATCACGTTGGCTCGGATGCCAAAGGGGCCTAGCTCCATGGCCAATGTCTTGGCCAAACCGATGATGGCCCATTTTGCCGCCGAATAGGGCGCGCGGTTGGGATAGCCAAATAGCCCCGCGGTTGAGGATGTCAGAACAATGGACCCTGCACCCGCAGTTTTCATCATCGGGGCCGCGTATTTTGCCGCCAAAAACGCGCCTTCCAGGTTCACACTGACGCAAGCGCGCCAATCCTCTAGCGCGATATCCTCAACCAAGGCCGTTGGCCCAGCGATGCCCGCATTGGCGCAAAGCACATCCAGCCCGCCCCATTGCGCAGTGATATCAGCAAACAAGGCGGCCATTGCGGCCTCATCCGCTGCATTCACAAGGCTGCGTTTCCATGTGGTTGGCAGCGCGTCCAGATGCGCCTGAACCACATCGGTAACCCAAACCTCAAACCCTGCGTCCGCATAGGCGGTGGCCATCGCGTGCCCGATACCAGAGCCACCCGCGGTGATTAGAACACGCTTCATCGTGGTTGTCCTACATAGCGCCCGACCCCTTCGGCAGCAGGTAATTCGGCATGGGCCTCGGCAAACTGGGCAAGGTTTTTGGTGATTTCATCACTGGGTTGCGATGGTTTGCGGGTTTCTAGGCTGACATGCAGCAGGAAATGCTCGCCGCTTGCCAATTGTCTCTCGCCCTCAAACATTTCGTGGAAGAGATGCATTTTCTTACCTTCGCCCATCAGAACCCGCGTGCGTACCTCAATGCGTTGGCCCAAATGTGCCTCGTCTATATGGCGAATGTGGGTTTCGGCGGTAAAGTAACTGCCGCCAGTGGCGATATATTCCTGATCACAGCCGATGATTTCCATGAACCTGTCTGTCGCATCGGCAAAGGCCTGCAAATACCTGCTTTCGGTCATGTGACCGTTATAATCCAGCCAATCCACCGGGATCGCACGACGCACGGTCACCACTGGTTGGGCAAAATCAGTCACATCACTGGCGTGTCGCACCATGCCGCCTGCTGCGTTCAAGGCCACATCATGGGTGTTCATCAACGCCCCTGCACCCCAATTCTGTGCCTTGAGCGCGCGCATCATGCTGACAAGATTGTCGTCGCGGATGCGTTCCATATCGCGAATGCTAAGATGACCAGATTGTGCATCAGACTGCCCCGCGATCAGATCTACCAGTTCTTCGGTGAACTCGGGCACATCCATCAATTTGGTCCAAGGCGACGTCAGACATGGGCCGAATTGGGCCATGAAATGTTTCATCCCCGCCTCGCCACCCGCCACGCGGTAGGTGTCAAACAACCCCATCTGCGCCCAACGGATACCAAAGCCCATGCGAATGGCCTCGTCGATCTCCTCAGTCGTGGCGATGCCGTCTTTGACCAACCACAGCGCCTCGCGCCAGACGGCCTCAAGGAAGCGATCCGCGATATGGGCATCGATTTCCTTTTTGACGTGCAACGGGTACATGCCCAGACCAGACAAGGTGGTTTTGACCTTGGCGATCAAGGCATCTGATGTTTTGTCGGTGCCGACAACCTCGATCAAGGGCAATAGGTAAACCGGATTAAACGGATGCGTCACCACGATCTGCTCAGGGCGCGTAGCATTGCCTTGCAGCTCGCTAGGTTTAAAGCCCGAGGTCGACGAACCAATGATTGCCGCAGGGTCACAATGCTCCTGCAAGGTCTGAAACACCTTTTGTTTCAGCTCTAGCCGCTCTGGCACGCTTTCTTGGATCCAGACGGCACCGTCCACTGCATCTGAAATCGCTTCGTGAAAGGTTAGCTTGCCCTCAGCTGGCAAAGCCGCATCCGACATCCCCGGCATAGAGCGGCGGGCGTTGCTTAGCACTTCGCCAATTTTACGCTCCGCCTCGGGATCGGGATCAAACACCCGCACATCCCATCCGTTAAGCAAAAAGCGCGCAGCCCAGCCGCCGCCAATTACACCACCACCAATAATCGCAGCCGTATTCATGTTCGTCCTTTCAATGTCGTGAGCAGCCCATTTTTAGCAGGCCGTCGTAGCCGCCTGCTGAATGGGATGATGCCCTGCGCCAGATCAAAGCCTGACGCAGTTTTTTCATGTGTTTTAGGAATAGGGGGGCGTTGTGCGTGTTCCGCTATTGCTATGCAGAAAATAAAATCGTGATAAAGATCACGAACCAACCACCGACAAACACAACCAACGCGATCCGACCAGGTGCCCAGAAATAGCGCAATACCAGTGAGACCAAGGCCCCTGCCCCCACGAGGGCGGAACATGCCAAAGCTGCGGTTATCACCCCAGATACGGGGAACGTAGCTATTTCTTGCACCGCATCCGCTGGTACCAAAGTGATGACCAACATAGCCAGTACGTAAAGCGCAAAGGACGCGAGAGGCCCTTTCCACCAAGCGGACTCCGCTTGCAGATAGGCGGTCAGGGATGAAATCGACGCGGCAAAGGCGGCAATAAATGATAAGAAAAACATGCATGAACTTTATCCCTTTCTGCCGCCTCTGCAACGATAAACACGGTTTACTTTGCTACGGGTGCCCGCTTTGTCAGGCCCAGTTTTTCACGCACCTCGGCAGGGCCGATCAGCCGCGCGCCTAGGTTTTCAACGATGTTGCCCGCGCGCTCTACCAGCTGCCAGTTTTCCGCCAGAACGCCTTTGTCGAGCCAGATGTTATCCTCAAGACCGACCCGCACGTTACCGCCCGCAAGGACAGATGCCGCGGCAATCGGCATTTGGTGGCGACCCAGACCAAAGGCGCTGAATGTCCAATCGTCAGGCACATTGTTGACCATCGCCATCAGCGTATTCAGGTCATCCGGCGCGCCCCAAGGCACACCCATGCAGAGCTGAACCAAGGCGTTGGGTTCCAAAATACCGTCTTTTACCAATTGCTTGGCATACCAAAGGTGCCCTGTGTCAAAGGCCTCGATCTCGGGTTTGACGCCAAGTTCGGTCATCATTCTGCCCATCGCCTGCAACATGCCCGGCGTGTTGGTCATGACGTAATCTGCCTCGGCAAAGTTCATCGTGCCGCAATCCAACGTGCAGATTTCGGGTAGGCATTCCACGATATGCGCCATGCGCTCTGTCGCACCAATCATGTCGGTTCCGGCAACAGTGGGCAGCGGCGTTTCTGACCCGCCAAACACCATGTCTCCACCCATGCCGGCGGTCAGGTTTAGCACCATATCCACCTCAGCATCGCGGATGCGGTCAGTTAGCTCGCGGTAATATTCAAGTTTGCGGCTGGGGGCACCGGTTTCTGGGTCACGCACGTGGCAATGCACCACGGCGGCCCCTGCTTTGGCGGCTGCAATAGCGCTGTCAGCAATCTGCTGAGGGCTGCGCGGGACGTGCGGGCTGCGATCTTGTGTTCCACCTGATCCGGTGACGGCACAGGTGATAAAAACCTCGCGGTTCATTTCCAATGGCATGGCGATTCCTTTCATTCTGTTGCCTCAGTCTAAGGCGCGCTTGCGGAAGATAACTTTGCATATTACGATTGTAAGTTGATGAAAAACGCAAAAACTATCTTCGCTCGCAGTGATGCTGCCCTAAATGTTGCGGTTCTTGTGCTGGATGACTGCAATACGCTTAGCTTTGCGGCGGGAATCGATCCGATGCGCGCGGCCAATCGACGGGCTGGTACGCAGCTGTTTAACTGGCAGTTTTATACGGCGACAGGTAAGGCCGCGCAGCTAACCAGTGGTTTGCAAATCACCGGCCCCCCGATTGCAGATCTGACACGATGTGATCTGCTGCTGTTCATTGCGGGTTTTCGCCTAGAGGAACACGCCACCCCCAGATTGCTGGCCAGTCTGCGGCGCATCGCTGGCACGGGGGCGACCATTGCGGCCATCGACGGGGCACCTTGGCTATTGGCACGGGCGGGGCTGTTGGATGGGCATAATGCCACCACACACTGGGAGGATCTGGAGGATTTTGCGACACGATTTCCTAACGTGCATGCGCGGCGCGATCGGTTTGTGATCAGCGGCCAATTTGCCACCAGTAGCGGGGCCACACCTGGCCTAGATATGATGCTGCACATGATCCGTAACCGGTATGGCGACACGCTGGCGACGCGGGTGGCAAGCGTGTTTCTGTATGATCCTGTGCCTGTGGATCAACAACATCAAAGCCCCCGCTCTACCGCCCATCAAATCCGCCGAAATCCACTGTTGGCGCGTGCGCTATCGCTGATGGAAAGCAATCTGGAAGAGCCAATCCCCATCCCGAAAATTGCAGCGCGCCTAAACCTTTCCGTCAGGACATTGGAAACCCGCTTCAAGTCGCATTTAGGCCAATCCCCGGCCAGCTATTATCTGACTCTACGACTAACAGAGGCGCATCGCCTTGCGACCGATACCTCCCAATCCGCGCAGACCATTGCCATTGCGACCGGATTCAGCTCGCAATCCAGCTTTGCCCGCGCATTTAAGAAACACCATTCGGTATCGTTGCGCGCCCTTAGGGAAATGAGGTTGCGGTGAGGTCATGCGTTTCGGGGGTTCACGTCTTTGGAACGCCCCCGATATCCCCATGGGCGACGGAGACCGTTTTAAGGATCGCATAGATTTTCATGCCTTTGCGTAATTGCAATGCCTGAGCGGAACGTCTGGTTATCCGGGATAAAATTCTTTCATTCCCGCAGGATAGCGCCACAACCACACCGGGACCTTGGCCGTCGTGCATATCTTGAATTTCACCTTGCAGAATGTTCAGCGCCGACGTTCCCTTGGGTATTTCGGTGGCAAGGATCACATCCTGTGCGCGGATACGCACCCGCACCTTTGCCCCAATTTGCGCCCTGATCTGAGGCAAATACAATTGCCCGCCAGCGGCACCTAACTGGGTTAACCCATCGTCTTCGTGTTTTGTCACTTGGGCCGTTAACACTGCCCCTGCGTGCCGTATCCCCAATGCAGGGACCGCATGCGGATTGGACAAAACCTCCTCTGCGGTGCCTGCGTGGGCCACCTGCCCGCCAGACAAAACCACAATATGCGTCGCCAATCGTGCGACCTCAGCCATTGAATGGCTCACATAGAGCACGGGAACAGTTGCCTCATCGCGCAGGCGTTCCAAATAGGGCAAGATTTCAGACCGACGCGTCTCATCAAGGGAGGCAAGTGGTTCGTCCATCAGCAATAATCGCGGCGCGGAAAGTAACGCGCGCCCAATCGCCACCCGCTGTTTTTCGCCGCCAGACAAATTGCTGGGCTGCCGATCCATAAGATGACCAATACCCAGCATATCCACCACATGCGCCTCTGCCTGAGGATCATGGTTAATGCGCCGCATTCGCCGCCCATACCGCAGGTTTTGAGCCACGCTCATATGCGGGAAAAGTCGTGCGTCCTGAAAGACATAGCCAAGTTGACGCTGATGCACTGGGACATTGATACCCGCATCGGTATCAAGCAGCACCTCGCCCTGCAAAGAGATGCGCCCACGGGTCGGATGAAGTAAGCCGGCAACCGCATTGATCACCGTCGTTTTACCGGCACCAGAAGCCCCGAACAGGGCTGTGACGCCGCCTTGCACCTCAAACCCGATATCCAGCGAGATACTGTCAAATTGATGTTGCAACGAGACTGAGAGGCTCATGTAATGCCCCCCATTTTGCGGCGCGCCCGTCTGGCCAAAACCTCAGACGCGAACAGGGCCCCCATCGCCAATACGACCGACATTATCACCAATCGGATTGCCTGTGTTTCGCCCCCCGGAACCTGCAAAAACGCATAGATCGCAGAGGGTAATGTTTGTGTTTGCCCCGGTATATTGGCGACAAAAGTGATTGTTGCGCCAAATTCACCCAAAGCCTTGGCAAAACCCAAAACAGCACCCGCGATAATTCCCGGGAAAATTAACGGCAAGGTGACAGTGGTAAACACCCGCATGCGCCCCGCCCCAAGCGTCGCTGCGGCCTGCTCTAACCCTGGATCAACTGCCTCAATCGCGAGGCGGATCGCGCGCACCATCAACGGAAACCCCATGATTGCTGCGGCCAATGCGGCCCCAGTCCAGCGAAATGCCAGCACCAAGCCCAAGGTTTGCTCAAGAAAGCCGCCCAAAGGCGCACGACGACCAAAGGTTATAAGCAACAAATAACCCGTCACCACAGGCGGTAGGATCAGCGGCAGATGCACCAATCCGTTCAACAGTTGTTTACCGAAAAACTCTCGTCGCGCCAAAACATGGGCGATAAACACGGCGAATGGCAGGCTAAAAAGTGTCGCACATGTTGCAACCTTTAGCGACAATGCCACGGCCTGCCATCCCTCTGGATCAAGCCAGGTCATGACTTCTCCGCAGCATTGGGATCTGTTTGTTTACTTGGCAAGAATCCGTGACGCATAAAAACTTTCATCGCGGTATCCCCCTGAAGAAACTGCATAAAATCCAAAGCCATCGGTCCATTATTGATCATGGCCGCCGGGTAAACAATTGGCGGATGACTGTCGGTTGAGAATTTTTTCAGAACAGACACCTTAGATGTGGCCAGCGCATCAGTCGCATAAACCACGCCAAATGGGGCCTCGCCCAAAGCGACAAGCGCGAGGGCAGCGCGCACATTGTCAACCTGCGCCACCCGGTCAACGATCAAGGGCCAGAGACCCAAATTCGTCAGGGCCGCTTTGCCGTAAATGCCCGCTGGCACCGCATTGACTAGGCCCATCGCCAAGGGAGCGTCCCCAAGCAGGACGGGCAAATCAGACCAATCAAATTCTTGCACGGGTGTTGGCCCGATCAATACAAGTCGGTTTCCCAGCACATTCACACGGCTTTCTGTTTCGATTAAACCTTGTTTATCAAGCACATCCATCCAGGCGACATTGGCGGAGATGAACACATCGACATCGGCCCCTTGTATGATCTGTCGCGCCAAAATCGAGCTGCCAGCGTAAGAGCTGCGCATGCGATTACCGGTGCTTGCGTGCCAAGACTGAGCGACCTCATCCAAGGCGGTTTTCAAACTGGCCGCAGCAAATACAGTGATTTCGCCCGCCAAGGCCGGTGAAACCATCATTGTACTGATCAGGCCAAGCGCAAGACGAGCCGGTTTTTGGATAGAAAATAATCGCATGTGCGGACTATCTCCTATGGCGGCATCCCATTCAAGCGCACAACAGGGTTTGGTCCACAAATCATTTCATAGAAAATGAAAGTAATAATATTATTCAATCTATTACAGATCGTCATTCATGTGAAAATGGATGCTAACGGGCAGCATCTAACAGAGCGGCCACATCAAGATGCGCCTCCATGTGATCCGCTAAGCGTTCAAGAACGGTCTCTACGGTCGCATCATAACTGGTGCCGGAGGCAGTGGCACCAAGCTGGCCCAAGAAGGCAGCGCGAAAGCCATCGTCGCGGAACATGCCGTGCAGGTAACTGCCAGTAATGCGGCCATTTGTGCTGATTGCTCCTTCCGGACGGGTATCTACGTGGGCAAATGGGCGGTTGCGGTCGGGGCCTTCGGTGCGGCCAATGTGGATTTCGTAGCCGTGGAAAGATTGCCCGCTGGGGGCATGGATGGCAGCGGTTTCGCTAAGACGTTTGTCTGGGCTCATCTCGGTTTCAACGTCAAGCAGGCCCAGTCCCGGCGTGTCACCGGGGGTGCCTTCGATACCCTGTGGATCGCGTATAATATGGCCAAGCATTTGATATCCACCACAGATTCCCAACACATGACCACCACGGCGAACATGTGCAAGCAGGTCGATTTCCCACCCTTGATCGCGCAAAAATGCCATGTCGCCACGGGTGGATTTACTGCCGGGGATGATCACTAAATCGGTGTCGCCGGGGATGGGTTGGCCTGCGCGCAGCATGGTGAGGCTGACGCCGGGTTCTTGGGCGAGCGGGTCGAGGTCGTCGAAATTTGCGATGCGCGACAGGCCGAGGCAGGTGATTTTGAAACCGCCCTCACGTGGAGCGGAGGCGATGTCGAGGCCATCCTCGGCGGGGAGTTTCCATGCGTCGGCGAAGTAAGGCAGCACGCCAAATCCACGCCAGCCCGTACGCTGTTGGATCAGTTCATACCCTTCATCAAATAGAGTAGGATCGCCACGGAACTTATTGATAATAAATCCAGATATGAGATCAGCATCATGGGTGTCGAGCACGGCTTGGGTGCCAATAATCTGCGCTATGACGCCGCCGCGATCAATGTCACCGGCCAAGATAACGGGCACATTTGCGGCGCTGGCGAAGCCCATGTTGGCGATATCACCGGGGCGCAGATTGACCTCTGCTGGGCTGCCTGCGCCCTCAACAATGACCAAATCATTTTGTGATTTCAGGATGTTAAAACTCTCAAGTACCTTTTCCATAAGCTGGGGTTTGAGGGCGGCGTATTCGCGGGCCTTGACGGTGCAAAGACGCTTTCCCTGCACAATTACTTGTGAGCCGACGTCGCTTTCGGGTTTTAGCAAGACAGGATTCATGTGCACTGTCAAAGACTTACGGCATGCCATTGCTTGGAGTGCTTGGGCGCGACCTATCTCTCCTCCATCGCTGGTGACGGCGGCGTTATTGGACATATTTTGGGGTTTAAAGGGAGCGACAGAGAGGCCACGGCGCAAGGCAGCGCGGCATAACCCTGCGACCAACATGGATTTTCCGACGTTCGATCCGGTGCCCTGTATCATGATGGATTTGGTCATTGTGCTGCCCTTTTGACCCAAAAGTTTTGTACGTTTTGTACAAAACACCCCCCGGTTTTGTACAAAACTTCTGTGGTTTGGTCTGACATGGATTTTGATGCGCCGCAAATAGGAAACCGACGTGGTGCGTGCAGAAAAATACGCCAGATATTTGTGTTGGTCGAATTAAGATTCTCAGTCATATGTGAAAACCTGATCACGAATACCTAATGACCGCTGTAGCCCATACTTACCAAAATTCGGCCTTGCGGCGAATGGCAGCTAGTCACTATGATCCGTTATTATGGAAAACACCGACGCAATACTATCGCTACTGCCAAATCGCCTTAAGGAGGCACGCCGCGCCAAGGGGTTGTCTCTTGACGCTGTAGCCAAGCTATCGGGCGTGTCGCGCAGTATGGTCAGTCAGATTGAACGTGGTGAGTCTTCACCGACAATCTCGACCCTGTGGAATCTGACCAAGGCGCTTCAGGTGGATTTTGCTGGGCTTCTTGAAAATGATAAGGAAAGCCGCGTTGAAGTTTTACGCAGCGGTGATGTCCCTGCGATTGATAATCATGGCACGGGGTGTTCGATCCGCATTCTATCGCCCCCCGAAGAAGCAGGGCGGCACGAGGTCTATGATCTTCGATTTAGTCAAGACGGTGTGCTGGATAGCTTGCCTCATGCACAGGGCGCACGTGAACATCTGACAATCATCGAGGGGCAGTTGACCGTCACGAGTGGCGAAGCGGTTGAGCAATTGTCGATGGGTGATACAGCACGCTACGCGGCAGATGTTGCCCATAAGATTAGAGCTGACGGACCTGCTCGCGCATTTTTGGTCGTGCATGGCGCTTAGAAAATCCGTCTTCACGGATATTTTTCCAATTTAAAGTAAATCCAATATTGCGGAAAATTATCCGTTGTGCGACCCTTCTAAAAACGGAGGACGCTATGACGACCGCATTTCTAAACCACATGACCGAAACGCTGGCGCAGATTGATGCCGAACAGATGACGAAACACGAGCGTCTGATCTCGTCACCACAAGCAAAACAGATCACTGCAAATGGTAAGTCCGTGATCAACCTGTGTGCGAACAATTACCTCGGGCTGGCGGACCACCCTGATCTGATTGAAGCGGCCAAAGTGGCGATGGACACCAAGGGTTTTGGCATGGCTTCGGTCCGGTTCATTTGTGGCACGCAAGACTTGCATCGCGACCTTGAAACACGGCTGGCACGTTTCTTGGGCAAGGACGATTCCATCCTGTTCGCGGCTTGCTTTGATGCCAACGGCGGGCTGTTTGAACCACTGCTTGGGCCTGAGGACGCAATCATCTCGGACGCGTTGAATCATGCGTCGATCATAGATGGCATCCGGTTGTGCAAAGCCAAACGCTACCGTTATGCGAACTCCGACATGGCCGATCTTGAGGCGCAGTTGCTGGCGGCAAAGGCGGGTGGTGCTCGCTTTATCATGATCGCAACAGACGGAGTGTTCAGCATGGATGGTTATCTTGCCAATTTGCCCGAAATCACCAAACTCGCAGAGAAACACGGCGCACTTGTAATGGTCGATGATTGCCATTCTACGGGCTTCATGGGGCCAAAGGGGGCAGGCACGCCTGCGCATTTTGGCGTCGATGTCGACATTATGACAGGCACGCTTGGCAAGGCTCTTGGCGGCGCAATTGGTGGCTACATTGCTGGCCCTCAAGCCGTGATTGACTTGTTGCGGCAACGTGCGCGGCCCTATCTATTCTCGAATTCCCTCCCCCCGTCGATAGTGGCCGCCGGGATTCAGGCCATTCATTTGGTTGAAGAAGGTGACGCCCTACGCGCGCAGCTGTTCGAAAACGCGGCCTATTGGCGCGCAGGTTTGACACGTTTGGGCTTTGATCTGCTTCCCGGTGAACACCCGATCATTCCTGTCATGTTGGGCGAGGCGCATCTGGCACAAGACATGGCCGCACGCCTGTTTGATGAAGGCGTTTATGTCAGCGGTTTCTTCTTCCCCGTGGTTCCGCGCGGCCAAG
The DNA here is from genome assembly GCA_964021645.1 of uncultured Cognatishimia sp. Lineage (GTDB taxonomy): Bacteria > Pseudomonadota > Alphaproteobacteria > Rhodobacterales > Rhodobacteraceae > CANLDA01. Next base: position 4,187 of record CAXIAD010000032.1, on the reverse strand, counting down.
CCCGCATTCGCACCCAGATGAACGCGTCGTTAACGAAGGGGGATCTGGACCGCGCCCTGACTGCCTTTGAGATCGCAGGCAAAGCCGTAGGGGTTCTGAAATGAGCAATCAAATGAAAGCGCTGGTCAAGGCGCACGCACGCGAGGGTCTATGGTTGCAAACGGCTCCCGTGCCAGAGATTGGGCCAGACGACGTGCTGATACGCATTAACAAGACGGGTATTTGTGGAACAGACATCCACATCTGGAACTGGGATGAGTGGGCCAAGAAGACGGTTCCCGTGCCTTTGATTACAGGTCATGAGTTTGCAGGTGAAATCGTTGAACTAGGACGCAATGTTGAAGGGCTAAATCTTGGGCAACGGTGTAGTGGTGAAGGCCATCTGATCGGTAAACAGTCACGCCAAAGTCGGGCTGGAAAATTCCACCTCGACCCAGAAACACGTGGCATTGGCGTGAACGAGCAAGGCGCATTTGCTGAATATCTGCGCTTGCCGGCGTTCAACGTGGTGCCTTTGCCGGACGATATCAACGACGACATCGGTGCAATCCTCGATCCTTTGGGCAATGCCGTTCATACCGCCTTGTCGTTCGATCTGGTGGGGGAGGACGTGCTGATCACAGGCGCTGGCCCCATAGGCATCATGGCGGCAGCCGTTGCGCGGCACGCAGGCGCACGCAATGTGGTGATCACAGACATCAACCAAGACCGCCTTGATCTGGCGGCGAAGGTGGCGGATGTGACGCCCGTGAACGTGACCAATGACGATCTGGTTGATGTTCAGGCACAGTTAAAGATCACACAAGGATTCGATGTTGGTCTCGAAATGTCGGGCAACCAAATCGCGCTTGATCAGATGGTTGAAGCAATGGTCATGGGCGGGCGCATTGCGCTTCTTGGTATCCCACCGGGCAAAAGCCCCGTTGATTGGAGCCGGATTGTCTTTAAGGCGATCACTCTAAAAGGCATCTACGGACGCGAGATCTTTGAGACGTGGTACAAGATGATCGCGATGTTGCAAAACGGATTGGATGTGTCGGGGGTGATCACCCATCGCTTTGGCGTAAAGGATTACGACAAAGGCTTCGCTGCTATGAAATCAGGACAATCTGGCAAAGTCGTGCTGGATTGGCGCGCGACCTAAATCTGTTCAAATGTTGTATCCGTGGGATGCATGAGATGAGGTGCCCCCGCAAAGCAGTCGTTGAAATTGTTGTCGTCAACGACAGTTTTGTCCGCATAGGTGACATTCGCACAAACCTGCTTGTGCCGGGCAGACGTGTGCCCGGCTTGTGTTGGGGTTAGGGATGAGTGCGTTTAGAACTCAACACCTTTTTGGGCCTTGATGCCATCGCGGAAGGGGTGCTTGACCAGTGTCATTTCGGTGACGAGATCAGCGGCCTCCAGGAGCTCTGGTTTGGCGTTGCGGCCTGTTAGCAGCACGTGGGTCATCATCGGTTTCTCGGTTTGCAGGAAATCAACTACGGCGTCGATGTCCAGATAATCGTTGCGCAGGGCGATGTTGATCTCATCCAGCAGCACAAAACGGTTGGTTTCGTCGCGGATAAGCTCTTTGGCTTTTTCCCAGCCGGCCTCTGCCTTGGCGATATCGCGTTCGCGGTCTTGGGTTTCCCAGGTAAAGCCCTCGCCTGAGACGAAAAACTGGCATTCATCGGCGAAATGCGCCTCGAGGAAGTCACGTTCACCTGTGGCCATCGCGCCCTTGATGAATTGCACAACCGCGCAGGGCATGCCGTGGGAGATGCAGCGCATGATCATACCGAATCCCGAGCTGCTTTTGCCCTTACCCGGGCCAGTGTGGACCATGATCAGGCCCTTTTCCTCGGTCTTGGTGGCCATCATGCGATCGCGCGCGGCCTTGATTTTCTGCATTTTTTCGGTGTGGCGAGTGTTATCAGTGACCATAGGGTGCCTCATTACTTGACAAGGGTGCGCGACGCGCGCATTTCGGCTGGGTTGGTTCCTGTTTAGTACAGGTGAAAAGGGAATGCGATACGGGTTTACGACCAAATCCGCAATGCAGCCGCCCCCGCGACCGTGACCGGAGAGCTCACCCGCTGCCACTGGGAAACCGGGAAGGCAGGGAGAGCGATGAGGCAGAGGCCTTGTGATCCGTAAGCCGGGAGACCTGCCAACACCGAGAGACGACATGTAACCGGACGGGGTGTTCTGGTGTCGGGATTGGCTGTATGTGCCTTCCCCGCCCCCTATTGCCCACGTTCCCCTGAGGGGAGAGACTGAGTGGCCGAGATAGAGTTAGCGCCTGTTGAGCTATTGGTGTGCAGCAAGTGCCGTGCTGGGCAACCCACAGATGTTGAGGGCCCGCGCCCCGGTGCCCTGTTGGAGGATGCCCTGAAATCCAAGGAATGGCCTGCGCATGTCACGGTAAAGGCGGTTGAGTGTCTGTCAAACTGTGAGCAAGGGTGTTCTGTTGCCGTACGTGGTGGCACCGGGCGTTGGACCTATGTGTACGGGCGTTTCACGGGGGCTGAGGATGCCGAATTGATCCATGATGGGATCACCAAATATGCGGCCACAACCGATGGGCTGGTGCCTTGGCGTGAGCGGTCGACCCATTTTCGTAAAAACTGTATCGCGCGCATTCCGCCGCTTGTCCTTCCAGAGTGAGAGATCTGATGTCTAATCTTGAAAAACTACCTGTTACTGTGATCACCGGCTTTCTTGGCTCGGGCAAAACCACGTTGATCAGCAATTTGTTGCAAAACCCGCAGGGTAAACGCCTCGCGGTGATTGTGAATGAATTTGGCGATGTGGGTGTGGATGGCGATATCCTGAAATCCTGCGCGATCCCGAATTGCCCGGCTGAAAACATCCTTGAGCTGGCGAATGGCTGCATCTGCTGCACGGTGGCCGATGATTTCATCCCTACAATTGAAGCGCTGATGGCGCTGGACCCGCGCCCGGAGCATATCCTGATCGAAACATCTGGTCTGGCGTTGCCGAAACCTTTGCTAAAGGCGTTTGATTGGCCTGATATCCGTTCAAAGATCACTGTGGACGGTGTGATCGCGCTTGCCGATGCTGAGGCTGTGGCCGATGGGCGATTTGCGCCGAATGTCGCTGCCGTGGATGCCCAGCGCGAGGCGGATGAAAGTCTGGATCACGAGACACCTTTGTCTGAGGTGTTTGAGGATCAGATTTCATGTGCAGACATCATTTTGCTGACCAAACCTGATCTGGCGGGCCCTGAGGGTGTAGCCAAGGCAAAGGCAATCATTGCAGCCGAGGCCCCGCGCCCGATCCCTGTGGTTGAGGTTGCTGAGGGTGCGGTTGATCCGCGCATAATCTTGGGGCTGAATGCAGCTGCTGAGGATGACATGGATAACCGTCCCAGCCATCACGATGGCCATGATGACCACGAGCATGATGATTTTGAAAGCATCGTGGTTGAGCTGCCAGAGCAGGCTGATGCGGCAAGCTTTGCCGCCAAGGTGGAGAACCTTGCGAAAACGCAGAATATCCTGCGCGTCAAAGGTTATGTCGCCATTGAAGGCAAGCCAATGCGTTTGTTGGTTCAGGCAGTTGGGGCACGTGTGCGTCATCAGTTTGACCAGCCATGGAAGGTTGAAGAGGCACGGCGCGGTCGGGTCGTCGTGATTGCTGAACATGATGACGTAAACGAAGAAGCGATCCGCAAGGCGCTGGTAGACTAACAGCCCATGCATGTAGTCTTTCGCGAAAGCCATGGTCTGGACGAGACAGAGACCCCGATGGACCTGGGACAATCCCCGGCCGATTTGGTTGTGCTGTCATTTTCCGATAGTGATCTTGGGGCTTTCGCGGCGGGCTGGCACCGTGCCAGTGGGGATGCTGCTGGGGATATCGGTGGGGGTGCGGGCGATTTTCCCAGTCTGCGCCTTGCCAATCTGACAGCGTTAAAACATCCGCTGTCGGTGGATACCTATATTGAACAAACCCTATCGGGCGCCAAGGCGATCTTGATCCGCCTGATTGGCGGCATGTCCTATTGGGCCTACGGTATACAGCAGGTGGAAACCCTATGTCGTAACAAGGGCATTGCGCTGGCGGTTTTACCGGCTGATGGGCGGCCTGACAGTCGGTTGGATGAGGTTTCGACCCTGCCCAAATCAACGCTGCACCGGTTGAGCCATTTGTGTGACACGGGCGGCGCGATTGCTGCACAG
>CAXIAD010000031.1:0-30925 GCA_964021645.1 uncultured Cognatishimia sp. | reverse complement strand
TGCCCGATCCAATGTTGCGAAGATTGCCCAGCCCCAATGCGCGGGTGACCACAATGCCAAACGGCACGGAGCCAAGCAGATAGCCACAGATAGCGATCAAAATCAGGATTTCAGGCGATGTGACAATTTCGGGCATCGGTTTCTTTCACGTTTGGCTAAAGCGTTCGCGGCCTCTCAGCTTTGCCCGCAATAGGTTAAAGACGAGATGCTTTTGCGGTATATTACCGGGATTGTTGCGTTTGCGAAACAGATCTTTCGCTAGACAGGTGCAGAATAGCCCAATAGCGTGAATTTATTATTCAACCAATAATGCGTCCCGTCTTTTCAATTAGTCACAGAATGCCACCATTGTCCTATTAATTAATGGCAGGGCCTTGCTGGCTCAAGTTAAAGTCGAGGCCGCCCAAAATGTTAGGAATACCGCTATGATGAGCGAAGACACAGCACGCGCATATGCCACCGCGTGGTCCACCGGTGATTCAGCGGGCGTTGCCTCTTTCTACGCCATTGATGGTGCGATTTGCATCAATCGGGGCGACGTCTCAAAAGGCCGCGAACAGGTCACTGCCATGGCCGCAGGATTTCATGCTGAATTCCCTGACCTTATTGTACATTTGGACAGCTTTCGCTCCACAGCAGATCATGCGCTGTTTGTCTGGACGTTAGAGGGGCATCACGCCACAACCGGCAACCATGTTAAGGTGCAGGGCTGGGAAGAATGGGATCTGACACCCGAGGGCAAAGTTGCCTACTCACTCGGATGGTTTGACGCCGAGGAATACGACCGACAGGTTGCGGGCGGCTAAGCAAACCCAGCCCGCCGATCAATTCCACCCATCCCTTAGGCCGCGCCAAACACAATTTTACCCGCAACATAGGTCTTCAGCACCTTGCCTTGCATGCGTTGGCCATCAAACGGGGTGTTCTTGGATTTCGACAGCAGTTTGAAACGGTCCATCACAAACGGCGTATCTGCGTCAAACAACACCAGATCAGCAGGTGCGCCAACATCCAACCGACCCGAGGGCAGGCCCAACCTGTTTGCCGGATTAAGCGCCATCGCGCGAAATAGCTCGGGCAGGGTCAGCTGCTCAGCGTGATACAGACGCAATGCTGCTGGCAACAAGGTCTGTAAGGCAACCGCCCCCGCAGCAGCCTCCTCAAAGGGCAAGCGCTTGCTTTCCTCATCCTGGGGGGTGTGCATCGAGCTGATGATATCAATCAGCCCGGATTTCACCGCCTCAATGACAGCCACGCGATCCTCTTCCGACCGCAGAGGCGGTTTTACCTTGAAAAAGGTCCGGTAGTTCGCGACATCCAATTCGTTCAGCGTCAGGTGGTGAATCGATGTGCCTGCTGTCACATCTAATCCGTTTGCCTTGGCACGTTGCAGGGCGGGCAGGGCGCGCGCTGTGGTGATTTGATCAGCGTGGTATTTCACGCCGGTCATCTCAACCAATGCCATATCGCGGTCCAATCCCATGCGTTCGGCCATGGGCGAAACGGCGGGCAAACCACGCAGACTTGAGAACTTACCCGAGGTGGCGACGGCCCCGCGCGACATGTCAGGCTCCTGTGGGTGCGCCATAACAAGCGCGCCCAAGCTGCGCGCATAGGTCAAGGCACGAGAATAGATTTTGGTATCGGTGACCACATGATCGCAATCGCTAAACGCGATGGCCCCGGCATCCATCAATAATCCGATTTCGGTCATTTCGCGCCCGTCGCGCCCCTTGGTCAGCGCGGCCATGGGCACGACATTGACAGGGGCCGCATCATTGGCGCGCCGCGTGACAAATTCCAAGGTTTCAGGGCTGTCAATCGCAGGGGTCGTGTCAGGGCGGGTTACCATCGTTGTGACGCCGCCCGCCGCCGCCGCTGTGCCTGCGGATTTATAGCTTTCTTTGTTCCGCTCGCCCGGCTCGCAAACCTTTACGCCGATATCCACAATACCGGGGGCCAGACATTTGCCGTTGCAATTGACCACCTCAACGCCCTCTGGCACATCCGTAATCTTTGCCGCGACCACAGCGATCCGCCCGTCAACGATCAACACCTCGCCCGGCGCATCGCTATCCGTTCCGGGGTTGATCACGCGGGCATTGGTGAAAAGAATGCTTGTCATGGTTTTGTCCTCTTCAATGTCCCGGCCCGGTTGACCCGGCCTGATGGTGTGTGCTCACCTGAATTGTCCGCATTATGCGATACACTTCTTTGCCATCATGAATGCGCTCAAACCCGACAGGTACGGTATAGCTGCGCTTTTTGCTGCGCATGATTTTATGTGCGAAATTCACCGTCGCAAGCGGATCATCAATCAGCTCCAGAACGGTACTTTCGGTGATTGGATAGGAATTCAACCGTTTCCCCAATAAAGGCAGGTCCGCAGCAATAATGGCGCGGCGATCCGTTAACGTGTACCAACTGTGACGCCGCAAAACAGCGCCCCAAAATACTGCAGAGAATGCGACGGCGAGGCCCGCAGAGAAATGCAGCAAGCCCATCATCCAGAATATCCCGCCAGCCCCTGAGGCCGCGATCATCCAAATTACTGCAATGCCCGAAAACAGCAAACCAAACAGCAAGGTCAGGATATTGCGCTTTTGCAGCACAATGGCCCCGTCAGGTCGCCCTTGCCATAGAATGGCCTCGTCCTCATCCAGAATGCTTTCCCAGCCGGTTGCCGTCTCAGTCATCGCCAAACCCCCCAAAAAATCGCCCCTGCTAACAGCGCCAATATGGGCAAGGCCAGCACCGCAATCAGCAGCGTCATATGCGCGTTGGCTGGTGCCTCAACATGGGCGCCGCTGGGCGCATTTCCCTTAGCTGCATCGCTTGGCAAGGGTTCAAACTGAACAGGGGGCGTGTCCTCGCAATAGGTGCCGATCCACCGTAGCGGAGCTTTTGGCCGCAACGTCTGTGCCGCTCCGCTAAAGGCAGAGGATAACACAATCAGAACCGTCCCCCTGATCCCCTCAAGACGTGCGCGATCGGCGGTTAAGACAGATTTCGCAATCCCCAACCCTTCAGCCATATACCCCACAAGACCCAAATTCTCTAGGTCAAGGACATCAAACACCTCGACAAAATCCTCATCCAGATAGGTGGCCCCCAGTGCATCTTTTAGCGGCCAATGCGGCTCATCACTGTCGGAATATGTGGGTTCGCGAAACGCCTCTATCTGATCGTCAGGCAGATCAATCACAAATAGGCGCACCATGGCACGCTCAGCTGCGGTGATCTGCATTACGGTCATCCGCCGATCCAGACCATCAATGCCACCATCGCGAACATCACCAACAGGGCAACGGTTGCGACGCGGCCACTCATCTTAGGGTCTTTTGGGTCTTCCATCGTCACACCTCCACTGGTGCAGCAGCGCGTGCTGCGCGTAAATTACGGGCGAGTAAATCCATGACCGCCATGCGCACAGCGACACCCATTTCGACCTGTTCCTGAATGACAGAGCGGTTGATGTCGTCAGCCAGCTCGCCGTCGATCTCAACGCCGCGATTCATCGGGCCGGGATGCATGACAATCGCGTCGTCCTTGGCATTGCTCAGCTTGGCAGCGTCCAGCCCGTAACGGTGGTAATATTCCCGCTCTGACGGGATAAAGCCCCCATCCATACGTTCCTTTTGCAGGCGCAGCATCATCACCACATCGACGTCTTTCAGCCCTTCGGCCATGTCCTCATAGACCTCAACGCCAAATTCGCTGATTTGCGCAGGCATCAGCGTCGGCGGCCCCACAAGACGCACCCGGTTTTCCATTTTGCCCAGCAGGATCAGGTTAGAACGCGCCACCCGACTATGGGCAATATCGCCACAGATTGCGATGTTTAGGCGGTGCAAACGCCCCTTGGCACGCCGGATTGTTAGCGCATCCAGCAGGGCTTGCGTCGGGTGCTCATGGCGCCCGTCCCCTGCATTCAACACCGCGCAATTCACCTTTTGCGCCAGCAAATCCACCGCGCCTGAATGGGGGTGCCGCACGACTAATAAATCAGGATGCATCGCGTTCAGCGTCATCGCCGTATCTATCAGCGTTTCGCCCTTTTTGATCGAACTGGCCTGCATGGCCATGTTCATCACATCCGCGCCCAACCGCTTGCCCGCCAGCTCAAAACTGGCCTGCGTACGGGTGGAGTTTTCAAAGAACATATTGACCTGCGTTAACCCCCGCAGCGCGTCCGAATGTTTGGTATCGCGGCGGTTTTGATCAACATATTGATCCGCCAAATCAAGGATGGCTGTGATGTCACCGGGGTTCAGATGTTCGATCCCCAAAAGATGCTTGTGCGAAAAACCCATGGCCCGCTCCTTGATCAGTGTTGGCCGCTTATAGAAAGGCTCACCGCTCAGAGCAAGCCAACCCTACGCTTGGGGCCTTGCAAAGATGATTGCTGCCTTTAGATCGTGGCGCAGTTCCTCAAATATCGCCTCGAACTCCCGGATCGACATGCCGTATGTCGCCTGAAACGCCGCATTCCAATCCTTACCCTGCCCGATTTCCCGCCAATAATCATTGAAAGATTTCAATCCATATCGCTTGGCCAACAAATAGGCTGCAAACCGCGAAACGTCGTATTCTTCGTCTGTTACAACGTAACCAGTTTTACGCAATTTCAACGATGACATGCGCGCAGGGGCCATGAGTGTCTGAAAGGATGGCATCCAGCGCCCCTTGAACTCTGGATAAAGGTAATCCAGCTCAAACATCATCGCGCTGCCTTCAACCATCCATCCGGGGCCGTCGATCCAGCGACCGTCTTTGCGCAGACGCAAGATTGTTTTTGCTAGTGTCAGTTCAGTTTGAATGGAATGTGCGAATTCATGCACCATTATGCCTGAGAGGAGACGTTTATTTTTTTCAAGCCAAGTTTTATAATGTGCGACATTGTCCGGCCAACATGAAAATACCTGATTGAAATATGCGGCGGCGTACCAGCGCTTTGTGCCTTCGCATTTCTTGCGAACGAAACGGCGCACATTTTTGGTTGTTTCGCCACGCGCCCGACGTAATTGTATCAGGTTGCGCGCAATCTGTTCATGATCACCGCCCGCAACGAAATCAATACGCCCGGCAAGTTCAATTTGATGTTTGAATTTAAAGTATTTCTTGGCCTCGCGCACCGCCGCGCGAATGATTACAATTTCCTCAACCGTAGCATCATCATCTTTCAAAAATACGACGCTCGCTTCCGAAGGGCGGAATTTTTTCACCTCTGGGTTCAACTGCCCAACCACACGACACCACGAAACAGCAGAAACGCGTCTAGGATTATCCAGCATCGGGTTCGCTTGCAGGCGGGCGTCGCTTTTACGCAGCGCCAATGCGGCGGCCTTGGTGCGCTGCCCCCACGCGCCATCATGTGGCCCCGGATCAAACCCCAATATGCTTAGCTGTTTTTGCAGACACAGCACGTATTCCTCTGCTTGGGCATTTAGCGGCGCAAATACACCCCACATTAGCAGGCAAATCAGTCGGACAATTTTGAGCATTTGAATAGTCACTTTTAAAACGAATGAATGGCCCATTCCTACTGCCAGCCAAATACCCCTTCAACTTAAAATGGCATCTCGCCTGCGAAATGCACTCACTGCTGTGATCAATTTGCGGCGGTGCCCGCTTTCAACTGATCCCCAAGCCGGATAGGCTGCACCTATGGAATCGGCAATGGAATATCACACTGCGCGCGCCCTGCTGGATTGGCAGGTCGAGATGGGCGTGACTGAGGCCATGCTGGACGAACCCCTTAACCGTTATGAGGTGCCACAGGCCCGTCCCCAACCGGTCGCCGCACCAGTTGATGCCCCAGTTGCCAAACCCAAGATCGACCCGATCCAAGTGGCCCGCGAAATGGCGAAATCCGTCACCGATTTGGCGGGGCTACAGGCAGCATTAGGCGCATTTGAGCATTGTGATCTGAAACGCGGCGCGCGCAACCTTGTCTTTTCTGAGGGGAATCCCGCCGCCCGTGTCATGATAATAGGCGAGGCACCGGGGCGCGAAGAGGACCGCGAAGGCAAACCATTTGTTGGCAAAGCGGGCCAGTTGCTGGACAATATGCTTGACGCCATCGGCATGTCGCGCACCGCTGATCTCACCTCGCAATCGGTTTATATCACCAATATTTTGCCATGGCGTCCGCCCCAAAACCGCGACCCCAAGCCTGATGAAATCGCGATGTTAATGCCCTTTGTGCAGCGTCACGTCGAAATTGTTGCGCCCGAAATCATCGTTCTAATGGGCAATATCGCCTGTCAGGGCGTGCTCGGAAAACGCGGCATCACCCGCCTGCGTGGTCAGTGGTGCGAGGCCTTTGGCAAACCTGCCTTGCCGATGTTCCACCCGGCCTATTTGCTACGTCTCCCCCAAACCAAACGCGAGGCATGGGCAGATCTGTTGACGCTCAAGGCGCGGTTGAATGAGACCGGACCAAACGCATGAAAATCCTCGCCTTCTCCGATTTGCACCATTCCGCATCCCATGCAGCGGCACTCGTTCAGGCCAGTGCCAACGCGGACCTTGTGATCGGCGCGGGAGATTTCTGCAATGCCCGCAAGAACCTGCCTCAGGCGATGGGCCTGCTGTCGGGTCTCGCGGCCCCAATGGTGGTCATCCCCGGCAATGCCGAAAGCGTCACAGAGCTTACGCAGGCCGTCTCAGCAGACACAACCGTGCTGCATGGCTCTAGCGTAACGATCGACGGCATCACCCTGTTTGGCCTTGGCTACGCGACACCTGAAACACCCTTTGGCGATTGGTCCTGCGATCTATCTGAGGACGATGCGCGCGGCTTGCTCGCCCCCTGCACGCAGGCAGATATCCTGATCACCCATTCCCCGCCCAAGGGCATCGCCGATAAAACCTCCACAGGGGTGTCGGTCGGCTCAATCGCTGTGTTTGAGGCGATAGAGCGCATCCAACCCAAACTCGTATTATGCGGCCATATCCATGACAGCTGGGGGCAAACTGGCCACATCGGGCGTAGCAAAATTGTTAATCTCGGCCCCCACGCCAATTGGTTTGATGTCTCCGCATGATGGCCCTGGCGCGGTTGCTTGCGCAATTACCCTTGGGCTGAACACAGAAAGGCCGAACCGTGGCAACAATTGACGACAGTAAACCCTTTATCCCCGTACGCATCGCGATCCTCACCGTCAGCGATACCCGTGGTCTGGATCAGGACAAATCCGGCGACACCTTGGCTGCGCGCATTCAGGCCGCTGGCCACACCTTGGCGGCCCGCACTATCCTACAGGATGAGCGCTCTGAGATTGCAGATCAACTACGCGCATGGTGTGCGACCCCCGACATCGACGTGATCATTTCAACAGGCGGCACCGGTCTTACAGGGCGCGATGTCACTGTCGAGGCGCACCGCGACGTCTATGAAAAAGAGATTGAGGCGTTTTCGACGATTTTCACCATGATCTCCATGCAGAAAATCGGCACATCCGCCGTGCAAAGCCGCGCAACCGGCGGCGTCGCTCAGGGCACTTACCTCTTTGCGCTCCCCGGCAGTCCGGGCGCGTGCAAAGACGCATGGGACGGCATTTTGCAATTCCAACTCGATTATCGCCACAAACCCTGCAACTTCGTTGAAATCATGCCGCGTCTGGATGAGCATTTAAGACGTACCAAATCTTGATCCCTCCCTAACAACATGCCCCAAACCCGAGTGGGTTTCGTCAGAAAACCACGAGAAATAGAGCACGCCGCAGGCGTTCCATTGGATCACACGCCGCCTACATTACTAAACGACTGACGAGATTTTGATCACCTGCGTGCCCCCGCCGCTCTGCACGCGACTATAAATACCATGGAAAACCCTTGGCTTTTCCCTGCCCAGACCACATCTTATGCTATGATCCAAACGCAATTATTCGGAACACCCTCATGCGGTTTCTCAGACAAAGCTTAACAGGCCTCTTCCTGTTTGCAGCGACAGCGGCCCTGGTGCTGTTGGCGGTGAACATGGTCTATCGCTCTGTTGAAACCAGACTTGCGCGTGAAAACCAGCCACCTCAGGGCCGCGAACGGATGTTTTCTGTCAACGTCATCACGGCCCGCCCCGGCACGCAAACCCCCGAACTTACCGCCTTTGGCGAGGTCCAAAGCCGCCGCAGCCTTGATATTCGCGCAGCCATCGGCGGCACCGTGATCCACCTTGCCCAAGCATTTGAGGAGGGCGGGCGCGTCACCCAAGGCGAGGTTCTGCTGCAAATTGATCCCGCCGATGCCAACGCCGCCCTTGAGCGCATTCAAAACGATGTGCTCGACGCCGAGGCCGAAGAGCGCGATGCCGACCGTGCTGTGATCTTGGCCCAAGACGAACTTACCGCTGCCCGCGATCAGGTCGCCCTGCGCGACAAGGCACTCCAGCGTCAAACCGATCTTGCGGCGCGGGGCATTGGCACCGCTGCCGCCGTTGAAACCGCCGAATTTGCTGTGTCCGCCGCCCAGCAATCGGTGCTCGCGCGGCGTCAGGCTCTTACACAGGCCAAGGCGCGGATTGATCAGGCCGCAACGCGCCTCACACGCACAGCCATCGCGCTGGCCGAGGCTGACCGCCGTATGACCGACACCACTGTCACTGCCGACTATACGGGGACGCTTGCGGATGTGACCATCGTTCAGGGTGGCCTCGTTTCGGCCAACGAAAAGCTGGCCCGCCTGATTGACCCCGAAAACCTCGAGGTAGCCTTTCGCGTCTCAACCCCGCAATACGTGCGCCTGCTGGATGACACCAGCCGCCTGCGCAAGGCTGACATCACCGTTGTGCTTGAGGTGCTGGGCAATGATCTCGTCGCAACCGGGCGTATTAGCCGTGACAGCGCCGCCGTCGGCGAAGGGCAAACCGGGCGCCTGCTTTTTGCGGACCTCAACAGTAGCCCGGGCTTTAAACCGGGCGATTTCGTCACCGTCCGCGTGCGCGAGGCCCCGCTTGAAAACGTGATCCGCCTACCAGCCTCGGCATTAGATGCCTCCAACCGCGTGTTGGTTCTGGGCGAGGGGGACCGCCTTGAATCCATGGCAGTAACAACCCTGCGCCGCCTGCGTGATGACGTGCTTGTGCGCGCCCCTGCACTTGAGGGCCGCGAGGTGGTCACCCGCCGCACGCCGCTACTCGGGGCAGGCATTCGCGTGACGCCGCTGCGCCCAGCCGATGATACGGCCATGCAACAGCCCGCCGAAATGTTAGATCTAAGTGCGGAACACCGCGCGCGCCTAATCGCGTTTGTGCAGCAAAACACCCGCATGCCCGATGACGCACGCGAACGCCTGCTGGCAGAGCTTGCCCAACCCCGCGTTGCCGCCCGCACCGTTCGCCGCCTCGAAGCACGGATGGGGGGCTAACCCCAATGCGCGCGCTCCCAAAATCCGCTGGCGGCATCCTTGCCTATTTCACGCGCCACCGCACCGCCGCCAATCTGCTGCTGGTGGTTATGTTGGCCGCAGGCCTTGTCGCCACGCCTCGCATGCGCGCGCAGTTTTTGCCCGATGTGATCATTGATAATGTCTCTGTCACCACGCAATGGCAGGGCGCAGGTGCCGAGGATATCGACGCGGCCATCATTCAGGTCATGGAACCCCTGCTTCTGGCCGTCGAGGGTGTCGAAAGCTCTGACAGTCAGGCCACCGAAGGGCGTGCCAGCATCTGGCTTGATTTTGAGCCGGGCTGGGATATGGCGCGCGCCGCAGATGATGTGCAGGGCGCGATTGATACCCTCACCACGCTGCCCGAGGATGCCGACGACCCCCGTGTCAAACGCGGCGCTTGGCGGGACCGGGTCACCGATGTTGTGATCACCGGCCCAGTAGAGCCCGCGCAATTGGCCCGCTTTGCCGATGAATTTGTCACGCGCCTGTTTGCGGCTGGCGTTACCCGCACCACCATTCGCGGGGTTGCCGCGCCCGAAACCGTGATCGAGGTGCCTTCCGTGGCCCTTATCACCCATGATCTCACCATCGCCGAAATCGCGCAGGCCATTGCCGCCGAGGTAGATGCAGACCCCGCAGGTGACGTCACAGGTGCCAATGCCCGCGTGCGCACCGGGGTCGAAAAACGCAGCGCTGAACAGATCGCGGGTATTGCCCTGCGCTCCACTGCCGAGGGCGATGTTCTTACCATCGCCGATGTTGCTCGCGTGCGCGTTGAGGGCAGCGACCGCTCGCGCAGCTATTTTGTTGGTGATGACCCCGCTGTTTCCATCCGCATTGATCGCTCTGCACGCGGTGATGCCATCGGCATTCAGGCCAAGGTATCCAAAGTCGCAGCAGAGCTTCAGACCACCCTGCCAACCGGCGTCACGATCCAGCTGATCCGCGAACGCGCACAGGCGATTTCCCAACGGCTTGATATCCTGCTGGATAATGGCGCGATGGGGCTTGGTCTTGTGGTTCTCCTGCTGTTCTTATTCCTCAATGCCCGCATCGCCTTTTGGGTGGCGGCAGGAATTCCCGTGGCCATGCTGGCGGCGATTGCCTTGATGTATATCGGCGGGCTGACCATCAATATGGTGTCGCTCTTTGCGCTGATTATTACCCTTGGCATTGTTGTGGATGATGCGATTGTTGTGGGGGAACATGCCGACATGCGCGCACGCAGGTTAGGTGAACATCCGACCGTTGCCGCTGAAACCGCAGCCCGGCGCATGGCCCTGCCGGTGTTTTCCGCCACGCTGACAACGGTGATTGCCTTCTTTGGTCTGACAGTGATCAGCGGACGCTTTGGAGATATGATTTCCGACATCCCCTTTACCGTGATCGCAGTGCTGATTGCCTCGCTGGCCGAATGCTTTTTGATCCTGCCCAACCACATGTCCCACGCGCTGGTCCACAGCGCCAAGGAGCATTGGTACGATTGGCCCAGCCGCCAAGTGAACAAAGGCTTTCGTTGGTTCCGCGACGTTCTGTTCCGCCGCTTCATGGTCTTGGTGATCCGCGCGCGCTATCCGCTTATGGCGGGCGCATTTGTTGTGCTCGCCAGCCAGGTATCGCTGTTCATTCAGGGCGATGTGACATGGCGCTTCTGGAACGCACCAGAGCGTGGCTCGGTGACGGGTAACTTCATCATGGCCCCGACCGCCACCCGCGCCGATACGCTGGAAATGATGCGCGAAATGCAACGCGCCACAGAGGCACTGGGCGCAGAATACGCTGAACGCCACGGCCAAAACCCGCTAGATTACGTCATGGCCGAGATCGGCGGCAATGCGGGCTGGGGCCTTGCCGGTGCCGATACCAAAGACCCTGATTTGCTGGGCGGTATCTCAATTGATCTGATTGATGCCGACCTGCGCCCCTATTCCAGCTTTGCCTTTGTCGGAGAGCTGCAAGATCGCGTAAACCGCCACCCTCTTGCCGAAACCGTTAGTTTTCGCGGCTGGCGTTCCGGTCCCGGCGGTGATGCGCTGGACGTGCAATTCATTGGGGCCGACAGCAGCACGCTCAAGGCCGCATCCGAGGCGCTCCAAAATGCCCTCGCCAAATTCCCAGAGGTTTCCGCCGTGCAGGATAACCTCGCCTATGACAAAGACGAGCTGATCCTGGAACTCACCCCCCAAGGCCAAGCGCTGGGGTTTTCCATCGACGCCTTGGGCCGCGTGTTGCGCCATCGCCTTAACGGGCTTGAGGCCGCGACATATCCCGACGGCCCGCGCAGTGCCTCCATCCGTGTAGAATTGCCCAAAACCGAATTGACCGCTGACTTCCTCGAACGCTCGATGATGCGCACGCCCCTTGGCGAATATGTACCGCTCGCCGATATCGTCAGCGTGACACAGCGCAGCGGATTTTCCACCGTGCGCCGCGAAAATGGCATCCGCCTGATCTCGGTAACGGGCGACATATCCGAGGATGACCCCGCCCGCGCCGCCGAAATTCAGACCCTGCTAGAAACCGAGATCCTGCCGCGCATCGCCAGTGAAAAACAGGTGGAGTGGACGCTTTCGGGCCTATCAGAGCAAGAGGACACCTTTCTCACCGATGCCATGTTGGGCTTGTCTTTATGCCTCACCGGGATTTATCTGGTGCTGGCTTGGGTGTTTGCCAGTTGGACCCGCCCGCTGGTGGTGATGGCGATCATTCCTTTTGGCCTTGTTGGCACGATCTATGGCCACCACTATCATGACATCCCGTTAAGCATGTTCACCATTGTTGGCCTGCTGGGCATGACCGGGATCATCATCAACGATTCAATCGTGCTGGTAACAACAATTGACGAATACGCCGAAGAACGCGGGCTATTTCCCTCGATCATCGACGGGGTGGCGGATCGTTTACGCCCCGTAATGCTGACCACGATGACAACCGTGCTTGGCCTTGCGCCCCTGCTGTTTGAGCGCTCTCAACAGGCGCAGTTTTTGAAACCTACCATTGTCACACTGGTCTATGGGCTGGGGTTTGGCATGTTGCTGGTTTTGCTTGTGGTGCCCGCTTTGGTCGCGATGCAGGCGGATGTAAAACGTCAGTTTGCGGCCCTGCGTTTCGCCACACAAAATCACAGAACAAGGGCGCGTGGATTGCGCGCCGTGGTCTGGATTACCGCAATTTTCACTGCCTCATGGATGGGAATTACACTGGCTTGGGCCGTGGTCACGGGCGGAATGCACCCGTTGCTATTGACCTATGCGCCCCTTCCTGAGGGGCTTATCACTGCTGCAATGACGTTCTTGGCAGGCACGGGCGGATTTGCCATCATCGCCTATCTGCTTAGCGCGCTTAGTTTGCTCGTATCTCGACGCAAGGCCCGCAGCCTTTCCGCCTGAACCCAGCACACCGCGATAACTTACCCCGCCGTGCAGCCTTGAATATCCACAGCATGGCTGTGACCCAATACCGTGATCCGCAACCCGGCGCGATCAATCAGAAAACTATCGCCATCCTGATGGATCATCTCGGCACTCGCGGTCAACGTATTGCCTTGGCGCGTGCTTTGCGCTTCGGCCACCCAAACCTCTGGGTTGGCCGTTTCGATCACCACGACCTCGGTGCCACCGCTGCTTGGCATGGTGACTTTGGCGGTGACGCGCACGCCCTCACTCGTTGGGGAAATGCGGCAGGTGGCACTTTTCACGCCAGCTTCTTTTGAGGAATAGGGCACCGACGCCAGCGCCGCAGCAATTGCTGGCACGGGTTTTGTCAGCGTGGCGGGCAATTCCGCAGATACCTTTAGGGTTTGCGGCACGCAGATATCGCGGCACACCCCGATATCCAACTGCGCGCGCAGCTTGATCGGGGCACCACTTGTTTTAGGGGCCAAGCGCAGCGGCAGGATCAGCTCATCCTTATATCCGATAGAGCGCATGCCGTTTTGGTCAAACACATGCGGCACGGGCCATGAAATCTGCGCACCTGATAGGTTGCGACTGCCGCGCCACGTGATCGTGGGTGGAATACCCGCATCACCCGGTGCGCGCCAATAGGTCTTCCAACCGGGGTTCAGCCGAATGCGCAATGCAGCGATGATTGTCCCATCAGCTGCGCGCCACCCCGGCAAGATATCGGCCTGCACCGTGCGGTCAAACGATTGCGCGTTGACTTGTGGGGCCACAAACACACTGGCACCGACGGTCACAAACAAGGCAGCAATCGCGCCCTTGAGGAGATCAAATAATTTCATCCCCCACAAATGCGCTATCCTTGGCAGATTGCCAACTCACGTTCAGGCGAGCATTCTTTACCATTCCTGAAACATCTCGTTAGAACATGGCTGGCTAAATCAAGCTCAAATCGGGGCCAGGTCGACCCACTTTCGGTGTCTTCAGGGGTTGCACACCGGCTGTTCCGGTCTCATCTTGGATATGTCGATGCCCCATCGACCAAGGACCGAAAGGATAGGTTTTCCGGTGACTCTCCCCGAACAGGAACTGAACCTGACAGGCAAAATGTTGATCGCGATGCCGGGCATGGGCGATCCCAGATTTTCAACATCAGTCATTTTCATCTGCGCCCATTCTTCCGAGGGGGCGATGGGCCTGATCATCAACAAACCGATGCACAATATGCATTTGTCAAACCTGCTAGAGCAGCTTTCGGTCATGCAATCCCCCGGAATTGACGACATAAACCTCTACTTTGGCGGCCCTGTTGAGGGCGGACGTGGCTTTGTTTTGCATTCCACCGATTATACTTCCGATTTGTCCACGCTCAGTGTCTCGCCAGATTTTGGCATGACCGCGACGGTTGATATCCTTGAGGACATGGCCAAAGGGTCTGGGCCGCGCAACGCTCTGGTGGCTCTGGGTTATTCCGGTTGGGGGGAGGGGCAGCTAGAGGCAGAGATTTCTGCTAATGGCTGGCTGATTTGTGAC
This sequence comes from uncultured Cognatishimia sp., assembly GCA_964021645.1. Taxonomy (GTDB): domain Bacteria; phylum Pseudomonadota; class Alphaproteobacteria; order Rhodobacterales; family Rhodobacteraceae; genus CANLDA01. Next base: position 16,601 of record CAXIAD010000031.1, on the reverse strand, counting down.
GCAACGCGGGATATGGTGTTTGGCGTTCAAGATGCCGACAAATGGACGGCGGCGTTGAACAGTCTGGGCGTTGATCCACTGACCCTATCGCTAGAGGCTGGCCACGCCTGATTTTGGACCACGCCTAAATTAGGGCCACGCCTAAACTCCAGCTCGGCCCGAATTACGGCCTCGGTGCTGCGGCCCGGCCAAGCCGGTCATTGATCGCCCGCCCCAACCCATGATCCGGGATCGGCGACACCGCGATCCCCGCCACGCCGCGCGCATCCAGTGCATGCAAATGGTGAAATAAATTCGCCGCAGCCTCGGTCAAATCGCCCGCTGCTGACAGGTTTAGATCACATAAAACCCCGCCAAACCCCAGCAATACCTCGCCCTCGCCAGCCGCATCAGCATTCAGTCGAACCTTTGCCCCCGGCGCATAATGCGACGCCATCTGCCCCGGTGCTGTCAGCGGGTCCGCAGCTCCGTGTTGCGCCACCGGGTGATGTAACGCGGCCTCTATCGCCTCAACCGGCAATCCGCCGGGCCGCAGCAAAACTGCCTCCCCCGACAGGCCTAAAATGCTTGACTCCACACCAACAGCGCAGGCCCCGCCATCCACAATCGCCTCAATGCGCCCCGATAACCCTGCGGCCACATGGGCAGCGGTTGTGGGGCTGATCTTCCCTGACGGGTTGGCAGAGGGCGCCGCAATCGGCCCGCCGTAAGCCTCAAGCAAGGCCTTGGCCACAGGATGCGCCGGAACACGTATCGCCAATGTTGTCAGCTCCGCCGTGACCAGCGCGGACAACCCCGTGCCCTGCCGCAAGGGCAATACCAAGGTCAGCGGCCCCGGCCAAAATGCCTGCGCCAGAACATCTGCCTCCTCGGACCACTCGACATATTGCTTGGCTGTTGCGACAGAATCCACATGCACAATCAGCGGGTTGAACCTTGGCCGCCCCTTGGCCTCAAATATCCGCGCAACCGCCATGTCGTTGCGCGCATCTCCTCCCAGCCCGTAAACCGTCTCCGTTGGAAAGGCGACCAAACCTCCGGCCTGCCAAATATCACTGGCCCGCCCGTACCCGCCCGCATCGGCGTTTAACATTTCGGTCGTTCGCTCATTCATGGTATGACGCTGCGTTCTGTTAGACTAAAATCATCGCACACTTACTCTGTGCATAAAAGTTGCATACAAGGGCGCCAACCCAAAGCCAACCCAGATCAACTTGTGTCATCCCCACGACACCTACCAGTCTAACTAACCGAGGAACGCCATGCCATACCGCGCCCCCATCACCGACTACCAATTTCTGTTCAACGATGTGGTCGATCTGCGGCAGGTCACTGCCACTGATACCTTCGCCGAGGCAGATAGCGACACCGTAGACGCCATCCTGACCGAGGCCGCCCGCCTATGCGAAGACACGATGTATCCGGTTCAACGTGCCGGTGATCTAACGCCTGCGGTATTGGAAAACGGTGTGGTGCGCACGTCACCTGGTTATGCAAACGCCTATCAGGCGATCGCTGAAGGTGGCTGGATTTCCACCTCCGCTGATCCTGCCTATGGGGGCATGGGCTTGCCGCTGACTGTGACCACGGCTGTGAATGAAATGATGTCGGCAGCTTGTCTGTCGCTGCAACTTAATCCCCTGATGACCCAAGGCCAGATCGAGGCGCTAGAGCATCACGCCTCTGATGCGCTAAAAGACATCTATCTGCCCAAACTGATTTCGGGCGAATGGTCGGGCACAATGAACCTGACCGAACCCGCCGCTGGTTCCGATGTGGGGGCACTGCGCTCCAAGGCGACGGATAATGGCGATGGCACCTATGCCGTGTCAGGGCAGAAAATCTATATCAGCTGGGGGGATAATGATTTCACCTCCAACGTCTGCCATCTGGTCTTGGCGCGCCTACCTGACGGTGTGCCCGGAACCAAAGGCATCAGCCTGTTCATCGTGCCCCGCAATATTCCCGACGCCAATGGCGAGGCGGGCGTGGCCAATTCGCTCAAAGTTGTCAGCCTAGAGCATAAAATGGGCCTGCACGGCTCTCCCACCGCTGTGATGCAGTTTGACGAGGCGACGGGCTGGCTTGTTGGTCAACCCAATGGCGGCATGAAGGCGATGTTCACCATGATGAACAACGCGCGCCTTGGTGTGGGCGGGCAGGGCATTGGTGCCGCCGAAGGGGCGTTTCAACTCGCTCTTTCTTATGCCCAAGAGCGCAAACAGGGGCGCACCCCAATTAAAGACGATGCACCCTCCAAAACAGGTGCGATCCAGGATCACGCTGATGTGCGCCGCATGCTTGCCACGATGAAGGCCGATATTTTTGCCGCCCGCGCCATCGCCCTTAGCTGTGCAGTGGCCATCGACATGGGCAATGCCACAAAAGCTGCCGAGTGGAAAACGCGCGCCGCCTTCCTGACCCCCATCGCCAAGGCCTTTGGTACCGATACCGGAATCGCGGTTTCGGAAATGGGCGTGCAGGTGCATGGCGGCATGGGCTTCATCGAGGAAACAGGTGCAGCGCAATATTACCGCGACGTGCGCGTCACCGCGATCTACGAAGGCACCAATGGCATTCAGTCTATGGATCTTGTGGCGCGTAAACTTATGGATGGCGGCGAGGCAGCCTTTGCCCTGCTGGAAGAGATCGAAACCCACGCCGAACTGGCCCGCGCCAAACGCCCCCGCATGGCTGGCCTTGTTTGGGAGGCAACAGAAACCCTGCGCGAAGCCACCGAATGGATGATCGCGCAGGATGATTTCAATGATCGTTTTGCAGGTTCCGTGCCTTATCTTCGTGCCTTTGCCCGCGTGTTAGGCGCGCATTTCCACCTCAAGGCCGCCTGTTCCGAGGCGACCGACGGTGCGCGCGCCAAACTGGCCCGTTTTTATATCAACCGCCTGTTGCCAGAGCATGTTGGCCTGTTGGCGCATGCCACTCAGGGGGCTGGCGATCTATATGCGCTGGACGTTCAGGAATGGGGCCTATGAACAAGGTGATTGTGAAAGACGCAGCAGTGACCGGTATCCGTTACCCGTGGGAAACTCCCCCGGCTGAGGGCGAGGCGATTGAGGTCGCCCCCGGCGTTCTCTGGATGCGCATGCCGTTGCCCATGGTGCTGGATCATGTGAATGTTTATGCGCTGGATGATGGGGATAGCTGGACAATTATCGACACCGGATTTGCCAGCAAGCGCAGCCGCGTGATTTGGCAAAAACTGATGGATGGCCCGCTTGCGGGCAAACCGATTGGCCGCGTGATTGTGACCCACCACCATCCTGACCACATTGGCCTTGCGGGCTGGTTCCAAGAGGAATTCCAAGCAGAGCTATGGACGACGCGCACCGCTTGGTTGTTTGCCCGGATGTTGCAATTGGATGAACAAGCTCTGCCCAATGCGCAATCACTGGCGTTTTACAAAAGTGCGGGCATGGATGCGACGATCTATGAGCAACGCAAATCAGAGCGCCCCTTTAACTTTGCCGACGTGGTTGCGTCGATGCCCTTGGGTTTCCGCCGCATCAAACAGGATGACGTCGTGCGAATCGGGGGACGTGACTGGGAGGTGCATATCGGCAATGGCCACGCGCCCGAGCACGCGACCTTCTGGTCCCGCGATGACAATCTCGTGATTTCAGGCGATCAAATCCTCTCCTCAATCAGCTCGAACCTAGGGGTTTACGCCACTGAGCCAGAGGCCGATCCGGTGGGCGATTGGCTCGAAACCTGTGAAAGGTTTGAACCGATGTCGCGGGAGGATCATCTTGTTTTGGGCGGGCATAAGCTACCATTTACAGGCCTTCCGACCCGAATGCGGCAATTGATTGATAACCATCACGGCGCACTTGAACGGCTGTTGGCCTATCTTGATACGCCGCGCACCGCAGGTGATTGTTTTGTGCCGCTCTTCAAGCGCAAAATAGGGGCGGGTGAATATGGGCTCGCCCTCGTCGAAGCGATTGCTCACCTTAACCATCTGCTGCATGTTGGCGCAGTAACGCGCGAACGTCGTGAAGATGGCGCGTGGTTGTGGCAACGAAAGGGTTAGCATGGACGATTTAATCGCAACTTCGGCAGAAGCCGCGGAGTCAGCGGCACTTCCTCGGCGGCACGAAGTTCATTCAGACCCATCTGTCGAGCCCTGCAAAGACCTGCCCGACGTGATTGCGAAAAAGCCGGTCGAGCAAAAAAGCCCGGCAGAATGGGCCTATGAGCGGCTGATCCTGTATATTCAGAATTTCGAAAAGCAGCTGGATAACGAGCATGAGGTTGCCATGGGGTTCACTGGCGGTGAAGCTGGTGTTGTGCGAATCGAAGGTATGGGATTTTTCGATCCCGATATCATTACGTTTTATGGCAGCGATGGCGGGGGTTCCAAAACCCAGCTTGTCCAGCATGTCAGCCAGTTGAATGTGATGTTGCGCGCCTTGCCCAAAGAGGTCGAACAGGCCGAACCAAACCGGATTGGATTTCGATTGGCAGCAGGTCTTGAGGAAAAAAGCTAATTTCGCGCCACAGACTATGCCTGACGGAACGCCCACCCACCCGCCCCGTCCCGTCAGGCATAGTCTGCACAGTGAGAGGGGCGAATTGTTGATGGGGCGTTGTACAGGGCATGGCTCTTTGGGAAATATCTGCCAAACCGGGTTAAATGCCGCATTTTGACATCGTGACATGGGCATTTAAATGCAGTATCCAGCGAAAAACGACTTTGTAGAAGGAACGCGATTATGGCGGAACATGAACACGGCACTATGAACATCGAAGTGCAGGAAAAAGCCTTTGTTGGTTTTATCAAAGCGGTAACTTGGGTTGCAGCAGGATCAATCGGCATCCTGATTTTCATGGCACTTGTGAACAGCTAATCGCGACGTCATTGGTGGCGAGAGGCATGAATGCCTGCGCCATCTAGGTATATTTGTTTTGTAACTTGGGGGGCCTGATGCCTGTATTTATGCGTCTGATTGCTCTTTTTGCGCTTATGCTTGCGGTTTCAGCCTGTTCTGTGCCCAACCGGGGTGGTTCCTCGCCTGAGGAAGTCTCAAAGGCGGCCTATCGTCATGATGGCCCACCGCGCCTGACGCTTTATACCATGATCAGCAATACCAGCGGCTCGGGCGCGCATACCTCCCTTATGATCAGTGGCAGTCAGCGTATCGCCTTTGATCCGGCAGGCTCTTTTCGCCCCGACGGGGTCGCCACGCGCGACGATGTTGTTTACGGCATGACGCCCTATTTGGCCGATGTTTACACCCGGTTCCACGCCCGCAAATCCTATCACGTTGTGGTTCAGCACTTGGATGTTTCTCCCGAGGTTGCCGAGCGTGCCCTTCAGATTGCCCTGAATTACGGCCCCGTGCAGCAGGCCTATTGCGCCAAAAGCACCTCGGATTTGCTATCACAGCTTCCCGGCTTTGAGGACATTCACCAAACCTATTATCCGCGTAAACTGATGGATAGTTTCGCCACCAAAGGGGCCAGTTATGATCGTCTGTATGAATATGACGACGATGATAAATCCAAGGTTCTCAAGGCGTTTGTTCCCGAGTATGAGCTGAAAAAGAAGAAGTGATCTCGGGAATCTCAGGCGCGCCTCGCATCTTGGCATACACCATACCGCACGCCTTATCCAAGCAGATACAAACCTAGATACAGTGCGCCCGCGCCGCTTAAAATCGCGGCCAGCGTGTTGCGCGTGTAATACCCCACGCCCAAGGTCACCATCGCCGCCACGCTACGTGCCGGGTCCAGCGCGCCAAGTGCCGCAGGCGGCCACACCACCAATGGCGCGACCAAGGCAGGCAATACCGCCACCGCCGTATATCTTAGATGTCGCAATACCCATTCCGGCAATTCGCGGTCCCCGATGATGCCCGTGAACACAAACCGCAATCCATAGCTGCCGATTCCCAGCCCGATAATCACAATCCACAGCTCTACACGGTCAATCATGACGCATCCTTTCGCGCGGCCCTGCGGCCGAACCACAGTTCCGACTGCGCGCCCACAATCATCGCGCCAAATCCCGCCACCAGCAGCCCAAGGTTAAACGGCAACCCGGCAAATATCAGCGCCATAACAACCGACGTGCCCGCTGCCAGAATATGCGGCATTGTGCGCAGCATCGGTGCAATCATCGCCAAAAAGGTGATCGGGACAGCAAAATCCAACGCAAACTCCGGCGGGATCGATTTCCCGGCCAAGGCCCCCACCGCCGTCGCCACATACCATCCCGGCACAATCAACGTGACCACACCAAAGAAATACCGCATCCGCTGCGTGATGGTCATCTCGGGGTGCTGTTCAAATTTTTGGATCGACAAGGCATAGCTTTGATCAATGGTGAAATAGGCCGCAATTGCGCGTTGCCGCAGCGGGGCCGCGCCTAAATGCGGGGCCAATGAGGCGGAATACATCGCCATGCGTAAATTAACGGCAAGTGCCGAGACCAACACAATCACCGTGGGCACATCATCCGCCATCAATTGCAACGCCGTCAGCTGTGCCGCCCCGGCAATCACGATCACAGCAAAGGCCAGCGTTTCAAACACATTCAGCCCGGCTTCTGTGGCGATCACGCCAAACAATAGGGCGAACGGGCACACTACCAGCAAAAAAGGGCTGCCATCACGCACGCCCTGCCAGTAAATTGATGTGTTGGTGATGGCGCGCATGGCATATCTCTGAAACAGTATTATAGGCACAGTGCTAAGCGTCTAAAACCAGAGATGCAATCAGTTGATGCAATCAGGAGGTGTAATGTCCAGTCTTGATGATACCGATGGTATGTTGATCGCGCCGCGCCCCGATGCGCCGGGTCTAACGCGCCCTGTGAAAGGCATTGATCAGAACGGTCATGAAACCGAAATCGCTGTTGTCGAAGAGCGCCCCCTGACGATATTTCTCAACAGTCAGGAAATTGTCACCGCCATGACGATTGGGGATTATCCGCGCTATCTCGCGCTTGGATTTTTGCGCAATCAGGGCATGCTGTCTGATCAGGATCAGGTGACGGGTGTTGATTATGACGAAGAGCTTGAAACCGTGGTTGTACGAACAACTATTGAAACCAGCCACGAAGAGAAACTGAAAAAGAAAACCCGCACCAGCGGTTGCGCCGTCGGCACTGTCTTTGGCGATATGATGGACGGGCTTGAGAACGTGCGCCTGCCAGCAACCACTGCCCGCACCTCTGATCTTTATGCCTTGGCCGCGCGTATAAACCGCATGCCCTCACTGTATTTGCAGGCGGGCGCGATCCACGGATCTGTGCTGTGTCAAGGCGCGCAACCTCTCGTTTATATGGAGGATGTCGGGCGTCACAATGCCGTCGATAAGGTGGCAGGCTGGATGTATGACACGGGTACCTCCCCGGATGATAAACTGATGTATACCACCGGGCGCTTGACCTCGGAAATGGTGATCAAAACCGCGCTGATGGGTATTCCGATCCTTGCGTCGCGCTCTGGTTTCACCGCTTGGGGTGTCGAAATCGCCCGCGAGGTTGGCCTCACCCTGATTGGGCGTATGCGCGGCAAACGTTTCATCTGCCTGTCCGGCAACGATCGCCTGATTCGTGACGCTGACATCTCCGCCATGGCTGATGAGCCGTCAAAGCATCGTCGGAAAGCCGCACATGACTAAACCCGTGTCCAACGCCATTTGCGAAAGGCGACCCGCATGAAACAACCCCTTGGTGTCATTCTGGCCGGAGGCCTCGCAACCCGCATGGGCGGCGGCGATAAGGGGCGGCTTGATCTCAATGGCCGCTCGATCCTGACCCATGTGATTGACCGTCTTGCACCTCAGGTCGCGGGGCTTGCCTTGAATGCCAACAACGATCCTGCGCGGTTTGCCGATTTAGATATGCCAGTCCTGCCTGATTCTGTCGCCGGATACGCCGGGCCGCTGGCTGGCGTGCTGGCCGGACTTGATTGGGCCGCAAGGCAGGGGGCAGACACCATCGTCACCGCCGCCGCCGACACGCCGTTTTTCCCCTGCGATCTTACTCCGCGCCTTTTGCTTGCAGCCGAGGGGATGACCCACCCCCTAGCCCTTGCAGCCACACGTGATGATGGCCCAGATGGCAAACTCTGGCGTCACCCCACCTTTGGTCTCTGGCCCGTGGCCCTGCGCGATGATCTGCGCGCTGCCCTCAACGGTGGCCTGCGCAAGGTTGTCCTGTGGACAGATCAGCACGCCGCCGGCACCGCGATTTTCCCGACCCAAGCGGGTGACCCCTTTTTCAACGTCAACACCCCCGATGATCTCGCGATGGCGCAGGCCATGGCCGCCGATCAAACCTAGGACAGAATTATGCGTATTTACGGTGTCACCGGATGGAAAAACGCGGGCAAAACCGGCCTTGTCGAACGGCTCGTGGCCGAGATCACCACGCGCGGGTTTACGGTTTCAACGGTCAAACACACCCACCACGCCGTGGACCTTGACCGCGCAGGCACCGATACCCACCGCCACCGGGTCTCAGGTGCTGCCGAGGTGATGCTCGCCTCTGGCTCTCGCTGGGCCTTGATGCATGAACACCGTGATGTGCCAGAGCCAGACCTTGATGCGCTTGTCCACCGTATGGCTCCGGTTGACCTGATCCTCGTTGAAGGCTTTAAACGTGCACCGCACCCCAAGGTTGAGGCCCACCGCGCATCCGAGAAAAACCCGCTGATAGCGCCTGAAAACCCCAGCATTCGCGCGATTGCAACCGACACCCCGCTGCAAACCGGCTTGCCGCAATTTGATCTGGATGACACGGCGGCCATCGCTGATTTCATCCTGCAAGAGGTTGGCCTGTGATGAGCGATGACACCACCAAACTTGTGCCACCACCGTTGAAAAACGATTGTTTTTCCCTGCCGCCCGGCGTGGATTGGGCCCCCGTCGATCAGGCGCATGCCCTGCTAAAGGATCGCCTAACGACCGTTGTGGGCATTGAAATCGTGCCGTTGGATCAAGCGCTGGGCCGCATCTTGGCCAGCTCTGTGACCGCCCCGCGCGCCAATCCCCCTCAGGCGAATACGGCTGTTGATGGTTACGGCGTCGCTGCTGCAAATCTGGGCACAGGCACCCATAGCTTACCCTTGGTCGACGGGCGCTCTGCCGCTGGAGCACCCTATGACGGGCACGTGCCCGCCGGTCATGCCATCCGCGTTTTAACAGGCGCAAGCATTCCTGACGGGGTCGATACCGTCGTGTTGCAGGAGGACGTGACGCGGGGCGAGATAGGCGGCAAGGCACAAATCGCCTTTAACGGCCCGCTCAAACCCGGCGCGAACACCCGCAAGGCAGGAGAAGACGCAAAGCAGGGCGCAGAAATCCTCCCCGCAGGGCGCATGATCACGCCCGCAGATCTTGCATTGTTGGCCGCGACGGGCGTGTCAGTGGTTTCGGTGCGCAATCGCCTGCGCGTCGCGGTGATCTCTACAGGCGATGAATTGGCCGAGGCCGGAACAATGGCTGCGTCACATCAAATTTATGACGCCAACCGCCCGATGTTGCTGGCGATGATTGAGCAATTTGGCTTCACGCCCGTCGATATGGGCCGCGCGCCAGATGACCGTGATGCCTTGCGCGCAATATTAGATCAGGCGGCCACCTTGGCTGATGTCATTCTCACCTCTGGCGGGGCCTCCGCCGGGGATGAGGATCATGTCTCCGCCTTGCTGTCAGAAACTGGATCTATGGCCCTGTGGCGGATCGCTATCAAACCGGGCCGCCCGTTGGCGTTGGCAGTGTGGAACGGCGCGCCAGTGTTTGGGTTGCCCGGAAATCCGGTGGCGGCGATGGTGTGTACATTGATGTTCGCGCGCCCAGCCATGGGGGTATTGGCAGGGCAGGGGTGGTTTATGCCAGAGCCACTGATGTTACCTGCTGCCTTTGAGAAAAACAAAAAGGCAGGGCGGCGCGAATATCTGCGTGCGCGTCTACGTGGCGGATGCGTCGAAGTATTCGCCTCAGAAGGATCTGGTCGCGTATCTGGTCTGAGCTGGGCAGAAGGTCTGGTTGATCTGCCGGAAGAAGCCATGGAGATCAGCAAGGGAACCTTGGTGCGTTACATTCCATACGTAGCATTTGGACTTTGATCTAAGCGCTTATTCTGCCACAGAGCAAAGCGCCCACCGCCCACCGCCCACCCCGCTTCGCTCTGTGACAGAATAAGCGGGTAAAGATTTGAACGTTCCAAACTTCTTCTGAGTGAAAATATCCTGGGGAGTCACATTGCCTGCAATGTGGCGGGGCAAAGCCCCTCTGTTTGAGCTATCTCAGTCGAAAATACCCGCAACTCGACCCAGCAACATAAAGGCGCGCGCAGTGCGTGTCTCGCCAAGGGCTGCGATATCAGTATCGTCGGCAGTTTCCTCAAATTCGACAAATGTTTTGTCAAACCGCCGTAGAAAATGATGCGCCGCATCACGGAAAATCGGGTCTTGCTTCATCCGCCCGGCCGTCAACGCCAGTGACGAGCGATCCCGAATGCCCCCCAATGCCGCAATTGTGCGCCCGCGTTCGCCCGCTGAAAAGCGCCGCCATATTTCTGGGCGCGCCGGATCGGGCCGCAAATCATCCATATAAATGCCGTCCTGACTTAGCAATGTCAGAACATCCTGTGCCGCCTGTATCAACTGCGACGCCTGCCTGTCTTTCAACGCCTTACGCAGCGCGGCAAACCCGGCCTCATCCTCAGCCGTCTCCGGGAAATTCAGCGCACGGATGAAATCGCGCCGATCCAGCGGAGGCGTCAACGCCTCTGCCGGGGTGCCCAACGCCAATGAGGCCTGATCATCAGTCTCTTCGACCTTTTCGGGCGCGACGTGTTCTTTGCGAATACCCTTTGGCTCGCGCGATGAGGAAAACTGCGCCAGCGCATTTTCGGTCTTGCGCTGGGCCGCTGCAATTTCATCCAGCTTTTTGCCAACCGACGGCTCTATCATCTGCTGCGCTTGCCCTTGGGCCTGCGCGACATAGGTCTTGCGCATCGCATCAATCGCTGTCTGCAACCGCTGGCTTTCCTCGCGCATTACCCGTGAGGACCGTGCCGCCGTCGCCGCCACCCAAATCATCGCAACCGGCATAAACACCGCCAGCATCGTCATCAAAAACCGCAACCCGTCAACAGAGCCACCAGCCGCCGTATCTCCCCCGCCCAGCACCGCGAAGAACACCACCGTTCCCAGCAGCCACAGCACGCTTAGCGCCAAAGCGATGACCTCAATCCCTGAGACACGCGCCCGCTTGGGCCGGTCATAGATGCCCAGCGGCGTCGAGGGGCTTTCTTTGCGATCAGACATAGGGTTCAGTGATCCCAACTGCGATAAAAGGTGCCAAAATCACACATAGGCGATTGTCAAAACTTCGTAACTACGAAGCCCACCCGGCGTGCGCACTTCTACGCTGTCGCCTTCTTCTTTGCCAATCAACGCACGCGCGATCGGGGATTTGATGTTCAACAGACCCTTTTCAACATTGGCCTCATGCTCACCCACGATCTGCCAGGTTTTTTCCGCATCGGTATCTTCGTCAACCATCGTGACAGTGGCACCAAATTTGATGGTGCCTGAAAGGGTCTTCGGATCAATCACCTCCGCCAGAGAGATCACCCCCTCCAACTCCTTCACGCGGCCCTCGATGAACGAATGCTTTTCGCGCGCCGAATGATACTCTGCGTTTTCTGACAAATCGCCATGCTCACGCGCTTCCGCGATGGCACTGATGATCGCCGGACGTTCCACCGTCTTCAGCAGCTTCAATTCTGTTTCAAGCGCGACAAAACCGCCGCGTGTCATTGGTATTTTTTCCATGGGTCGATCCCGGTCGTCAGTGACAGTGCCGTATTCTACTGTAAAATACGCGGTCCTGCCGAATTGATTTTCGTTGCGTGCATTAAAATGCCCTATTCAATCCGTCAAAAGCAATAGAAGAGCGGCTTTGCAAGCGTAAATCCGTTCCCAAGCGGTTTTATTGGCGTTTTGCGGCCACTTATCGTCGGGTTCTGATTGACGTTTTATTACCGGACAGGATAGCAATCGCGAAACAAAATTCCCATCCAAGATTCAAGGAAGGAAGCCCCGATGGCCGAGATTGAACGCGAAGCAATGGAATATGATGTGGTCATCGTTGGTGCAGGCCCTGCTGGCCTGTCTGCCGCGATACGCCTGAAACAGCTTGATGCCGATCTAGAGGTCGTCGTTTTGGAAAAAGGCTCAGAGGTTGGCGCGCATATCCTTTCTGGCGCGGTCCTTGATCCTATGGGTCTGGATAAGCTGATCCCTGATTGGAAAGCCAAGGGTGCCCCGATCAAAACCGAGGTCCAAGAAGACAACTTCTATATGCTGGGTGCTGCTGGCGAAATTCGCATTCCCAATTTCCCGATGCCCCCCTTGATGAGCAATCACGGCAACTACATCGTCTCCATGGCGAATGTCTGTCGTTGGATGGCCGAACAAGCAGAGGAACTGGGCGTCGAGATTTTCCCCGGCATGGCCTGCTCAGAGCTGATCTACGGTGACGCTGGCGAAGTAAAAGGTGTGGTCGCGGGCGAGTTTGGCAAAGAGGCCGATGGCAGCCAAGGCCCCAATTACGAACCCGGCATGGAGTTGCACGGCAAATACGTCTTCATCTCCGAAGGGGTGCGTGGTTCACTGGCCAAGGAAATCATCGGCAAATACGATCTCTCTGCTGGCAAAGAGCCGCAGAAATTCGGCCTTGGCATGAAAGAGATCTGGGAAATTGATCCTGCCAAGCACAAAGAGGGCACCGTTACCCATACGATGGGTTGGCCTTTGGGCAGCAATGCAGGTGGCGGATCATTCATCTATCACATTGAAAACAATCAGGTCTATGTCGGCTTTGTTGTCCACCTGAACTACCGTAACCCGCATTTGTTCCCCTATATGGAATTCCAGCGGTTCAAACATCACCCGATGGTTGCTGATCTGCTCAAGGGCGGCAAACGCGTTGCTTACGGCGCGCGCGCAATCACCGAGGGTGGCTATCAGTCGATGCCGAAAATGGTTGCACCGGGTGCTGCTTTGTTGGGTTGTTCTGTTGGCATGGTCAACGTGCCGCGCATTAAGGGCAACCATAACGCGATGCTGTCAGGCATGGCCGCAGCAGAGGCGGCGAATACCGCCATCAAAGCGGGCCGTTCCGGTGATGAGTTGAATGATTATGAGGCCGAGGTGCGCAGTGGCCCCATTGGCAGCGATCTGAAAAAGGTTCGCAATGTCAAACCCTTGTGGTCCAAATACGGCCTCACCGCCTCGCTTATGCTGGGTGGTTTGGACATGTGGACAAACACATTGTTTGGCTTTTCTTTCTTTGGCACTGTTAAGCACGGCAAAAACGATGCCGACGCGACCGAAGAGGCCTCCAAGCATAAAATCATTGAGTATCCAAAGCCCGATGGCACCCTGTCATTTGACCGCCTGACCAACGTCAGCTTTGCGATGACCAATCACGAAGAAAGCCAGCCCGCGCATTTGCATCTCACCGATCCAAGCGTGCCGATCAATGTGAACCTCGCCAAATACGCCGAGCCTGCGCAACGCTATTGCCCGGCTGGTGTTTACGAGGTTGTCGAAAAAGACGGCACGCCAGAGTTTGTGATCAACTTCCAAAACTGCGTGCATTGCAAAACTTGCGATATCAAAGATCCAAGCCAAAACATCACTTGGGTCACACCCCAAGGTGGCGACGGACCAAACTACCCCAATATGTGATTTTGCACGCCGTGCAGATTACCCAAGGGTCGCCTTCGGGCGGCCCTTTTGCGTTCTACATCCGGCCATAGCCTGCGCCGCATCTTCACACCTGCGACACAATTCCATCAACCCCACCTCTGCCCATTGCTTGTTAAGCTTTGCCGCATTACCTTCTTTTCGATGATCCATTGCTAGGAGCCGCCCGTGGCCTTTACCTTCCTTCGCTCTCTGAGCTGCGCCGCCCTTTTGGCCACCACAGCCTTACCCGTGTTGTCCGATGGTGTTTCAGGCGCGTATTTGGCCGGGCGCCACGCCAACTATAGCAGCGATTTCAAGGCGGCCGCACAGTATTACACGCGGGCCCTCACACGCGATTCCTCCAACCCGGTGCTGCTTGAAAACGCCGTTCTCGCACAGCTATCCTTGGGCGAAATCTCCCGCGCGCTTCCGATTGCCCGCAAAATGGATTCCGATGGGCTGCAAAGCCAGATTTCCCAAATGGTTCTGATCGCCGATCTGGTGGATCAGGGCGATTATGCTGCCATCCTCGCCCGCATTGAACAGGATAAGGGCGTCGGCCCGCTGGTGGATGGCCTGCTCGGGGCTTGGGCACAGCTTGGCAGTGGCCAAATGTCGGACGCGCTTGCCGCCTTTGATACGGTGTCCACCGAACGCGGCCTCTCGGGCTTTGCCCTTTATCACAAGGCGCTAGCTCTCGCTTCCGTTGGTGATTTTGAGGGGGCGGAGGCGATCTATGCCGACGATTCAACGGGTGCTGTGCAAATGACACGTCGTGGTGCCATGTCGCGAATTGAGGTGCTCAGCCAACTTGACCGCAACACCGAGGCACTTGATCATCTAACAGCCGCCTTTGGTACCGAGCTTGACCCGGGCCTGCGCCTTTTGCGGGATCGCTTGGAAACCGGCGAAACCCTGCCATTCACCCATGTCACCAGCGCCCGCGACGGCATGGCCGAGGTGTTTTATACCGTCGCCGGTGCCCTCCAAAGTGAGGCCAGCCCTGACTACACACTCCTCTACACCCGCGTCGCCGAATTCCTGCGCAGCGACCATGTTGATGCCCTGCTCCTCACCGCTGATCTGCTAGAGGAAATGGGCCGCTTTGAACTGGCAACCGCCGCTTATAAACGTGTGCCCGCCGATCATCCGGCCTTTCATGCCGCCGAACTTGGCCGTGCCGAGGCCCTGCGCCGCACCGACAAAACCGAGGCCGCGATTGAGGTGCTGGAACAGCTCGCGCGCACCCACGGGGATCTCGCCATTGTGCACAGCACCCTGGGTGATTTCCTGCGCCAGCAAAAGAATTTCAAAGCAGCGATTACCGCCTATAATCAATCACTTGCCATATATGGTGAGAATTCAACAGAGCGCAGCCAATGGTTCCTCTACTACGCCCGCGGCATCTGCTATGAGCGTCTGGACGATTGGGAAGCAGCCCATGCTGATTTCCGCAGCGCGCTGGAATTGAACCCCTCACAACCGCAAGTTTTGAATTATCTCGGCTATTCACTTGTCGAAAAACAACAGACCTTGGATGTGGCACTTGAGATGATCGAGCGCGCCGTTTCCGTGCGCCCCGATAGCGGCTATATCGTCGACAGCCTTGGCTGGGCACTCTACCGCATGGCCCGCTATGAGGAGGCCGTGGACCACATGGAACGCGCCGTTGAATTGATGGCCGTTGATCCCGTGGTAAACGACCATCTGGGTGATGTGTATTGGGCTGTTGGCCGCTATCTTGAGGCCGAGTTTCAGTGGCGCCGTGCCCTGTCTTTTGTTGACGAGGATACTGCCGAGGAAGCAAAGCCAGACCGCATTCGCCGCAAGCTAGAAGTAGGTCTTGATGCCGTTCTGGCCGAAGAGGGCGAAGAGCCCCTAAAGGTCGCCAATGACGGCTAGGGACACTGCGTCCACCATGCGGCCTGCCGTTTCCTTCGTCACGGCCTTCGCCCCGGCCAAAATCAATCTGACACTGCATGTCACCGGCCAACGAACTGACGGCTATCACCTGCTTGATTCGTTGGTGGTCTTTGCCGACATCGGCGACACGATCACCGCAGATCACGCCGATGATCTGTCTCTGCGTGTTGATGGCCCAAACGCCGCTGGTGTCCCGACAGATGCCAGCAATCTGATGATCAAGGCAGCGCGCCTACTGGATGCCAAACGTGGCGCGGCGCTCACGCTTACCAAAAATCTGCCCCCTGCCTCGGGCATCGGCGGCGGCTCATCTGATGCGGCCGCCACCTTGCGCGCACTGTCCACCCTGTGGAAGGCCGATCTGCCCACGGCGGCGCAGGTGCTCACACTTGGTGCTGACCTTCCGGTCTGTATGAACACCACGGCGCAGCGGTTATCCGGTATTGGCGATCTGCTCGCGCCCGTGCCAAATCTACCCGCCTGCGACATCCTGCTGGTCAATCCCCGCGCAGAGGTTGCGACCCCCACCGTCTTTGCCGCCCTCGATCACCGCGCGCATCCGCCAATGCCCGACAAATTACCGATATGGCCGACGGCGCAGGCATTGGCCGACTGGCTCGCGACTCAGCGCAATGATCTACAAGAGGCGGCAATTTCCGTCTTGCCCGTGATAGAGGATGTGCTGACTGCCTTGCGCGAAACCAATTGTATGTTCGCACGCATGTCTGGCTCTGGCGCCACCTGTTTTGCGATTTTTCCACCCGATGGGCATTCAGCAAAATTGGCCCTTGCGCAAATCCACGCTGGGCGTCCCGAATGGTGGGCAGCACAGGGCGCGATTCTGACGGAATCACGCGGTATCTGACACGAATCTGAAACCGGCGATCACGCGCAAAGTTTTGTACAAAACTGGGGGGTGTTTTGTACAAAACGTACAAAACTTTT
>CAXIAD010000030.1:0-31002 GCA_964021645.1 uncultured Cognatishimia sp. | reverse complement strand
TATCGCGCCCGCCCACTTTCAGTTGCAGCCTTGGATAGCCTTGTGCCTGTTTTTCCTTGACCATCGCCGCCACGTTTTCGGGGCTGTCCACGCTGATGGCGTAGTAGCTGGGAACATGGTCCCTGACGGCCCCACCGAGTAAATCCGACAGGGGAACGCCAAAAATTTTGCCCTTAAGATCCCAAAGAGCAATGTCAATTGCGGCCTTGGCATAGGCGTGCCCCGCAAGCGCGAGATCCATCTGCGCATAAAGGCGGCCGGTCTGGATTGGATCCATGCCAATTAGATGGGGGGCCATTGTCTGCAAAGCGGCGCGCGCCCCTGCGGCATGCGCGGGTTGATAGGTGCTGCCCAATGGGCAAACTTCGCCAAAACCGGTCAAACCACTTTCGCAAACGATTTTTACCAGCGTCGTGTCCAGCGCTGTTAATTGCGATAACGCCATCCGGTAGGCTGGCCCAACAACCGGCAGATCATACTGATATACGTGGATTTCCTTGATGCGATCCATGCGATGTTTTCCAATGTGTTCTGAGCAGTTTAACGGCAGGGTATGCATGCGAGCTTACCCATCACAATCCAGGGCTTTCCAGTGATTTTGCGACACAAGTTGTGGCGTAATTGGCCGCTTTGCAGTCATATGGCCTGAATTCCGGGGCATTTTGGGTGCCAAATTTTAGGTACGTTTGCGACATGGTGAAGTGCCGCCAAACCCGCAGATTTACTGATCAAATAGATAGCACACTCGCGTTTAAGGTAGGAAATAGTACCGAGACAGATCGTGCCAGCGGGCAGGTTTTGAGTTGATTTGATACACCCAACTTTGTTGCCAGACCGTTGAAATCACGCCATAGTCAAAGCATAGGCGGAGCATTATTGAATGGTAAGTATTCAGGCCACATTGCTGATTGGCGGTTTTGGAATATTGGTTGGAGCAGCTGTCACGTTTCTCGTAATGCGTGCAGGTAAAAGAAATTTGGCAACGGAATTTTCAAAATTTGAGAGTCGTATTCAGGCCATTTTCAGGCATGCTCCTGCCGAGATATATCTAAAAGATGAGCAGGGTCGCTATGTGATGATTAACCCTGAGTTCGAGCGGCTTTTTCATGTGAAAAACGATGAGGTTGTCGGGCTGCTGCCGACAGATGTGCATGATGACGAGTTGGGCGTGAAGACCAGAGCGCATGATCTGAGTGTTTTGAACGAGAAAAAGACCGTTGTTAGGGATGAGATCGTTCGCACAGATGACGGATTGCGAACACTCCACACTATTAAATTTCCAACGTTTGACCGCAACAAGCAGCTAACCGGATTGGGCGCGATTGTGACGGATGTCACCGATCTGCGAACCGTGGAAATGGAGCATCGCCAGTTTCAAAAGATGGAAGCCATTGGTCAGATCACTGGGGGGATTGCACATGATTTCAATAACTTACTTGCGGTTATCATGGGTAATCTGGAACTGATCGAACAATACGAGGACGAAGTTGAGGTTCACATTTGTATCCGTGAGGCCCTTGAGGCGACCAAACGCGGCGCAGAATTGACGACATATTTGCTGAGTTTTGCGAGAAAAGCGCCCCTATTGCCAGAGCTATTGGATTTGAACGATTTGGTGAATGAAACAAATAGTTGGGGATCTAGGGTTCTGCCCAGAAATATCGACATAGACATCACGACCAGCCAGGATCTGTGGCCAGTTTCGATTGACAAAACCATGGCACAAACTGCGCTTTTGAATGTGATTTTGAACGCCAAGGATGCGATGCCAACGGGGGGGCGTATCCAAATAATATTGTCCAATGTTGATCACAAAAAGACCTCTGATGTGGAGGGGACAGCGCCACCCGCGAGTGGTCCGTTTGTGTGTCTAGAAATTCGCGATAGCGGACATGGCATCACATCAGAAATCAGAGATGAGATTTTCACGCCGTTTTTCACCACCAAAGCTGTCGGGAAGGGGTCCGGGCTTGGATTGTCGATGGTGCAGGGTTTCATAAAGCAATCCAACGGGTTGCTGGAAATTTCCTCTGAACCGAACAGGGGCACATCGGTGAGATTATATTTCAGGGCGTGTAAAAACGGCGAAGAATCCACAGCTGCAATTAGGGCAGATACGCATCTGTCGCCCAAGAAAGGGAGCAGAGTTCTAGTGGCTGAAGATGACGTTTCGGTTCGAAGCTGGTTGCAACGGTATCTGGAGGTCAACGGGAATAATGTGACCGCCGCGCCCGATGGAGATCAGGCGTTGACGTTGTTTCAGCAGCGGCCCCAAGATTTCGATTTGCTTATTTCGGATATTGTGATGCCGGGCGAATTGCAGGGTCCGGCACTTGCCTATGAGGTCAGGAAAATTCGACCGGACCTGCCGGTTATTTTCCTGTCAGGATACGCCAAGGAAAGCGGTCGTGAGGGCGTTGATTTCCTCTCGGGGGAGACCTTTTTGATGAAACCGATTAAATCCTCTGATCTACGCCAAGCCTTGTATCGATCGCAACAGGATCAGGTGGCACACCTTAGCTAAGGGTTTTTAGCGAGCAGATCCCCGTTTGCGCCATCGCGATGCTCAGTTCGTCACTTAGAACCTGCCACATTTGATTCAGGCCTGTCTCGCCGCCCGCAGCAATGGCGAATTGCAATAGCCGCCCAAAGAAAACGAAATCCGCTCCCGAGACCATCGCCTTAAGCGCGTCCTCGCCTGACCGCAGCCCGCTGTCAAAGAATAGCGGATAGTCTGGACCAACTGCTGCGCGAATTTTGGGGAGCATTAGGAAGGGGGATGGCGTGCTTTCGAGTTGGCGCGCGCCGTGGCTGGATACTTGAATCGCGTCCACGCCTTTGGATTGCAGCATCACCGCGTCCTCTGGGTCCAGAACACCTTTGACAACCAACTTACCGGGCCATGCGTCGCGCATCTTGGACAAGGTGTCCCAATCGGCGCGTGCGCGGCTTTCGGTTCGATCAAATTCATAGCCGGGCATCTGGAAGTTCGCCATTTGCGGTTTGCCACTGAACAGGGATGTCAGGGACCAGCGTGGGTGCACCGCGAAATCAAGGAATTGTTTGGGACCAATTTTGAACGGCATCTTGAACCCGTGGCGCAACTCACGTGGGCGGCGCCCCACCTCGGGCACATCTGCCGTCAGAACAAGGGTGGTATAGCCGGCCTGTCGGGCGCGCTCGATCAGCTTGAAGGTGCCGGTGCCGTCACCACTGAAATAGATCTGGAACCAAGCGTGCCCCTGGGCAACGTCGATGATTTTTTCCAATGGGGTGGAGGCGACGGTAGAGACCCCGTGGGGAATTTTGTAACGCGCAGCCAGTCGCGCCAGCATCAGATCAGCGCCGGGGCCGGACAGGTTGCACATGCCCATTGGCGCGATGCCAAATGGGCGTTCGGTGCTGGCCCCAAACAGGCTGGTGGCCAATGACCGCTGGCTGACGTCCCGCAGAATGCGGGGTCGTAGGGTCATCTGGTCAAGGGCCGCGCGATTGCGCACTGCCCCGGTTTCGCACCCAGCCGCCCCATCGATGTAATCAAACACCATCCAAGGCAGGTGGCGACGGGCAAGCCGGCGCGCATCATCCGCAGAATGTATATGCGCGCCGGACCACATTTTAGGCCTGTACCGCCTTCATAAAGCGATCGCGAATAATCACCGGATCCATGGTGATGACTGGCAATTTGATATTCCCGCTGTCGCATTTGCACACGATCACGGTCATCGTTTTACCATCAATGGCCGCTTGCAAAACGGGGCCTAGATCCTTGTCTTGCACTTCGATCACATTTTCACACCCGCAGGCTCTTGCGACCGCTGTTAGCGAGGTTTTCTTGCCCGCATAGGTCGGTTGATCGCCGGTTGAGCCATAGGACCCGTTGTCGATGATCAACAAAATATAGTTGTCAGCGACGTTATTGGCGATTGTCGGCAGGGTGCCAAGGTTGGTTAAAACTGAACCATCACCGTCGATTGAGATGACGGTTTTATCCTGTGACAAGGCAAGGCCTAGCCCGATAGAGGAGGACAGCCCCATGGTGCCCAACATGTAAAAGTTGGTAGGTTGATCATCAATCATATGCAGCTCTTGGCTGGGCAGTCCGATGTTACAAACCACAAGCTGGTCCCGGATGATGGGCGCGATTTCTTTTAGGATTTCAGAGCGTATCATTGGTCTCCGTAGCCTCCCCAGAAATTGGCATCGGTCAGAATGGCGACCGGTTTGTTGCACATAAAGGTGTATTTTAGGATCGCGTCGAATTCTTCCACATCTGATTGTTGGTGGAAGTGATATGTCGGCACGTTCATTTGCGCCAAAAGTGCCTTGGTGTGCACGGCCATTTCGACCTGACAAGCGACGGGTTCACGCAATTCGCCGCGATAGGAAATCAGCATTGGCAGCGGCATCCGGTAATATTGGATCAGGGTCGCTAGGGTGTTGATTGTGACGCCAATCGCGGTGTTTTGCATGATGATGGCAGGACGTTTGCCGCCCATGAATGCCCCAGCACACAGGCCCATGCCCTCGTCTTCTTTGTTGGAGGGGATGTGGAAAATTTCTTCTCGCGCGTCGATTTCGTCGATCACACCGGCCAGCTGCTTGCAGGGAACGGTTGTGACAAACGATACGTTATTCGCGACAAGATCATCGGTGATCTTCTTGTCGATATTCATCTTCGAATGCCTTTCGGTATTGGGCTTTGGGTTGTTAGAATTGGAATGGCGCAGATCACAAAATATGCGTTAGAGCCAAGGTGTCAGAACGATTTTCGGGGCAGCGACCTCCCCCGCGCGAAGCTGTTTGAATGCGATTGCCCCTTCTGCCAAAGGCCGGATTTGGACCCAGTCCAAGGCCCCTAATCTGCCCTCAAAAATCGCCGTTGCCGTGTCGCGAAAATCTTGGGCCGTGTAGGTATAGGTGCCAATAAACGTGATTTCTTGCAACGTCATTCGGCGCACATCCAATCCATCGCGGTCTTCGCCCAGCCCGACATGGGCAATTACGCCCCCCGCCTCAACAAGAGCAGAGGCCGCCGCGCGTGTCGCAGCATAGCCCACGGCATCAATGACAACGGGATATTGTCCCGTGCCGGAGTCAACCGCCTGCTCTTGGCAGACGTCGATCAAAAAGGCACGGCGCGCGTCATTTGGTTCGACAATGGTCACATCCTTCATGCCCATGGCCCGCAATGCCAAGGCCGCAGAAAGGCCGATCGCCCCGCCACCAATCACCAATGCACGTTGGGTCGCGCTGGGATGCAACGCCTCAAGGGCGAGCCGGGCCGCGTGCCAGCTAACGGCCAATGGTTCGGCCAGTGCGGCCTTGGGCAAAGGGATTCCCTGTGGCACTTCGACGAGGTTTACGGGGGGCATAGTGATATATTGCGCAAAGGCCCCCTCGCGGGGCTGCATCGAAATGATCTGGCGTGTCGGGCATAGGTTTTCGCGCCCAGCCTGACAGGCAGGACATGCACCACAAGTGACGAGCGGGTTGACCGTGACCCGCATGCCGTCGCGCATGCCGCCAACAATCACTCCGGCGGCTTCGTGGCCCAGGATCAGGGGGGCAGGTCGGCGGGCATCGTGGCCCAGATAGGCATGCATATCAGAGCCGCAAATACCGACCGCTTCGACGCGGATCAGTTCTTCGCCCGAATTGGGCACCGGGTCTGGCACATCGCGAAAACCCAGTGTTTCAACGCCGTCATAGATCAAAGCCTTCATTTCGCGGTAAACCCCCCGTCAACCATTAAGGTTTGCCCCGTTACAAAACTGGACGCCTCAGAACACAAGAACAAGAGCGGGCCGTCGATGTCCTGCATGCGCCCATTGCGGTTTATGCAGGTGAGGGCGGCATTGCGCGCGGCACGCTCTGGATCGGAAAACACGGCCTCTGTTAACTCGGTTGGAAAGAAGCCAGGACCGATGGCATTGGCCGTGATCCCGTCGCTTGACCATGCTTGGGCCATGGCGCGTGTTAGCTGTGCAATGCCTGCCTTGGATGCCCCATAAGCAATGCCGCCGGGAAAGGCGCGGGTGGTTTGCAACGAGGCAAAATTCACGATCCGGCCCCAGTTTTTTTCACGCATCATCGGCACAAAGGCTTGGCTAAGGAAAAACGGCGCAGTCAAATTGAGCGCCAGAGTTTTGTCCCATCCAGCCGGTGTTACATCATCCGCGTTTTCGCGCGTGTTTATCCCCGCCGCATGCACAATGATATCTGGTGCGCCAAAGGGGGCACAAACAGCGCTGCACAACTGGTCTATGCCATCGCGATCTGCAACGTCTGCTGTGACGACATCTGCTGCCGCGCCGATTTCGTCCTTGAGTGATTGCAACGCATCCGCACGTCGCGCCACGCCAACAACGCGCGCACCAGCCGCTGCCAAAGCGACAGCTGCCCGACGCCCCAACCCAGAACTGGCACCCGTGACACAGGCCACGCGCCCAGTGAGGTCAAACAGCGCCCCCGGCTGATGTTCTGGCTTATCCATCGGCGGACAGATCAAAGGTTTCATTCGGGAAATACTTTGCCAAACGCACATCGGCGGCGCGGGCATGGCCTTCCATTCCTTCAAGACGAGAGATGCGCGCCGTCGCCTCGGCAACAGGTTTGGCCCCCTCGCGGGTGGCGCGCTGCCATGTGACGATCTTCATGTATTTATGAACACTGAGACCGCCAGTGTAGCTGGCAGCACCAGATGTTGGCAAAACGTGGTTGGTGCCTGTGGCCTTGTCGCCATATGACACGGTGGTTTCCTCGCCCAAAAACAACGACCCGTAGCAGGTCAAACGATCCAGCCACCACTCCAGGTCATCTGCCTGTACGGTCAGGTGCTCAGGCGCATAGTCATCTGAGCAGGCGGCCATTGCCTCGCGGTCGCTGCACAGGATTACTTCGGCATAATCACGCCATGCAGCAAAGGCATTTTCGCGGTTCACCTCTGGTAAATCGTCAATCAGGCCGGGGACAATATCCATCACCTTTTGGGCCAACTCGCGATCATCGGTCACCAACCAAACGGGCGAATTATACCCGTGTTCAGCCTGTGATACCAAATCAGTTGCCACAATATGTGCATCAGCAGTTTTGTCAGCCAAAACAAGGCTGTCTGTTGGACCAGCGATCATGTCGATACCAACGCGGCCAAACAAAATCCGCTTGGCTTCGGCGACGAATTGATTGCCGGGGCCAACCAGAATGTTGGCCTTGGGGAGGCCAAACAAACCAAAGGTCATTGCCGCAACTCCCTGAACGCCGCCCAAGGCCATGATTTTGTCAGCGCCACTGATATGGGCCGCATAGACAATTGCCGGATGCACGCCGACACCAACATGCGGCGGCGAACAGGCAGTGATATGATGGCAGCCGGCGACTTTGGCTGTTGTCACGGTCATAATCGCAGAGGCGATATGGCTGTAGCGACCACCGGGAACATAACATCCCGCCGCATCAACCGGGATCGCCTTTTGGCCTGCGAACACACCGGGCACGATTTCGATTTCGACGTCCGACACAGTCGCTTTTTGCGCCATAGCAAAGCGTTTGACGTTTTCATGTGCGAACTGAATGTCCGCCTTCAGCTTGTCTGAAACCAAGGCGCAGGCCGCTTCGATCTCAGCAGCAGTCAGCACCACATTGCCCTCATAACGATCAAATTTCTTGGCGTATTCCAGCGCCTTGGCATCCCCACCGCTTTCAATATCATCAAGAATAGTTTTCACAGTGTCATGCACTTCGGATGCATTTGATTTGGCAGTCAGGGTTGCTTTTTTCAGATATTCGCGGGTCATTAATTCAGTCCTATTTGCGGTTTTGGGCCAAGGTGGATTTGGGGCCTATTTGTAGATTTCTGGCAGGAATGTCGTTGAAATCGCCGGGATGTAGGCGATGAATAAAACAACGATAAACATGCAGATAACGAAGGGGATTGCGCGCGCCGCGATCTTGAGTATGGATTCCCCTGTGATCCCGGCGACGACGAATAAATTAAGCCCAAGGGGCGGGGTGATAAACCCGACACCTAGTGCGGTGATCATCATGATACAGAACTGGATTTCGTTCATGCCGATGTTGTCGGCCAGCGGTTTCAGGATCGGCGCGAGGATCACAATATTTGGCGTTGTTTCCATGACGCAGCCCGCCGCGATCAAAATGCCGATCATCAGCAAAATCAGCAACCATGGTTCATCTGTAAAGGCGGTGATCGAAGCAACAAACCCCTGCGGCACACCCATGATTGCCAAGGCCTCGGCCAAGGGGGCGGAAAAGGCGATGATGGGCAGAATGACACCGTTCACCTTGGCGGAGCTAAGTAGCATGGCAGGGAAATCCGCCAATTTCAAAGTGCCGAGATAAAAGCCCATTGCGATCGTAACGACCACGGCTGTTGCACCGGCCTCGGTTGGGGTTAGGCGCCCCGAAAAGATGCCGTAAAAGATGATGCCCGGCACGATAAAGGCGTACCATCCAGAGGCCAGCGAGCGGCGCAAGTTTGCAAACCACGCGCTAAAGCTCATGTTGCCGCCCCCTTCGTACCCATAAATCCGGTTCACAATCAGGTTGGTGATCAGGATAGACAGCAAAATCGCGATGCCCGGAATAAGGGCCGCAAGAAACAGCGTTGAGGCGGAAATTCCCAGCACCAAACCGATGATGATATAGGCGATCGACGGTGGGATCAGAATGCCTGTGCAGGCTCCCGCAGCAACGAGCGCGCAGGCATAGGGGCGGGGATATCCGCTTTCGACCAACCGGTCGATGGTCATCCGCCCGACAGCCGCAGCACCCGCTGCATCCGACCCGGAGATCGCCGCAAACATCCCGCATACCAGCACAGTCGCAGACCCAAATCCGCCTTTGGCAAAATTGGTCAAAGCCTCCGCAACATCCAGAAATTTTCGCGATAACCCCGTGCGTACAAGCACGTCACCGGTCAGAATGAACAGTGGAACCGCCGTCAAAGCAAAGGCATCAATCCCAGAAAAAAGACTTTCACCAACAAGGCTTAGCGGGAGGTCCCCCGACATAAGCAACATGGTGATGGCGGCGGCTCCGATGGCGGCCCAAACAGGCACAGCCATCGCGATAAGCGCAACGAACAGAATGACTGGAAGGTAGAAATCCCAGCCCAATTCGATCGCTTGAAGTTGTGTGGTCCAAAGCATTGTCGCGTTCCTTAATCAAACAGTTTGTCACCTTGAAAGACGGGAGTGCCGTTTTTCAAAGATCGAAAATCGCGAACAAACGACTGTAATAGACGCCAGACGATTAGGATAAATCCGGTTGGAACGGCCATCAGGAACCACACTTTGGAAACCCGAAGCCCATCTGTCACCGAGCCGAAATGCGCGGATACCAAAACCGTCTCAAACGACCAGTACAGCGCGACGAGGGCGACAGCGAACATCACGACATCGCCAAAAATATACAGCAATGCTTTGGCGCGCGGTCCCAGATAGTGCATCAAAACATCAATGCGGATGTGCGCGCGATCTTTGACTGCTGCGGCGGCACCGATCCATGCAAGGTAGATGAACGAATACCGCACGATTTCTTCGCCCCAAATGGAGGAGTATGAAAACACCTCGCGCCGCAGTACTTCGACGGCCATGGTCACGACCAACATCACGTAAAAAATCAACAACAGCCAAAGCTCGGCGTCTCGATCTATGCGTTTCAACATGCCCATTTTGTCTCCAATTGGTTGGCGAAAGCGAATGCTCACGGGTGCGAAGACCCGGAAAATTCGAAGCTCTGCTTTTGAAGAAGATGCGGGCGCACAATTGCGCGCCCGCAGATGCCCTTAGGCGTCGTGAACGTAGTATTTGCCTTGGGTGCTGGCAGCTTCTTCCAGCTTGTTGAACGCATCCATTGAACCGGCGAGATCCACTTTGAATTCGTCCCACTCCGGGCGCTGGTAGCCGCCCGCAGCTTTCCATTCGCCCAGCTGATCATCAGAAAGCGAGTGGAACTGAACGCCGACTTTGGCCAATTCTGACATCGCAAATGCGCGCGCAGATGGCACCTTGGACAGGTTCTGGTGCATGGTCATTTCAGAGCCCCACATGATCCCCTCCTGAACATCGGCAGGCATGGAGTTAAACCACTCAAGGTTGCATGAGTAAACTTGGCTATCAGGCACCGCTTGGGTGAATGTCACATGGCTAAGGATGTCTTTGAAACCAAAGACATAGAGCGCGCCAACTGACGGATCCAGCGCATCTGCAACACCCTGCTTGATTGCAGAGGGTGTTTCACCCCAAGCAACGGGCGTTGGGTTTGCGCCTACCATACGGTAATACTGTTGCAGCATCTTGGAACCCGGAACGCGGAACTTAACACCCTGCAAATCGGAAGGGCTGAGAACGGCACCAGCACCGCCTTTGCGCACGGCAACAACACGAGGGTCAATGTTGACGTAAAACAAGGCTTTGAAACCTGCGGCCTCAACCTTGGGGTGTACTTCCTTGTTCCAATGATCAGAGGTTACAAGGTTGGTGAACCGTTGGTTTGAGCCACACAAATAGGGCATGTTGATCAGATCAACAGTTGAGGCAAATGGCGCGAAGTTTGACAGTGAATGTTGGGCTGCTTGGATTGTGCCGCCTTGCACTTTTTGGACCAATGCACCGCCCGCACCCAATTGACCACCGGGGGCCAATTTGACGTATACTTTGCCGTTGGTGGCATTCTGGATGTTTTCTTTTAGATCAAGTTGCATGATTGGATAGCTGCGCGAGGCACCCAAAACATAGGCCGTTGCGATGGTCATCACATGTGCTGCGGCCTTTTCACGGTCGCGCTCTTCGTTCGCGGTTTGCGCGACGGCTTCCGACGACCAAAGCATCCCGCTTGCGCCTGCAACCATTGCGGCCGTAAATCCACCGGCTGTGGTTAATTTTAGAAAATTGCGGCGCTCAACTGAGCCCAGTTCGTTGCGATCCTTGTTCATTCTATTTCCTCCCAGAAACATTTAGCCGCCGTTTTTTCGATTTCGGTCAGCTTCTTTTTTTAGAATTGCGACTACGAAAAGGATCACAGCCGCGAAAAGAACCAACATCTCACCAACGTCACCCAAAAAGGCGTTTCTGGCGAATGCACCCAAAGCAACGTTGGAAAAATAGACAACAAACACTGCGATCGAGGCTGCAAGAAACATAAGTGATACTCCCAGAGAGATTAGGTCTCGGCGTCAGTGTAAGCGCTTACCAATGATTCATGCAAGCCCTTACATTTGGATTTATCAATTTTGATTTCTGTAAACTTAGTGTATTGAATTTTGAAACCCGCACTGAGGAAACCTATGCAATCGAGCCGATCCACCCCAACGCTGGACGATGTCGCCAAATCGGCGGGGGTCTCTACTGCGACTGTATCGCGCTGCCTTAACAGCCCAAAACGCGTTGTTGAGAGCACCCGGTTACGCGTGATGAAGGTCGTCGAGGAATTGGGCTATACACCCAATTTTGGCGCGCGCGTCATGGCCGCCAAACGCACATTCACCATTGGCGCGATTATTCCAACCATGGAAAACGCGATTTTTGCGCGGGGCATTCAGGCTTTTCAAGAAGAGCTGCATGCGCGTGGCTATACGTTGCTGATCTCAAGTTCGGCCTATAATCCCGATGTTGAAGAAGAGCAGATTCGCGCATTGGTTGCGCGTGGAGCTGACGGGTTGCTGTTGATTGGGTATGAGCGCAGCGCCGAAATCTACCGTTATCTTGAGCACCAAAATATCCCGGTTCTGATTGCTTGGGCCTTCTCGGAGCAGAATAGCCATGCCTCTATTGGGTTTGATAATCGCGCCTCAATGGGGGAGCTTACCCAAACGGTCATCGACCACGGGCATCGAAAAATCGGTATTATTTCAGGCATTACCAAGGGAAACGACCGTGCCGAGCAGCGTCTTGAAGGGATAATTGAGGCCGTTGCCCAGTGCGATTTGGGAACCAAAGTGATGAGGGTGGTCGAAACATCCTATGAAATTGAAAGCGGTGGCGACGCCTTTGCTGAGCTGATGGAATGTGAGGATCGGCCCACGGTTGTGATGTGCGGAAATGATGTGTTGGCAGTTGGAGCTTTATTGCGCGCACAAGACCTAGGGTTGCATGTGCCGAATGACGTTTCGATCACGGGTTTTGATGATATTGAACTGGCGCTTATCGTCACGCCCAGCCTCACAACAGTGCATGTGCCCCACCGCGAAATGGGGCGCAGGGCGGCGATTGAACTTGTGAAAATGGTCGAAAAACTTAGTGACGGGGCCTCGACTGAATTGCAAAGCTCTCTTCGGGTTCGCGAGTCTTTGGGGCGTATCAAAGACCACTAATTTCGGGTGCCTGCGCCCTCAATTCGCTCTCCATAACGTCACTTCAATTCAGGCCAGGTATCACTAAGCCGGTATCCTTCGGGCCAAGGGTCATCCGGATCCAACATGTGTTGATGTGTGCCGGTGATCCACGCGCGTCCGGTGATTTCGGGAATAATCGCCTGCGTGATGCCCACGGTTGTGGTGTCGGCAATACGCCCATGAAACTCCGAATTAATGATCGATCGGGCGGTAAATGTCTCTCCGACCTGCATTTCACCGCGCGCATGCAGCAGCGCCATTCGGGCGGATACCGCCGTACCCGTCGGGGAGCGATCAATTTTGCCCGGTTGGATCGCGACTGCGGCAGAGGTACTAAGGTGACTGCCTTCGCGTGTGATCGGTCCGGCAAATAGGCAAAAGGAAAAATGCTGCCAGTCCGGGTTGGTCGGATGCTCAAATACAAGCTGTGCATTGGCTGCATTGGTGATTGCAACGCCCAATTCTGCCAGTCTCTTTGCCTCAGAGGCAACAAGTTCAAACCCAAGAGCTGCTGCATCAACAACCACAAAACTATCGCCGCCAAAGGCCGTGTCGACCATGATTTGCCCGATCCCCGGCACCTCCAACGGCACATCCATCTGCCCCGCAAATGACGGCAGATTGCGCACGGTGATCCGTTCGGCCTTGCCATTGCGGCAATCGGCGCGCACGCGGACCAACCCACCGGGGGCCTCCAAAACCATTTCTGTCACAGGCTCTGTCATCGCAATTATACCGCTGTCCAACAGCACCGTTGACACGCAGATCGAGTTTGAGCCCGACATCGGCGGCGTATCTTCCGGCTCCATGATGATCCAGCCCATCTGCGCCTCGGGATGGATGGGGGGCACCAGTAAATTCACGTGCCGAAAAACCCCGCCGCGTGGCTCATTCAGCATAAAGTTGCGCAGCGTTTCATCTTTGGCGATCCAGCTGCGTTGCTCCCACAGCGTTTTGCCCGGCGGTGGGGCAACGCCGCCAACAATGACATCGCCGACTTCGCCTTCGGCGTGACAAGATACAACATGGATGGTTTTACTGCTGCGCATCTCAAATATCCTTTACCAGACGCAGGGCGTCGTAAATCGCTGCATGGGTATTGCGTGCCGACACCGCATCACCGATGCGAAACACCTGAAAACCCCCGCTTTTATTGTGGTTGAGCGTCTGTTTTGCCCCTGCAAGTAGCGCATCGTAATCGACCGCCCCTGCGTTTGATGACATTGGTTTCAGTTCAAAATACAGGTCATCCAACGGCAGCGTACCGTAGTTCACCACAACCTGATCGACCTCGGTTTCATAGGTATGGTCGCTGTAATCCGTGCCGATTGTCGCGGTCAATTTATTACCGTTGCGTGCCACCCCCATGAGGCGGCGGGTCACCGTAAATGTCACATCCTTATCTTGTAGTGTCCGCATATAAGGCACCAAATTCATCGCCATGACGTCAGGAGAAAAGGTGCGATCTGGCGTCATAATTTCAACCTCTGCACCTGTACTGGCAGCAATTTCGGCGGCTTGCAGGGCGGGGTGGTCGCCACTTTCATCATAGATCAAGACCTTGCCCGCCGGCTTCACATCGCCAGAAATGATATCCCATGCGCTCACGACATGGGCCTGCTCACCACCTTGTTCGAACAGCTCAATATTGGGTAGGCCACCGGTTGCAACAATCACCACATCAGGGTTTAGGGCGGTGACATCCGCCGCCTCTGCCCATGTGTTGAAATGAAACCTCACATCACGCGCGGCACATTGGGCCATACGCCAATCAATGATGCCAATCATCTCGCGACGGCGCGCAGATTGCGAGGTCAGTAAAACCTGTCCGCCGGGATCAGCCGCGGCCTCAAATACCGTTACCTCATGGCCGCGTTCCGCAGCAACGCGCGCCGCCTCAAGCCCGGCAGGCCCGGCCCCAACAATCACGACTTTCTTTTTGATATCAGCCAGTTCAATGTCATGCGGCATCGTCAATTCACGCCCCGTCGCCGCGTTGTGGATGCACAAGGCCTCACCCGCCTGATAAATCCGATCAAGACAGTAAGTTGCACCGACACAGGGGCGAATATCCTCTTCCCGTCCCTCGATGATTTTGCGTACGATATGTGGGTCTGCCATATGCGCGCGGGTCATGCCGACCATGTCCAACAACCCTGCTTGCACGGCGTGGCGGGCGGTCGCGACATCCGGAATGCGCGCTGCGTGGAATGTCGGCATTCCGGTTGCCTTGCGTACTTCGCCAGCGAAATCTAGGTGCGGCGCGCTTTTCATTCCCTGAACCGGGATCAAGTCGGTCATCGCGGGATCTGTATGAATGCGGCCCCGAATGA
This sequence comes from uncultured Cognatishimia sp., assembly GCA_964021645.1. Lineage (GTDB taxonomy): Bacteria > Pseudomonadota > Alphaproteobacteria > Rhodobacterales > Rhodobacteraceae > CANLDA01. The sequence continues at coordinate 16,314 of CAXIAD010000030.1, read as the reverse complement.
CATTTAGAAAATCAATTTGCCCGGTTTTGGCAAGACGCTTGGAAATCTCTAACCCGTCCTCGGCTGTGATCCCGCCCTTTTGCGCCTCATCAGCCGTATAGCGCAGCCCGACAATGAATTCGCTGCCCACCCGTTTACGGATCGCCTCCACGACATCCATTGGAAAACGCATCCTGTTTTCCATCGTATCAGCCCCATAAGGCCCCGACAGATCATTGCTGAGCGGGGACCAAAACTGATCCAGCAGATGGCCATAAACCTGCAATTCAATGCCATCCATTCCCCCAGATTGCATGCGCTGTGCGGCGTCTGCAAAATCGTTGATGATCCGGTCGATGTCCCAATCTTCGATGAGTTTGGGAAAGGAGCGATGCGCAGGTTCGCGGTGCTTTGAGGAGGAGACGGAGGGCAACCAATCGCCCTTGTTCCAATTCGTGCGCCGCCCCAAATGGGTTAACTGGATCATCACTGCGCAATCATGCTCGTGCACCGCATCACTTAGTTGCTGTATCCACGGCACAACGTCGTCGCGATAGGCAAGAATGTTGTTGAACACAGGCGGGCTATCTCTGCTGACGGCGGCCGATCCTGCCGTCATTGCCAGCGCAACACCTGCTTTGGCACGCTCGGCGTGATAGGCCGCATAGCGTTCTTTGGGCATGCCATCTTGCGGATAGGCGGGTTCATGGCTGGTGGTCATGATCCGATTGCGCAATGTCAGGTGCTTTAGCTGAAAAGGTTGAAGAAGAGGGTCGGTGGACATGAGGGCATCCTTTGCGAAGCGAGTTTCCTGACATATATGTCAGGTATGTTTTTCCGCCAATTGACACTCCTGTCAAGTAATTTTATAGAACAGCATGAGCAAGGCCCCGATACTCCGAACGCGCGCAACCCGGCAGCTATGGCTAGACGCCGCCTTTGACCTATTCGTTGCCGATGGTATCGAGGCGGTCAAAATCATGCCCCTTGCCAAAAAACTGAACCTCACACGCACCGGATTTTACTGGCACTTCAAAGACTTGTCTGAACTGCACAGCGCCATTATTGATATCTGGCAGACCCGCAATACCGGCATCATGCTGCAACGCTGTGCTGCCCCGGCAACGACCCTGTGTGCGGCGCTGTTTAATCTGGTTGATTGCTGGATCGACTATGACCTCTTTGATGCACCGCTTGATCTGGCGATCCGAAATTGGGCACGTAGTGATGCGAAACTACAGGCCTTGGTGGAGGCGTCCGACGACGCCCGCCTGACCGCCGTGATCGAGGTTTTTGAACGGTTTGGCAGGTCAGGCGAAGATGCCCATTACCGTGCATTGACGGCGATATTGACCCAGACAGGATACTACTCCATGCACATGTCCGAGCCACGTTACCAACGGGCAATTGCGGGGTGCCGCTATGTGGAAATATTCGCAGGCGAGGCCCCAAGCCAAGCGGAAAAAGACGCTTTCCTTGATCGCCATCGCTCCTGACTTATCGCCTCACGACGTTTCTTTGTTGTAAATCACCGGCATCTTGCCGCGCCAGATTTCCCATGTGCTTTGGCTGTTGATCAGCACAGCCATAAAATGGGCGACATTGATGCGGCTGGTAGTTCCTGCATCAAAAATCGCACATCGCGTCGGGGATGGATAGATTTCGTAATCCGAAACTTCGGCTTCATTTAGCAACCCGTCTGGACGCACGGCGACCCATTCAATCACAGGGTTGTTTTGGCCCACTTGTGTCCGCAAATAATCCGCGGCCTCTTCGTTATCCACATGCGGCGGAAGCACCAATCGAAGAAGGCCAATCACGCATTTTTGCCCAAAGGATATTTTCTCATCAAGGTCACGATTACGGTTGCCTGTGGTGTTCATCAATAGGAATTTCACCTTGTTTTCGGGATCATTTACCCGGATTGCATCGCATATACGGCGTGTTGCATCGGTAACCAAACGGCGTGGCCCGCCAAATATTCCCTTAAAAGACATGTTGTGCCCCAAGCAAGACACCACCGCCCGGCACCCCTTCACCAGCGTCACCATCTCCGCATCACTCAGGTCCAAAATGCTTGCCTTGATCACGGTCAAATTGATGTGGTTTCTGATGGTCTCCGGCAGGGTTTTACTTGATCTTACGACGATTTTCACCGTTTGACCGCGGGCTAATAATTCGGCGACAACCAGACGGCCAGTTGCCCCGCTTGCGCCGATGATGAGGGTGGTCATATTGGATCCATTCCATATTGGGTGTGATGTTGTCGGCGGTTTATCCTGCGGGGACGTTTATGCGAATTGACCAAATCCTGTATTTTGATATGCATATCTGCATGGATTGGCGCGCAGTGAAATTTGATTGGAACAAAGCGAGGGCCTTTTTGGTCACCGCTGAGGAAGGCTCTTTGTCAGCAGCGGCGCGGGCATTGGGCATGGCGCAACCGACCCTTGGCCGTCAGGTCGACGGGTTGGAACAAGAATTGGGCATCGTGCTGTTTGAACGGGTCGGCAGGGGCCTGAAATTAACCCCAAGCGGCTTGGAACTGCTGGATCATGTGCGCGATATGGGCGAGGCCGCTGGCAGAGTTTCGTTGACCGCCCTTGGTCAATCTCAGGCCCTGGAAGGGACGATCAGCATTTCAGCCAGTGAAACCTATGCCGCCGTGCTGCTTCCGCCGATCATCGCCAAATTGCGTAGGCAGGAACCGGGCATTCAGGTTGAAATTGTCGTCGCCAATCATGCCAGCGATTTGCGTCGACGCGAGGCCGACATTGCGATCCGCAACTTTCGACCAACAGAGCCGACCCTGATTGCCAAAAAGATCGGTGATGCGGATGCGGCGCTGTATGCGACCCCGGAATATATTGCGTCGATCGGCACCCCAACCAAACCCGGTGATCTACGCCATGCGGACTTTGTGAATATGGATCATGGGGGCATGATGTTGCAGGGGCTCAACACGCTTGGACTGGGCCTAACGGAGGCAAATTTCCCCCTGCTTACCGAAAGCTATTTGGTGATGTGGGAGCTGGTGCGCCAAGGGGCCGCGATTGGTGTGCTTGATGCCCATATCGGCGATGCCGACCCTATTGTGCGGCGGGTTTTGCCCGATCTGGCGCCGCTGGTTTTCCCGATCTGGCTCGTGGCACACAGAGAGCTATCAACAAGCCGTCGCATGCGTTTGGTCTATGATTTTCTGGCAGCAGAGCTGAGGCGGGATTAGCCTCATAACATCCCGTCTGATGCGCGCCGTTACGGTTGAAATCTGTACAGTCCCGCGATGATTCATCCTAGTTGGGCATCGAGAATGCCCCTCAGAGCAATCGCCACTTTTCACTGCTCGGCTTTGTCCATCAAATGCCGGATATGGCGCGCAAAGGCCCATGTCGCCGGAATGCCAATCAGCGCGCCAATCGCCGCGGACCAAAATGCCGACAACACAGGCAGCCCAACCCAGCTACCGATCAACGACGCGAAAAAGACGTTAACCGCCATGGCTCCGGCACCAAACGGGTACAAAACAGCCGCGATGGTGCGCGTTGACCATCCCTCCCGTGTCATCGCTTCGAAATCACCCTCGAGACCACGACCAATGCCGCAATCAGCAAAATAGAGGCTCCGGCGAACCAATATTCCGCGGTGGCAGATTGCGCTTGCGGGATTGGCCTATCAAATGCCTCCGCAAGGGCGGGAAAGGGCAGGGCAAGCGCGCAAAATGTCCAAAACCGTAGCATATTATATCTCCTGTGTGAGTTGTCGGTAGATGTCTGGCAGGGCGCGGGTCAAACGCTCCGGGTTGGGCAGTAACGAAAAACCACCCCGGCCGAAAATGCGGGTGAACCAGTCCTGACCGTCTTCGTCGATGATCACCCCGTGCAGGGTTTGATGGGCATTTCGCGCCTCGCGCACGGCCATGTGGCTGTCCTCGATGCCATGTTGCCCTTCGTAGTGGTCCAGATCATTGGGCTTGCCATCTGTCAGAACAATCAACAGCTTGCGCGCGGCTGTCTCGGTGGCCAATTGCGCGCTGACGTGGCGGATGGCTGTGCCTAGGCGGGTGTAATGGCTGGGACGTAATGCGCCGATATTGCGGGTAACTTCAGGCGACATCGCATCGTCAAACCCTTTGCAGCGGGTTAAGAATACGCGCTCTCTACGCAGCGATGAAAACCCCCAAATACCAAACCTGTCCCCCGCGGCATCAATCCCCCCCGACAGGGCAGCCAGCGTATCACGTGCAACACCAATGACCGACGTATCCCCAACTGCGGCCTCGGTTGAGCGTGAGGTGTCGATCAAAAATGCGACCGCCAGATCACGCTCTATTTGACGAGAGGCCTGCCAAATCCGGTCACTGCCATGCCCTGTTGCGGCAATTTCGGCGCGGCTGGCGATCAACGCATCTAGATCCAATTCCGGCCCGTCAATCTGACGCGGGCGCAAAATACGGCGTGGGCGCAATGCCTCAAACTGACGGCGCACCTCGCGGATACGTTTTTGATCAGGCTTGAACAACTCATCGGTTTCTTGCGGGGGGGCCTCCAGCACACGACAATGGTCTTGCATATAGCTGCGGCTTTGATGGTTCCATTCGGGGTAGGTGAATTCGCTTGCCAACGCTTCGTGATCGGCATCAGCTGGGGATAGATCAAGGTGCAATCGCAACCGCGTCGCTGCGCGTTTATCCACCTTTGATAGCGTGATGTCATCCTGATCATCCGCCGCCTTTTGGGCGTTTTCGTCATCATCATCGTCAACAGACCGGTTCAGGTTCATCGATTCCACCCATGACAGGATCGATTCAAACCGGTGCATGATAAAGCTGTCCTTGCGGTTGGCCTCACCCCGATCTTTGCGCAGTCCCAGCTTGCGTTTTGTCACTGTTGCGCTTGGGGGTGGGCCGTCGGTTTCGCTGGCCTCGGCGGCGACGTCTCCCGAAACAAAACTGGCAAAGCGTAGCCAGATCGGCACGGGCCGAAACGGGGTATATTTTTGCGGCGCACCGATAGGCACCTCGGCAGTTTCACCGTTTAGTTGCTGGCAAATGGACCGCTCAATCGCGGCCTCTGCTGAGGGTAACGCCAACTGTGGACGGCCTGCCAAAATCAACCCAGTCATTTCAGCATATGCGCTTTGCAGCCCAAGACAACGCGCATATGCCCGCGCGCTTGACTGGGCATTCGCCGCGATCTGGGCCTTATCAAACTCATAGGGATCAAGGCCCGAATGCGGTAACGCCATGGCCTCAACATCAGTGCAGGCGGCCACCGCTGTTAGCCAGAAATAGGCAGCACGGTTTAGCGCCGGATCGGCAAAACAATCCATTACCGTAGGCAAGCGCAACCCATTGCCGTCAAAGCTGGCGATTTGGATTTTGTCACGCTCCACAGCCACACGGCGACGCAGGGATCGTTGGTGTTGTACCAATTGGGCCGGGGCTTCTAACAACTCAACTCCGGCTGCTCCCCCGAGGGCGCGAAATAACACTCCCAAACTGGTGCGCACATCAGCTAGCGCAACTGCGGCACCCGGATGGTGAACACCGGCCCCCATCCCCTCGGCCATGTCATGCCACAGCTTGCCAACAGTTTCCTCCGGCTCCATCAGATCAAGGGGGCGCAGGTCCATGTCCGCCTACCCGAATGTTGCGGCGACGAGATCGCGCAGCGCTTGTTGTATGTCAGGATCATCACTTAGCGGCTGTGTCACTGCCGCCTCGATGGCGGTATCAAAGGCCACGCCGCTAGTAATCAATGTTGCCGCATAAATCAGCAAACGTGTGGACACGCCTTCCTCAAGATCCATGCCCGACAGCTTGCGTATCGCCCCGCCCAGCCGCACCAACCCAGCCGCCCGCGCCATGTCGATGCCGCTCTCTTGGGCGACAACGGTTGTTTCAATCTCTGCGGTTGGAAAATCGAAGTTGATCGACAAAAACCGCTGCCGCGTAGAGGGCTTCATCCGCTTCAGCACGTTTTGATAACCGGGGTTATAAGAGGCGACCAACATAAACCCCTCGGGGGCCTGCAACTCTTCTGCGGTGCGATCAATCATCAGCGTGCGCCGGTTATCCGTCAGCGGATGCAACACCACAGTAACGTCTTTGCGTGCCTCTACCACCTCATCCAGATAGCAAATCGCGCCCTCGCGCACCGCCCGCGTCAAGGGGCCATCGACCCAAACGGTCTCGCCTCCCTTTAGTAAATAACGCCCGATCAGATCTGCCGCCGACAGGTCATCATGGCAGGCAACAGTGTATAATTTCTGACCGGTTTTCGCCGCCATATGTTCAACAAAGCGGGTCTTGCCGCAGCCCGTCGGCCCCTTCAAAAGAAGGGGCAAACGGTTGGCTTGAGCCGTCTCAAACAGCACACATTCCTGTCCACTTGGATGGTAATGTGGCACTGCTTGTCGATGGGTCATGTCATTCATGATCACTCTCCGGCCACAGGGGCAGGTTCAATGACCTCGCGATTGCGCACAACCAACATGGAATACACGAACAATAGTGCGCCGATCACAACACAGGCCCCAGCACCAAAGCGCATGAGATAAAAGATCGACAGGCTTTCTTGTACGTCCATGAAATAGTCGCCAACCACACGCTGCATGTGGGTCTGGATGGTGCCCGCAAAGGTCAACACAAATGTCATGAATGCCATGCCACCCGTCATTAGCCAAAACGATCCCATGTTCAGAACCTGATTGTATGGATCACGCTGACGCAGGATCGGCATCGCATAGGTGATGATCGCAAGGTTCATCGCCACATAGGCCCCGTAAAAGGCAAGGTGACCATGTGCTGCGGTGATCTGCGTTCCGTGTGAGTAAAAGTTAACCCCATGGAATGTATGCAGAAACCCCCAAACACCCGCGCCAAAAAACGCCACGGTTGATGAACCCAAAGACCAAAGCAAGGCGGCCTTGTTGGGGTGATTACGACGCCCTTTCCAAACCATGACAAAGGCAAACGACATCATCAAGAAGAACGGGATAACCTCAAACGCGGAGAAGATTGACCCAATCCACTGCCAATATCCGGGCAGACCGATCCAATAGAAATGGTGCCCAGTCCCAAGAATGCCCGAGAACAACGCAGTGGCCACAATCACATAGAGCCATTTTTCCACAACTTCACGGTCCACACCTGTCAGCTTTAGCAGCAGAAACGCTAGGATCGCCGCCATGACCAATTCCCAAGTGGCCTCGACCCACAAATGCACCACAAACCACCAGTACATCTTGTCCAAAGACAAGTTGTCAGGGTTGATAAAGGCAAAAACCCAAAGCAGCGACAACAACCAAAGCCCCATCAAAAGCACATTGGTGATCGCTGTTTTCTTGCCCGCCAGAACGGTCATCGAAATGTTGAACAAAAAGATGAGCGCGGCGACGAGAATGCCAAGTTTCACCCATAGCGGTTGCTCAAGAAACTCGCGTCCCCCGTGGATGCCAACCAGATACGAACCCACAGCGCCCAAGGTGCCGATCATCAAAATGGCCAGCTGAATATAGGCCAGCTTGACCGAGTATAGTTCGCGCTCGGATTCCTCGGGCACCAGAAAATAGGCCGCCCCGAAAAAGCCCAGCAACAGCCAGACGATCAGCGCGTTCGTGTGGATCATTCGGATGATATTAAACGGTAATAGCTCCGACAGAAAATTGGGTGACACATAGATCCACCCGGCAAGAAGCCCGCCCAATACCTGAACGGCAAAGAGGGCCATCGCGCATAAAAAGTAGGCATATGCGACTTTTTGAGATTGATATTTCATGATGATTTTCCTTTTCGCGCAATTTGCTCCGAGAACCGGTTTGCAGTTTTCGGATCGCGTCTTTCCTCCTTAACCAGCATCATTGGGTGGCCAGCCTTGGGTGTCGGTTTGATCGGCCCAGCGCAGGAATTCAGCCAATGCGCGTACTTCGTCTGCCGTCAGCTCGTAATAGGGCATCTGGCGACGCCCCTCGATGCCGCTGGGTTGGCCTTCCATCCAGCTTCCCAATACGTCTGCTGCGGCCTCGGCATCGTCTTCAACACCCCAGCGGGTCATCACATTGCCCAATTCCGGGGCGAAATACGCGCCTTCTCCGTGCAGCGTGTGGCAGTTGATGCAGGAATGTCGTTCCCAGATATGTTTGCCCTGCCGGACCTCATCGCTTAGCGGCATGCCGGCGGTTGACGTGCTCACCACATAGCGGTGCGAATGCACGCTCAGCACGACAAAGATGATCACGAAAAATAGCGACCCTGCGTAAAAGATGTTGCGCGCCCGTGACTTTGTCAGGATTTCGGCCATCCCTTTGTCCTCCATTTGCTTGTCATGGATCAGGCAGTAACAGGTGTCGCCAACGCAAAGTTTGCGCTTGCACAACGTCTGTACCGATTGGGCGGCTAGAATGACCTACAAATAAGGAGTCCGCCTTATGAGACACCCTACGTTAGATGATCCTGATATGGCGCTGGATACGCTGATGACCCTATGGCCAGAAACCATCACGGTTTTCCTGCGCCACCGGATGCTATGTGTCGGCTGTATGGTTGGTCCGTTTCACACGGTGATTGATGCGTGTCGCGAATACAATTTGGATGAATGGGTTTTTCGCGCAGAATTGCAGGCGGCGATTGGGGCGTAAGGCCCCGACATCCATTCCCCGCGCCAAAATAGAACACAGCGCCCCAACGGGGCACCAGATTTGACGCCCTGATTAGGGATTTTTCTGATTTCTTTGCGCCAGCCAACTCATCCAACGGCCCAGATCCGGTTCGCGAAAAAGCATTGTATGCTCGGTATCTAGATGCAACCGCTCCACGTCCCCCTGCAACAATGCATTATATGCCGAAGTGCCACCATGCCCGTCGGCGCAATCCACCAAAAGCGCCCGCCCGTGATAGGGCTCAGGCTTGTAACTTGCGATCAGGGGCCGCGCGAAATGGGCGTATGCTGGCCATATATGCAAGGGGATGGGTAACCACTTAAACTTATTGGGATTGCGAACGCGCCAATCGACCAATTCGTATAGGGGGGCCATGATCTTGGTCTTATCCCTCAGCCATTTCGTTGTTCCATAAGGCACTGGAACCAGCATGCGCAGCCATGCCGCCCATCCCGCATTCGCCGGGCCTCGGGCAATTTTTTCCACGCGATCGACGGCCTGCTGTCGTAAACTTGCCCCCGCTAACGGCGCACCGGGTGGGGTAGGGTCCAATAGGAATAGATACGCCACCTCTTCGCCAGCGCTGCGCAATTGTCGTGCCATTTCAAACACAAGCAACCCGCCAAAGGAATATCCACCCAGACGATACGGCCCCTTGCTTTGCACTGCCCTGATCTGTGCAAGCATCAAGGCCGCCAGCTTTTCAATAGAGGCAGCTCGGGCCAATCCTTCGCCCATCGACCAATACATGACAGCATATAGCGGCACACCTGCCGTCCAGACCCCTTTACGCGCCACACACAGATCGACATTGCAGAAAAACAGCGGTGTCACTTTCGGATCTGGCTGGCCTATTGGCACCACCATCCCTTGGCCGTTCAAGGCATTTGCGTTAAACCGGACAGTATCAATATGGCGTGCAAAAGTTCTGATCGTGGGGTTTTCAAATACGCTATTTACCTGAAGCTCGATGCCGTAAATCAATTCGATTTCTGAAATCATATAGACCGCCGAAAGCGAATCCCCGCCCATCAAAAAGAACTGCTGGTCGCGGGACGTAACGCTTGTGCCCAATACATGCTGCCAGCATTCCGCCACCTCTCTCTCCGTGTGGCTGCGATATTCCTTGGCGGAAACCGTGCGCACTGACGCCGCCGCGCGCGATTGGCGTTGCACAGCAGAGAGACGCAGCCCGGCTTTCGAGATTTTCCCGTTTGCCGTCAGCGGCAGCTCTGACAGCACCAAAATGCACGATGGCATCATCCGGCGCGGTAGGCGTGTCGCGAGAAACTCCAGAATGTCATCCTCTGTAGGCGAGGTGCCTACGTAGGGGGCAACAGCAACCAAAATTTGCCGCTTTTGTTTTGCATCCTCAAACCAAGTGACAACGGCCCTGTCTACTTCGGGATGGTCCCGCACCACGGCCTCAATTTCCAGCGGTTCAACACGGACGCCACTAAGTTGAATCTGATCATCAATACGACCAAGAAAGTGCAGCCTGCCGTCGTTGCTTTGTCGAACAAGGTCACCGGTTTTATACATGCGGCCGGTATCTAGCTGCTGAAACTTGGCCTCTGTCTGCGCCGCATCATCCCAATACCCCATGGACACACCGTCACCACCCAGCCAAAGCTCCCCCTCGGTTTCTGCGTCCAAAACCCGCCCAAAATCATCGACCACAAAGGCGCGAACATGCGTCATAGGCTGGCCAATCGGCGCAAAGGCCGCTGCCGTTGATCCGCCGCTCTCCACCGCAAGATGACACCCAATTGCCCAAACAGTTGTTTCCGTCGGGCCATACATATTGAAGGCATAGTCAGCCAGATTCACCAGCTTATCAGCAAGATCCCTTGGTGCCGCTTCGCCGTGGGTAATGGCAATGCGTAGGCGCGGAAAATCGTCGGCCTTTTTCAAAATCATCGCCCAAACTGACGGGCTGGTTTGCATGATGGTCACGCCGTTTTCTCTGATATCATAGCAAAGTTTGTTAGGTGACAACAACAGGTTACCATCTCGCAACAGTAAACTCGCCCCCACCATAAGCGGCAGGAAAAACTCAATGATCGAGGCGTCAAACGCAACGGTGGAAACGGCCAGATACCGGTCTGAAGACGTGATATTCAACAACCGCTCAGCCGAAAATAACAGATGAACAACATTTGACTGCGACACCATTACGGCCTTTGGCTCTCCCGTCGTCCCGGAGGTGAAAAGCAAATACGCCAGCCCGTCGATCCCCCGTGCAACCTGTGGCACGGCATCCGCGTCTGTCACGCGCAACTCTGCGGGAACAATAGGCACCAAATCCGGAATTTCTGCCGTCACAAATTGCACAAGCGAAAGGGGCGCATCCGTGAACATAACCGCTGCCTTGCAGCGTGATATCATGCCCGTCAGCCGTGCAGGTGGATCGTTGGGATCAAGCGATACAAACGCACAACCCGCCCGTAAAACACCCAATGTCACTGCCAATAGATCGGCACTGCGCTCCATCAGAATGGCAACAACACTGCCCTCAGAAACTCCTCGTGCCACCAAAGCAGCATGCACAGATTCAGATTGGACACGTAGGGCCTGATAGGTGCTCTCCCCCTCGGAATCGACCACAGCCACCTTTTCCGGCGTTTCATCGGCCTGTCGTGCAAACAGACAATACAGGTTGTCTATGTCGGTTGGGGAAACGGTCATTTTCGTTGTCATGCCTTTTTGACGCGCGAGAGGCTAACCGAAAAATCTAGCGACGGCTCCCAATGATATGGCCCGCGCACCGCTGGATCACCACCCTCCGCGCTTATCTCAAAACCCGAGGCTAACTCCGTCAAAAATAGTGAGGCTAGCTTGATGGAAAATACTGAAAACGGGCAATGATGCTGATCAAGCCCGAAAGGCGAGAATTTTTCGCCAAAGGCCTGTTCATTCAGAAATCGCTCGGGCCGAAATTCAAAAGGATCGTCAAAGGTTTCTTCGGCTTTATGCGCCTCCCACATGCACACCCGCAAAAGCGTGCCTTTTGGGATGAAATGCCCCTCAAAAACAATATCCTCTAACACTTCACGCATAAGACGCTCGCTCTGATCCAACCGCAAAACTTCCTGCACAAAAGCCTCGGCAATCGTCCTGCTTTGCTGAGGAGGGGCGCTTGCGATCCGTTCCACCCAATCCGGGTTTTCCGCCGCATATTTTGAAATCCAGCGGAACAAACCCCGCATGTCATAGCGGCCTGTCTCGACCATATAGATCAGATTGCCTAGCATCGTTTCTTCGATCTGGCCCTGACCCTGTTCCTGACTGGCAATCATCCCGATCAATCCGTTTACCGGTGCATCCGTCAGGGTTTGCCTCAGGCGTTGGCGCAGGTCTTGATAGGCTGCAACCTGCCTGTCACCCACATTCCATGCCACGCCGTTAGGCCCAAGATCACGATAAACACCCAACAAATCCCGCGACAGTTTCGATCCCGGCTCCGCACCAAGAACCACCTGTATCAACATGCTCGATGTGATTTCCGACAACGTAGCCGCCCAACGGCGAGCGTCATCAAACCGCTGGCGCGGGTCCGTGGGGCTGTCGGCGAAATCCTCCAGATGCCCCTTGATCATCTGGCGCATGCTTGGCTCGAATTTGCCTAGGTCTGTGTCGCTCAATCCACGTGTCAGAATAGCGCGGTAATGCTTATGGGTTGTCCCCCCCATGCCGCGCATGAATTCACCGGGAAACAGGCGAGAAACATCAATTGTAACAGGCTTAAGAGCCGACCTGAAATCCCCAAGCAGACGGCGTGCCAATTTGTTGCCAAGGATACAAACAGCAAACCGACCATCAATTGTGCCTTTGAAAACAGTCCCATGGACTTTGGCCAGCTTTAGCAAAGCCTGACGATCCGACCTTTCCATTTCGTCAAGGCGCAGGATTTCACCCGGAGGAAGGAGAGCAGATTTTTGCCGCGCTCTAAGCGTGAACATGGCGATGCGAAATCGAAACAGACATCGATCCCAAATATGAGCGGCAATCCTCAAGGCATTTCCTTTTGCAGCTCCATTTTGGGCGCTTTTCATCAAATTCGCCCAGTCTTTGGTGTAGTGTCAACTCCCTGCATATAGCAAGCTTTCGCTGACCAAAATATGCCCGCGACCGGCGCATTTAGATGACAAACCCAACCACGCCCGCGCAAATTGGGGCCTTGGAAAACGCGTTATCCTTTTTCCATCAAATGAATTTGCTTGTCCGGGCCACGCGGCGAAACCAGTCACCAGCAAGCTGCACAGCCTATCAACGCGGGGCAGGGCAGTTATTTCGGAAAGCCCTTCAAGAATTGGTGATTTTGGCTCAGCACCGAATTCAGAATAGCCTTTTCGCGTGTTGTCGCTAACTCACTCGAAAACCCACCAGAGAGCCTGAGTGGTTTCCTGTCTATAGTGAATTGTTCTAATTAGGAAAATGGAGGCGAGTACCGGAATCGAACCGGTGTACGCGGATTTGCAATCCGCTACGTCACCACTCCGCCAACTCGCCGACCCTGTGGATGTGAGCGCAATAGCTGATCTCTTTTCCGGCTGCAAGAGGGTTGAAGCGTGTTTTACAGATACCGCCGTTGCCCCTACATCTTGAATGTGGCAAGACTGGCTAACCCGAATCTGAACGAACGAGTTTAGTATGCCTGATTTTACAGCCCGCCGCACAACCATGGTCGACACACAGGTCCGCCCTTCGGATGTGACAAAATTCCCCGTGATCGATGCGATGCTCTCTGTGCCGCGTGAACAATTCGTCCCCACTGCCCAACGTGAGGCCGCGTATGTTGGCGGTAATCTCTCCGTTGCTGAGGGCCGCGTTATGCTTGAGCCGCGCACATTGGCCAAAATGCTGGACGCGCTGGACATTCAAAACGATGAAATGGTGCTCGATATCGGGTGCGCGCTGGGCTATTCGGCCGCAGTCATTGCCCATATCGCCGAGGCCGTCGTCGCGGTTGAGGATGACGAGGATCTCGTCAATGAGGCACATGCCCTTTTGTCCGATGTGGGGGCTGACAATGTGATCATGCACCACGCCGCCCTGACCGAAGGCGCGCCAGAACACGGCCCCTATGACATCATCAGCATTCAGGGCGCTGTCGAATATTTGCCAGAAAATTTGCTCAACCAGTTGAAAGAGGGCGGGCGCATCGTATGTCTGTTCATGGAGGGCGCTTTGGGTGTCGTTCGGGTTGGCTATCGCCTGGACGGAGAGATCACTTGGCGGTTTTCGTTTAACGCAGGTGCGCCGGTCTTGCCGGGGTTTGAAAAACACCGCGCCTTTACCTTGTAATCAGGTAATCGTGGCCAAAGCTGCCTAAAACGGGCGCATTTGGCACGGTAATCTGGGCCGATGAATTGGCAGGGTAATTTGGTACGATAATTTGGTACGGCGCGCACAAGAATTGTGACCGAGGGAGCAAATATGAACTTGAGACAGCGTATTCTGGCGGGCGTCGCTTCTGCCGCGATTGCGGCCATGGCGCCGGTAACCGCGATTGCCGAGACGCTTGGTGATGCTCTTGTTAGCGCCTATAATAACAGTGGCCTGCTGGATCAAAACCGCGCCCTGCTACGGGCCGCCGATGAGGATGTCGCCATTGCCTTTGCCGCCGTGCGTCCGATCATTGGCTGGTCCGCAACTGCACAGCGCAGCTATTCGCGGTTTTCCTCGACAGCGACCGGCGGGGTGACCGCGTCATCCAATGCCACCACCGCCACCATCGGGCTGTCGATTGAACAATTGCTCTATGACAATGGCGCAACCAACTTGGCCATCGCCGCCGCAAAAGAAACCGTTCTCGCCACCCGTCAAAGCCTGATTTCGGTTGAGCAACAGGTGCTGTTGAATGCGGTTCAGGCCTTTATGAATGTGCGCCGCGACAACGAAATCCTGACGCTGCGCCAAAATAACCTGCGTCTATTGAATCGCGAATTGCGCGCCGCCAAGGACCGCTTTGAGGTCGGAGAGGTCACGCGAACTGATGTGTCCCTCGCAGAGGCAGCCCTTGCAGGTGCGCGCGCCTCCCTCGCTGTGGCTCACGGCAATCTGATGGCCTCAAGAGAGGTTTACGCCGTTGCGATTGGTCACAAACCCGGCAATCTGCGCGCCCCGTCACGCCTTCCGGCCACCGCTAAAACCGCCGACGCGGCCAAGGCAGTTGCCGTGTCGCGCCACCCTGACATGATCAAAACCCAGCACGATGTCGCCACAGCAGAGCTGTCGGTTCAACGTGCCCGCGCACAGATGGGCGCGACCGTCAAATTCAATGGCAGCCTTAGCAAAACAGAAACCCAAGGCTCCTCTGATTTCAGCGATGGTGCGAATTTCTCCGTCAGCCTGTCACAGCCGATTTATTACGGCGGCCAGCTTTCCGCATTGCTGCGCAAAACCATGGCGCAACGCGATGCGACACGCGCGGGCCTGCATCTGACGCGCATCGGTCTGGAACGCCAAGCGGGCACCGCTTGGGCGACCCTATCGGCCACGCGCGCGCAACGTGTGGCCAGCGAAGGTCAAATTCGCGCCGCGCGCTTGGCCTTTGAGGGCGTGCGCGAAGAGGCAACTCTGGGATCGCGCACCACCTTGGATGTGTTGAATTCAGAACAGGTCTTGCTGGATGCCGAATCTGACCGAATCACAGCGCGCTCTAACGAATTCATTGCGGCCTATTCACTTCTGGCCTCGATGGGGCTTTTGACCGCCGATCATCTCAACCTGAAAATTGAGCAATATGATCCTGCGGCCTATTACAATCAGGTCAAAGATGCCCCCGCCTTGGTTAGCAAACGGGGTAAACAATTGGACAAGGTGCTGCGAAAGCTTGGCAAAGACTAGGGCCACTTATCGCGCGATACCGCCTCAAAACCCATCAAAAACCCACAAAACCCAGCTGTTTTGTGGGTTTTTTGCTTTCCGCTGTGGCTCCCCATTCCCCAAATCCCGTGTCCAAACGCCGTCGATTTTGCGCAACCATCTACGGGAGCCGCGTTGGACCACGTTTGGGGGCGCGCGCAATGTGACTTTAATCTTCTCTATCTGGCTGGTGAGAGACTGTTGTGTGATGGCACGGCAAAGGCTACACTCTTAATGAGGTTATGAGTGGTTTTCTGAATGTCTGATCCGGTGCAAAGTACGGAGATCGAGGATGTCCTGTCTTCTATCCGTCGTCTGGTTTCCAACGATGGCACAGCCGCCGCTGCTGCCCCTAAAAAGCTGTCCGTTTCACGCGCCGCTCAGGTAAATCCGGCACCTGCCGCGACCTCTCCTATTGTTCTTTCTGACGCCAAACGTGATCCCACAGCTGGCCCGCGTTTTCTGCGCCAACCTGAAATTCAACCGATTTCGCAGCCCGCGCCGACGCCAACCCCGGATCGGCTTGTGCTGACACCGTCGTTGCGTATCGAAGAGCGCGACGTTGCAACACCTGACCAGCCCCAGCATGAGGATGAGCAGGCGGTTGACGCCCCGCAAGAATTCGCGGCTTCCGGTGATTTTGATGACGCGCAGTCCGTTGCTGAGGATACAGCGCATGATTGGGCAGGGGAGGCCGCCACGCCTCACGCAGAATCACCCGCAGAATTTACCGACGAAACGGATCATCAGCCTGAAACCGTTCAGGATGAAACCCTTCAGGATGGCGGGCCGCATGAAACCACTCTG
>CAXIAD010000029.1:0-31792 GCA_964021645.1 uncultured Cognatishimia sp. | reverse complement strand
GTGCGCACAAGACAGACCCGACGGCCCTGCCCCGACGACCGCGACGCTTTTTCCGGTCGACTTCGCGCGGGTGAAGGGATGTTTACTTGCCCGCATCAGCGTGTCCGTGGCGAAGCGTTGAAGGCGGCCAATCTCGACCGGTTTGCCCTCGGCGATTTCACGTACGCAGACCTCTTCGCAGAGGGTTTCGGTGGGGCAGACCCGGGCACACATGCCGCCGAGAATGTTTTGAGAAAAGATGGTTTTCGCCGCTGCCTCGGGTGTTCCGGTGGCGATCTGGCGAATGAATAGCGGGATGTCGATATCGGTCGGGCAGGCTGTCATGCACGGCGCATCATGGCAAAAATAGCAGCGATCCGCGGCAACAAGTGCCTCGTGGTCATCCAGACGCGGATGCAGATCGGTGAAATTATCGGCCAGCTGTGCCGAGCTTAGACGCCCTGCTACAATACCTTCGCTTAACGGTGTTTCGGTCATGTTCCCTCCACAGACACATCGTTTGGCTATTTCGAAACGCCCATGAGACATGGATGCTTCGAACGCGGTGTATTTGGGATGTGATCCAACAAAACACGCCGCACCTTAGAGTATATAAGCTGTCATAGGTTCAAAATTTTATCAACTGGTAAAATAAAATTGACGCAGAAAAACGTGAAATGGGGAGAAACCATGTAATTTCAGGGAGATTTAGCCGATTGCTGATTATTTCACTTGAGAAAGCGGTGAACCTAACCCATAGCTGCGCTTGCGACGTTACCACTATCGACCCTCTGCTCCTTTCGGCTCAGTACTCTCGATCTTGCACTGACTTTGCCGACCTGCCGCATTCCGTGGGCAGTTTACTTAGGAGAATAACGATGGCTAATGGCACCGTAAAATGGTTCAACGCAACTAAAGGTTTCGGTTTTATCGCACCAGAAGGCGGAAGCAGCGATGTGTTTGTACACATTTCAGCTGTTGAGCGTTCAGGTCTGACTGGTTTGGCCGACAACCAAAAAGTAACTTTCGACATCGAGCCTGGCCGTGATGGCCGCGAGTCGGCTGTGAACCTAGCACTGGCATAAATCGCAGCGGGCCATAATGGTCTAAGCGAGCGATACGGGTATCCCTGACCATTGGTGAGGGAATTACCTAAAAAACCCCGTCAATTTGGCGGGGTTTTTGCGTTTTTGGACCTATTGGAAATAGTGAAGGGCGGCTTAGAACTTGCCGTTGGTATTCTTCCACTCTTCTCGGGGTACGATTGTTTCCGTCGTATCCCAATGCTCGACAATTTTTCCATCCTGGATACGAAACAAATCGTAGAAGGCTGAGTGGCTCCCGTGTCGGGTGCCCTCGCTTACGCTGAGAACAAAATTGCCCTCAGCAAGAACACGGTGCTGCTGTTGATAGGTGATGTGCCGCTGGCCCTGCGTTTGCTGCGACAATGCCGTATGAAGCGATTGCATCCCATCCTCAAGATTTGGGTTATGCTCAACATAGTTGTCTGCATGAACGTAATCTGCAAGCCGGTCGAGCTGTCCTGAGATCAAAACGGTTTCAACGAAAGCCTGAACAAGGGACCGGTTGGTTTCCGTCATCTCGTGATCGCAGGCCACGGTTGGCCCATCCACCATGCTGTGGCCCGATGAATTGGGGGCAAATCTTTCTTGGATGTTGTCCCAATGCTCAACCGCTTGGCCATCACTGAATTTAAAGACCTCAAAGCAGATTTTTCTGCTGGCGAAGTCGTATTCCATATGGGCGAACACAAAATCACCGTCTTCAAATCCGCGCACCATGTTGACCTTGGGTTCGGTTTTTGAAAGCCGCTTGAACAATAAGGCCAGCCCTTCGCTGCCCTCATGTGTCTGAGGGTTATGCTGGATGTATTTTGCCTCGTTTACCACGGCAACTGCATCGGCGTTTCCGGTTTCGATACTCTTTAGCAGGTTTCGAATTTGAGTAACTTTGGATACGGACATTGAGTTTTCCCCAGCTGAACTTGCATGAACTCAAAGTTTGCAGAAGTTGCTAGGGACTACAACAATAGAAAGTGGAAGGTGGGCCACCGGAGCCATCAGGGTCTGATGAGCGGATGGATCAGGACCGGTGCCTGATGCATGTTTTGGGGGGCGTTTGGGGGGATTTTAGCATGACGGCAGACTATCGCATCTGCCGTCATGTTTGGTGTTAAAGTGTCCCGCTTGTGATCTGAAGCAGAGAAAGCGAGACGCAATAATTATGGTTTGTCGCGACGTGGGGCGGAGGTGCCGCCCTTGCCTTTGGGAGCGCCAGCTTTAGGTCCGGCAGCCTGTGCACGGGCCTTGTTTTTCTTGCTGTTGGGGCGGCTCTTTGGCGGGGGCGGGCCTTTGGGCTTGCCACCGGGTTTACGCGAGTCAAAGCCGCCTTCGGCAGATTTGCGACGTGGTTTAATCGGGGTCACGACGCCTTCTGGGCGCGGGGTGTATTCGCCGCGCGGCTCTGATTTACGGGCTGGTTTGCTGTCGCGATCTTTGCCACGATCCCGGTCTCTGTCACGGGGGGCACCACGGTCGCCACCGCGATCACGGTCAAAGCCACCGCCACCACGAGGTTTGTCGTCACGTGGTTTGAAGGCTGGGCGCGGTGTATCGGCAACTGCCGGGGGTTTGTCTAGTTGGGTCAGGGATGCGCCGCCTTCGACCATCATGCTGGTGCCGACGTTGGACAAGAAGCCAGCAACCGCGCCTTCGCGCAATTCGACATAGGATTGATCGGCCTGAACACGGATGCGGCCAATGTCGTCTTTGGTCAGGTCGCCAACTTTGCACAGCATTGGCAGGATGCGGCGCGGTTCGGCACCTGCATTTGTGCCGCCAGCAATGGAGAACCAGATTGTTGGGCCAAATTCACCGCGTGGTTTGCGTTTTTCCGGCGTGGCACCCTGAACAACGGAGAGTTCTTCGGGGGCAGAGTGGCGTGCGTGGTAAGCGCGCAGGTAGGCTGCTGCGATCTGAGCGACACCGAATTTTTCGAGCAGGGCCTCGATGGCGGGCTGTTCGGATTCTTTGATCTCTTGTTGCCAAACGTCATCACCCATCATGCGCTCTGCATCTTTGGCCATGACTTCGTCAGCTGAAGGGGCGGAGGCCCAGACGGCTTCGACCTTGGCTGAGTGCATCAGGCGTTCGGCCTTGCGCTGCATTTTTGGTGGTACGATTAGGGTGCTGACACCTTTGCGTCCGGCACGGCCTGTACGGCCTGAACGGTGCAACATGGTTTCGTGGCTGTTGGGCAATTCGGCGTGCACCACCAGATCAAGGTTGGGCAAATCGATGCCGCGTGCGGCCACATCGGTCGCGACACAAACGCGTGCGCGTCCGTCGCGCATGGCCTGTAGGGCGTGGGTGCGTTCGGCTTGTGACAGTTCGCCGGATAGGGCGACAACCGGAAAGCCGCGGTTGGACAGGCGGGTTGTCAGGCGGTTCACCATGGCGCGTGTGTTGGCGAATACGATGGCGTTGGGGGCCTCGTAGTAGCGTAGCACGTTGATGATGGCGTTTTCAGAGTCGCGCTGAGACACATTCAGGGCGCGATATTCGATATCGGCGTGCTGTTTTGCCTCGTTCGCGGTGGCGATGCGCAGGGCGTTTTTCTGGTAGCTTTTGGCCAGGCCAGCGATTTCGCGCGGCACGGTGGCTGAGAACATCAGGGTTTGGCGCTCTGTTGGGGCCTCGCCGAGGATGAATTCAAGGTCTTCGCGGAAACCAAGGTCGAGCATCTCGTCGGCCTCATCCAGCACGACAGCGCGCAGAGAGCCAAGATTGATAGAGCCGCGGGTGATGTGGTCGCGCAGACGGCCAGGGGTGGCGACAACCATATGGGCACCGCGTTCCAGGTTGCGACGCTCTTCGCGCATGTCCATGCCGCCGACGCAGGATGCAATCACGGCACCGGCGTTACGAAACAGCCACTGGAATTCGCGTTTGACCTGCAAGGCCAGTTCGCGTGTTGGCGCGATCACCAGTGCGAGAGGGGCTGAGGCGCGGTCGAATTTCTCGGCCTCGCCCAGAAGTGTCGGGGCAATAGCCAACCCGAAGCCGACAGTTTTACCGGAGCCTGTTTGGGCGGAAACCAGCATGTCCATGCCAGCAAGCTCGGGCTTGGAAACCTCCTCCTGTACAGGTGTGAGTGTTTCATAGCCGCGGTCGGCTAGCGCATCGGCGAGTGCTTGTTTCAAGAGACAGGTCCGGATCAATAAGGTGAGGCCAAAAGGGCAAGACCGCCCCCTATACCCATTGCCCGCGTTTGTATAGGGCGTTTACCGCATAGCTGGTGACCATAAACGCGATGGCTAATCAATTGTGCAATGAAATCAGTCAGAGTGCGACAAACAGCGCACCAAAGGTGCGTTGCCGGGCCCAACGCTGGAATTGATGCCGCGATAGCGGCGTCAGTTCAGGGGCGGGAGTGCCTCGTTTGCGAATGTTGCGCTCACTGAATGCGGCCGATCAATCGCTGCATATCTGGCCCTAGGGTCTCCACAATACGCGCCACGCCTGCAGGGTTTGGATGCAACCCATCCGCCTGCAATAACCCCAACAAGGCGGTCGGGCTTTCTTTCTCAATCGCGGCAAAGAAGCTTTCGACGAATAAGGCACCATGCTGCTTTGCCAACTCGGGATGGATGCGATCAAACGCCTCTTTGTACTGCGGCCCATAGTTTCCCGGCGCTTTGATTCCGATGACCAAGACCGGCAAACCGCGTGCAGTGGTGATGTCCAGAATTCCAGCAATATTTGCGCGGCTTCCCTCGGGAGCCAGCCCGCGCAAAACGTCATTGCCACCAAGGGCCACAACCACGGCATCAATATCCGGCGTCAACGACCACGCCACACGCGCCAGACCGCCCGCCGTGGTGTCACCAGACACGCCCCCATTGATCAGCTCTGCCTCTTCGCCCTGCGCCACAAGCCAGGCCTGCAATTGGGGCACCAATCCATCAGCCTCTCGCAGACCATATCCTTGGGTCAAACTATCCCCCAGCATCAAAACGCGCATGGGTTCAGCAAGAATTGGTTTACCAAATAGGCAAAGAACAAGCACGAACGCCTTGCTCACAGAGGCAAAGACCCCATATTGCGTAAAAGTTCTCATTGGCAGGTGATACCCCTATGTCTTCAGCACTGACTCTAGAAGATGCGCGTTTGGCGCTGGATGGCAATGCCGGGCGCATTAATATTTTGCACGGCATATCGCTGGATGTACAAAAAGGTGAGACACTTGGCCTTGTCGGCCCGTCTGGATCGGGCAAATCCTCCCTTCTTATGTTGATGGGTGGGCTGGAAAACGCCACGTCGGGCAGTGTTACGGCCTTGGGCCAAGAACTCACCACCATGAGCGAAGATCAGCTGGCGCGGTTCCGGCGGGACCATATGGGCGTGGTATTTCAGAGCTTTCACCTGATCCCGACGATGACTGCCTTGGAAAATGTTGCCACGCCGTTGGAACTGGCAGGGGTGCCAGATGCGTTTGAGCGTGCCGCCGAGGAGCTGGAGACCGTTGGATTAGGCCACAGGGCTGATCATTATCCTGCGCAATTATCGGGCGGAGAGCAGCAGCGTGTTGCCTTGGCGCGTGCATTGGCCCCGCGGCCAGATATTTTATTGGCGGATGAGCCGACAGGCAATTTGGATGAAACCAACGGGGCGGCGATTGTTGATCTGCTGTTTGGGTTGCGTGAACGGTATGGCGCGACATTGGTACTCGTGACGCATTCGGATGCATTAGCGCGGCGTTGTGATCGTGTGATCAAACTGCGTGATGGCCGGATTGACACCCTGCGTGAGGCCGCAGAATGAGCGTTGCCCTAGCGGCCCGGTTTGCGCGGCGTGAATTGCGTGGCGGTGTTAAGGGGTTTCGGATTTTTCTGGCGTGTCTGGCGCTGGGTGTGGCGGCAATTGCCGGTATTGGCTCGGTCCGGTCTGGCATTGAGGCCGGGTTAAAGGCCGAGGGTGCCGCGCTGTTAGGCGGCGATGCAGAAATGCAATTCACCTACCGTTTTGCCACCGCAGAAGAACGGAGCTGGATGGCGGGCACTGCGGCGCAATTGTCGGAAGTCGCTGATTTTCGGTCAATGGCCGTTGTGGGCACGGGTGACACGGCTGAGCGTGGATTGACGCAAGTGAAGGCGGTTGATGATCTTTATCCCTTGGTCGGGGCGGTCACGCTTGCGCCTGAGATGCCATTGGCGGCGGCCTTGGACGGGGCGGACGGGCTGCCCGGTGCGGTCATGCACCCCTTGTTGATGGATCGGTTGGCGCTAGAAATCGGACAAGTTTTCAAGCTGGGCACACAGGATTTTCGGGTGATGGCGGCGTTGATCCATGAGCCAGATGGCGCGGGCAGCGGGTTTGCGCTGGGCCCCCGGACAATTGTGCGCACGGTTGATCTGGCAAATTCGGGTTTGTTGGCGCAGGGCACATTGTTTACCACCAAATACCGGTTGGATCTGCCACCGGAGGCCGCATTGGAAGCCACACGTCTGGAGGCAGATGCCCGGTTTGAAAGCTCTGGCATGCGCTGGTTGGATAGTCGCGATGGGGCACCGGGTATTGCGCGTTTTGTCGAACGATTGGGCGCGTTTTTGGTTCTGGTGGGCCTAGCTGGCCTTGCGGTGGGGGGCGTTGGTGTGTCGTCGGCTGTGCAATCCTATCTGGCGGGCAAAACCCAAGTCATTGCGACATTGCGCACGCTGGGGGCGGATCGAAACACGATTTTCCTGACCTATTTCATTCAGATCGCGCTGCTAAGCCTTGTTGGTATTGGCATTGGACTGGTGATGGGGGCAGTGATCCCTGTTTTACTGGCACCGCTATTGGCGGCGAACCTGCCCGTGCCTACGGTGATTGCGGTCTATCCGCTGCCCCTGGTTGAGGCGGCGTTATATGGCGCGTTGACGGCGATGATATTCACATTATGGCCCTTGGCACGCGCGGAGAATGTGCGCGCGGCAACGTTGTTTCGCGATGCATTGGGTTCGGCAAAGATGTTGCCTGCGGCGCGGTATGTTGTAGCGACAGCGATTTTGGTGGGCACTTTGATTGTGGCTGCGGCGACGTTTTCGGGGTCTTGGCTGCTGACGCTTTGGACGGCGGGGGGGATCGCGGCGGCGATGTTGTTATTGGTCGTTGCCTCCTTTGGTGTGCGGCGATTGGCGCGATTTATGAGCGGGCGCGCGGCGCAGGGCGCCGCTAAGATGGGCCTTGGCTGCGGTGGCCAGCCCGCGCGAAAGTGCGCTTTCGGTGGTGCTTGCGCTGGGGTTGGGCCTGTCGGTTTTGGCGGCCATTGGCCAGATTGATGGTAATTTACGCGGAGCGATCGCGCGGGATTTACCGGATGTGGCACCGTCATATTTCTTTGTTGATATCCAAAAGGATCAGATGCCCGGTTTTATGGAGCGGCTGGATAATGATCCGGCGGTGTCGCGTGTGCAAAGCGCGCCGATGCTGCGGGGCCGGATCACGCGCATCAACGGCCAATCAGCCGAGGAGATCGCGGGCGATCATTGGGTCATTCGGGGCGATCGCGGCGTGACATATGCCGCAGAACAGCCAGAGGGCACCAAGGTGACCAAGGGCAGTTGGTGGGCGGCTGATTACACCGGACCGCCACAGATCAGTTTTGCAGCCGAGGAGGCGCTGGAGTTGGGTCTGACGGTTGGGGATGAGCTGACGTTGAACATCCTGGGCCGCGATATTGTTGCGAAAATTACCAGCCTGCGGGAGGTTGATTTTTCGACCGCGGGCATGGGGTTTGTTTTGACAATCAACCCAGCTGCGGTGCAAGGCGCGCCGCACAGTTTCATCGCAACGGTCTATGCAGAAAGCGAAGCAGAGGGTGCGATACTGCGGGATTTGTCAAACGCATTTCCCAACATAACAGCGATCCGCGTGCGCGATGCCATCGACCGGATGACAGATATTTTGGGCAGCTTGGCATCGGCCACAGGGTACGGGGCAGCGACAGCGTTGTTGACCGGATTTCTGGTGTTAATCGGTGCCGCAGCCGCAGGACAAAGTGCGCGCGAGTATGAGGCGGCTGTGCTGAAAACCCTAGGGGCGACGCGACGGCGCATATTGCTAAGTTTCGCGTTACGGGCCGCTTTGCTAGGGGTTGCGGCGGGCGGCGTGGCCTTGTTGGCAGGGATTTCGGGCGGATGGGCGGTGACCTATTTCGTGCTGGAGACCGATTTCAACGTCATTTGGCCAAATGCTGTGCTGATTGTCATCGGGGGCGTTGCGGCAAATCTGCTGGCGGGTCTGGGATTTGCTTTGGGGCCATTATCGGTGCGCCCGGCGCGTGTATTGCGCACAATCGACTAGGGTTGAGTGCGGCGCAGATCGTGGCAGTGTATGTCAGCGCGCGCCCTTAACTGGGTGTTTGAGCGGGGCATCGTCATGGCTGGGCTTGTGCACTCAATCCAGACGTACCAAGCTGCCCTTTAGTCAACTGATTTGGTCGTTGCTTCAACACATAACACGGTGCCCTAATGGATCGCGATGGCGACTGTTGGGCGATGGGGAAAAACGCATGTCCGGAATTCTGAGTTTTGATGATCTGAAAATACAGGTTGCGGCAGGCGAGATAGATACCGTGCTGGTTTGTCTGGTTGATATGCAGGGCCGCCTGATGGGTAAACGGTTTCATGCCGGACATTTCATCAAGAGTGCCTGGGAAGAAACCCATTGCTGCAATTACCTATTGGCCACTGATCTGGAGATGGCCACGCCGGATGGCTATGCCTCTACCAGTTGGGAAAGCGGGTATGGCGATTATGTCATGAAGCCCGATTTGGCGACGCTGCGGCCGGTGCCTTGGCTAGAGGGAACAGTCATGGTGTTGTGTGATGTATTGGATCACCACACCCACAAAGAGGTGCCCCATTCACCGCGCGCCATCCTAAAGGCGCAGCTGCGCCGGATCGCGGCGTTGGGGTATGATGCGATGATGGCGACGGAGCTGGAATTCTTTTTGTTCGAGAAAAGTTTCGATGACATTCGCAAAGATAAATACCGCGATTTGGTGCCGATTTCCGGGTATAATGAGGATTACCACATCCTACAGACCACCAAAGAAGAACATGTCATGCGCCCGTTGCGGAACCATCTGTGGAATGCGGGCATTCCGGTGGAAAACACCAAAGGCGAGGCGGAAGCCGGGCAAGAAGAGCTGAACATCAAATATGCGGCGGCGCTGGATACGGCGGATTTCCATACCATCGCCAAACATGCCACCAAAGAGATTGCATGGCAGCAGGGGCATGCGGTGACGTTTTTGCCCAAGTGGCATCAAGATCGGGTCGGCAGCTCGTCCCATGTGCATCAGTCATTGTGGAAAGATGGCCAGCCCGCATTTTTTGATGCCGATGATGCGCTGGGCATGAGCCAATTGATGAAGCATTACATGGCGGGTTTGCTGAAATACGCGCCGGATTACACCTATTTTCTGGCCCCCTATATCAACAGCTATAAGCGGTTTCAAAAGGGTACTTTCGCGCCAACGCGCACGATCTGGTCGGTGGATAATCGCACGGCGGGGTTCCGACTGTGCGGAGATGGCAGCAAGGCTGTGCGGGTTGAATGCCGGGTCGGGGGATCTGATTTGAATCCCTATTTGGCGATAGCGGCACAACTGGCGGCGGGAATTGCTGGAATCGAGGAAAAGCTGGAGCTTGATCCGCCGTTTAAGGGGGATGGATATGACGGGGACTCTGGGCAGATCCCGCATAGTTTGCGTGATGCAATGGGCACGTTAAAGGGGTCAGTGATGTTGCGCGCCGCCATGGGTGACGATGTGGTGGATCACTATAGCCGTGCGGCTGAGTGGGAAATCGAAGAGTTTGACCGGGTGGTCACAGATTATGAGGTCGCGCGGGGATTTGAACGCGCGTGACCTTTGAAAGCAAGCGCGCTTGATGTGTGGCGCGCGCAAATTGATGTGGTTGAAATATATCCTTTAGAGAAAGTAACGACATGAGCCTTGTTGGAAACTGGTCCTATCCGACCTCAATTAAATTTGGCGCTGGCCGGATCAAAGAATTGCCGGATGCATGCGCTGCTGCGGGGCTGAAACGCCCGCTATTGGTGACGGATAAGGGATTGGCGGATTTGCCGATAACCTCGCAGACATTGGATATTCTGGAGGCCGCGGGGCTAGGCAGGGGCCTGTTCAGCGAGGTTGACCCGAACCCCAACGAAAAGAACCTAGAGGCGGGTGTTGCGGCCTATCTGGCAGGGGGGCACGATGGGGTGATTGCCTTTGGCGGTGGCTCGGGCTTGGATCTGGGGAAAATGGTGGCCTTTATGGCGGGCCAAACGCGGCCTGTTTGGGATTTTGAGGATGTTGGCGATTGGTGGACGCGGGCCGATGCCGATGCGATCGCGCCGATTATTGCGGTGCCGACAACGGCGGGCACGGGATCAGAAGTGGGGCGCGCAAGTGTCATCACCAATAGCGTCACCCATGTCAAAAAGATCATCTTTCACCCCAAGATATTGCCGGCTGTTGTGATCTGCGACCCCGAGCTGACGGTGGGCATGCCACGCTTTATCACGGCGGGAACGGGGTTGGATGCCTTTGCCCATTGTGTGGAGGCCTATAGCTCGCCGCATTATCATCCGATGTCGCAGGGTATCGCGCTGGAGGGGATGCGTTTGGTCAAGGAATACCTGCCGCGCGCCTATGCCGATGGCACCGATCTGGACGCACGGGGGCAGATGATGTCGGCGGCCTTTATGGGGGCGACGGCGTTTCAAAAGGGGCTGGGGGCCATTCACGCCATGAGCCACCCGATTGGGGCACAGTTTAACTCGCATCACGGGACAACCAATGCGGTTTGCATGCCTACGGTTCTGGCGTTCCATGCGCCGGTGATTGCCGAACGATTTGACGGCGCGGCAAAGTTTCTGGGGATTAGCGGTGGTTTTGACGGGTTCCAGAGCTTTGTGCAGGAGTTGAATGACAGTTTCGCCATTCCGCGCCACCTGTCTGAATTAGGTGTTACAGAGGCGGCTATTCCTGAGCTGGTCAAGGGGGCCATCAGTGATCCAAGTTGCGGCGGCAACCCGATTGAGTTGACCGAGGAAAACCTGACGGGATTGTTCAAGGCAGCGCTGTGAATTTGCCGCGCTGAACCTGAGCGATCTGCATTTGAACACGGGACAGGATGTCAAAAGTGGCGGCTGAGGATCACGATCTGATTGTTATTGGGGCGGGCATTGTCGGCGTCTCAATTGCGTTGTGGGCGCAAAAGCAGGGGTTAAAGGTGTTGATCGCCGATCCCAACACGCCCGGCTCGGGCACCACGTCTGGGTCGGCCTGCGTGATCGCGACCTATGCGTGCATTCCGATCAATAGCCCGTCGGTGATAACGTCATTGCCCACATTGCTAAGCAGTGCAGAAAGCCCGCTGAGCTTTGACATCATGCATGGGCTGCGCAACCCGCGTTGGATGCTATCGTTTTTGGCAAATTGCCGACCGGGGAAGGTTGAGAAAATCAGCGAGGCCTTGGCGCAAATCTTGGCGCAGGCGAATGACGGTTTGGAAACATTGCTGAACGATGCGGGCGCGCAAGATCTGATGGTGAGCAATGACTGCATGTATGTGTCATCCACGCGGGCAGGGTATGAGGCATCAGAGGCAGGAAATGCGCTGCGCAAAAAACTGGGTGTTGAATTTGATATCCTAGGCCCGCAAGAGGTGTTGGAACTGGAGCCTGAGTTGCGGTTGCCCGTGCACCGGGGGCTGCGATTCAAGGGGATACGCCATGTGCAAGACCCGCAAGAATTGGTGGTGCGGTTGCATAAACACTTTGTTGCGCTGGGCGGTACATCAGTTCAGCAGGGCGTTGCGTGTGTGCAGCCAGATCAAGACGGCGTGACGGTGCATCTGGCCGATGGCCAAGAGGTGCGTGCGGGGAAATGCGCCCTTGCCGCGGGGGCACGCTCTGGTGAGATTAAGGGTACGGGGGCAGAGAAATTGCCGCTGGGCACCGAGCGGGGCTATCATGTTGTGTATGGCAAACAGCGGGCAAAGCTAACGCGCCCGGTTGGTTGGGCCGAGGCCGGATTTTACGCGACCCCTATGGCGCAGGGTTTGCGTGTGGCCGGAACTGTGGAAATCGCCGCAGTGGATGCACCGTTTAATGCGACAAGGCCCGCCTATTTGCGGCGCAAGGCCGAGGAAATGTTTGGCCCGTTGGGAACGCCTGACAGCGAGTGGCTGGGACATCGCCCGACAATGCCGGATGCGCTGCCAGTTATCGGGACATCGGCAAAATCAGAGCATGTGGTGTTTGCCTTTGGCCATCAGCATATAGGCCTGACATTGGGGGGAATCACCGGACGGGTGGTCGCCGATGTTGTGCAAGGGCGAGCCCCGACGTGCGATATTTCTGCATTCGCGCCACAGAGATTTTGGTAGAGGTGGTTTTGGTCGCCGTGGCGTTGATGTGCTTGCGTTCCAGTGCGATCACAGGTCAAATACGCGCAGAAGCAGCCTGAATTTCCGTATTGCATGAGGTTTATAAGTGTCTGACACAACTGGTTTTCTGAATTTCCTGAATGCGGCTCCGACGGCCTATCACGCCGTGCAAGAAACGCGTAAATTACTGACGGCAGCGGGGTTTGTGGAGCTTTCGGAGAAGGAAAGCTGGACGAGTGCGCCCGGTGCACGACAGTTCGTGGTACGTGCGGGCAAAACCATCGCGGCATGGATCACGGGCGCGGGGCCATTGAACATGCATGGCTTGGCGATTGTCGGCGCGCATACCGATAGCCCAAGTTTGAAACCCAGAACCACAGCGTTGAAGAAATCTCGGGGTGTGAGTGTTCTGACGACGGGGGTTTATGGATCGCCTATTTTGCAATCGTGGTTGGACCGCGATCTGGGCGTTGCGGGCGCGGTATTTCTGAAAGGCAAGGCAGAGCCGTTTGTGTTCAAGAGCGAGAGGTTGCGCCTGCGTACAAGCGGGTTGGCGATCCATCTGGACAAAAGCCTGCGTGATCCGGGGCTAAAGCCAAATCCGCAAAAACATATGGATTGTCTGGTTGCGGCTGATGGGGATGGTGTTGGTGGTGCGGATGATCTGAAAACATTGATCGCCGCAGAAATCGGGATTGATGAGAAAGACATTTCAGCGATGGATGTCAGCCTGTTTGACGCGATGGATGCGACCTGTGTTGGTGAGAATGGCGGCATGATCAGTGGCGCGCGGTTGGACAATCTGTTTTCTTGTTACAGTGCCATTCGGGCGCTGTGTGATGAGGCGGAGGCCACAGAGCATACCCGTGCCATTGTGCTATTTGATGCAGAAGAGATTGGCAGCCGGACCTCATTAGGCGCGCAATCAACATTTCTATCGCAGGTGATTACGCGGCTGTGCATGGCTGTGGGCGGGGAGGAGTATCAAGGCGATGATACCTACCGGACCTTGGCGTGCTCGCGCTTGTTATCGTTGGATATGGCGCATGGGTTACATCCGTTGCACCCTGAAGCGACCGATGATGTGGTAGTGCCCGAATTGAACAAGGGCTGCGCGTTGAAATACAGCCATCGCGGCCATTATGCGGATGCGCCAGCGCTGGCGGGGCGGATCAAGGATATGGCGGGGCTGTTGGATATTCCGGTGCAGTCATTTTCATACCGTAATGACCTAGGCGGGGGCACATCTATTGGACCGATTGTGGCCGCTGAAATGGGGATCGCGACCATTGATGCGGGTGCGCCGATGCTGGCGATGCATTCTATTCGTGAACTGGCTGGATGTGATGATCTGGGTCATACTATTGCGCTGTTGCGTGACGTGTTTTTCAGGCTGCCGCATTAGGGCGCTGAGCCACAAGTGAGTCGTAAATGACGCAGATTGGGGCGACTGTTTGCGAAGCCTTGGGTTTTCGGGCAATATTAACGTAATAGGATTTACAGAGTTAACTGTAGGCCAGTTTGAGGGGTGACAGCGTGTCCGGTATTCTTGATTTAGACAACATTGAACACCCGGATTTTAGTGCGCCGTTTCACTATCATCAAAGCCACGAACACCCGTTTGAGAACTTTCAAGTTTTCGGCGAAAGAAACTCTGGCACCAATTTTGTGCGCGAGTTGATTACGCGCAACACCGGCCTGCCGCATACGGGTGATTACGGGTGGAAACACGGGTTTCCGGTCGCCGTTGCCTATCATCCGCGCACGTTGATTGTATGGGTGGTGCGTGATCCGCTGGATTGGACCGTGAGCATGTTCAAATCCCCGCATAAGGCCCGAAAATCGATGGATCTGGATAACTTCTCGGGGTTCATCCGGTCGGAATGGGACATTATGGTCGGGCGAAACCTAAGCACGTGGCGGCGTGAGTGGAATGCCACTGTTGCCCCGGATATTGGCCCGCTGGAATGCATGCTGGAACGCCACCCGATCACCGGAGAGCGGTTTCGCAATGTGCTGCATATGCGGAGCTGGAAGCTGCTGTTGCAGCGGTCTATTCATCAGCGGGAAACCAATTTCCTGAAGGTGAATTACGAATACGCCAAAGCCAATCGCGAGGAGTTTGCCAATCGTGTGCGCGTCATCGCGGGCCTCTCAACCTCATCAGAGATTGATACGGTGACCGACCGCGTGAGTGGTGCACGGCGCGATCCGGCGATTGATAAGCTGGACCGCACCATCATCAACGATGAGGATTTGGCATTCATCCGTGGCCAGCTTGATCTTTCGTTAGAGAAATCATTGGGTTACACGGTTTAAACACCGCTGGCTTCTTTAGAAATCGAGGCCAAGGTCCAGCGTTTTGGCGGAATGCGTTAGCGCACCTGAGGAAATGTAATCCACGCCTGTTGTGCATACCTCGGCAATGCGGGGGCGGGTCATATTGCCCGATGCCTCGGTTACCATGGCACCATCAACCAGTTTAACGGCCTTGAGCAATGTGGGGGTATCCATATTGTCCAGCAAGACAACATCGGCACCACCTGTGCGCAGCACTTGTTGTAGCTGATCAAGGGTATCCACCTCAATTTCGATGCGCAGCATATGCGACGCACTGGCCTTGGCGGCGGTCAGAACCTCGGTAATGCCACCGGCGGCGGCGATGTGGTTGTCTTTGATCAGAATGGCGTCTGACAGGCTAAAGCGGTGATTAAAGCCACCGCCATGCAGCACGGCCTGTTTTTCGACAATGCGCAGGCCCGGTGTGGTTTTGCGGGTGCAGGTAATGCGGGTGTGGGTGCCTGCGGTTTCGGTGACAAAGCGGGCGGTTTTGCTGGCGATGCCACAGAGGCGGCCGGCAAAATTCAACGCAACACGCTCTGCCGACAGGATAGAGGCAGCAGAGCCGGAAATGCGCATCAGGGTGTCACCAACGGCGCAGGGCGCGCCATCTGGTATCAGGGTGGTCACTGTCAGGGTCGGATCAACCAAGCGAAAGGCAATGGCGGCGATCTGCATGCCGGACACGATGCCGGGCTGTCGGGCGTTGATATGGGCGTCATAGGTGGTTTCTGGCGGGATCACGGCATTGGTGGTCACATCACCATATTGGCCCATGTCCTCGATCAGGGCGGCACGCACCATGGGTTCTAGGATCAGGTCAGGCAGGGCTGGGGCATGGATCATTTGGGGGGCTCCATCAGGCTGTCGCGCAGGGTGCAGGCATCGCTGAGCATCAGGCGGGTGCGGTGCGCAAGTGTGGGGTCAGGGCTGGGAAAATCGCTGCGGAAATGGCCGCCGCGAGATTCTGTGCGGGTGAGGGCAGCGGCGGTTATCAGGGTTGCCGTGGCCGTCATGTTGAGGAAATTGGCGCAGGTCGGGTGCTGTTTTTCCAAGGTGGCGATGCCGCGCAGGGCGTGTTGCAATCCGGTGGCCGTGCGCACAACGCCGACGTGGTTGGTCATAATGCCCCGCAGGTTTTGAACTGCCACTGGGTCGGGGGCCTGTCCGCCCGGTTGGAACGTGACTGAGACGAGGGGGGCGGTCGTGCTGGCAGGGATCTGGGCGGTGATTGTTTGCGCGCAGGTGCGCGCGAATACCAGCGCCTCTAGCAGGCCGTTGGAGGCGAGCCTGTTTGCGCCGTGCAAGCCGGTTGAGGCGGCCTCGCCGCAGACCCACAGGTTGGCAAGGCTGGCGCGGCCCATGTCGTCAACGTCGATGCCACCCATGTGGTAGTGGGCAGCGGCGGCAACGGGGATCGGATCAATTTCGGGGTTAATGCCGCCGCGTTTACAGGCCTCTGCCACGGCGGGAAAGGATGTGGTGACGGTAGCCCCCAGCGCTTGGCGTGTATCAAGCATCGGCCGATTGCCAGCCTGCGTTTGGGCAAAGATCGCACGGGCGACGATATCGCGTGGGGCCAGTTCGGCATCGGGATGCAGGGTCAGCATAAACCGTTTACCGTCGCGGTTGATCAGGGTGGCCCCTTCGCCGCGCAATGCCTCGGTTGCGAGGGGGGCGGGGTCTTCGCCCATGTCGATGGCGGTGGGGTGAAACTGCACGAATTCGGGATCAGCGATGCGCGCGCCTGCACGGGCGGCCATGCCGATGACCTGACCGCGAATGCGGGGTGGATTGGTCGTAAGTGCGAACAGCCCGCCGGAACCACCACCCGCAAGCAGCACGGCGGGAGCCTGTATGAGTACAGGCTCTGAGGCCTCGGATGCGGCGCTTTCGATCCAGACGCCGGACACGGTATTATCCGCGACCTCAAGTGCAGAGGCGAGAACCCCCTCGATCACCTGAATCGAAGGTGTATCGCACACGGCAGTGATCAGGGTTTCCATGATCTGCGCGCCAGCCTGATCGCCCTTTACGCGCACGACGCGGGCAACACTATGGGCAGCCTCGCGGCTCATGACGTAATCGCCATCCGCGTTGCGATCAAAGGGGGTGCCAAGGTCCGTCAGACCTAGGATATGTTCGCGCGCCATTTGAGTGACCTTGCGCGCCACATCTGCGTCAACGGTGCCGGCACCGGCCGAGATGGTGTCCTTGGCGTGGGCCTCGGGCGTGTCATGTTCGCCCATGGCCGCCGCAACGCCCCCCTGCGCCCAAGCAGAGCTAGCGCCATGCCCCAATGGTTCGGGAGAGATCATCAGAACCGGATGCGGGGCAAGGTTTAGGGCGGCATAGAGCGCACCCAAGCCAGCGCCCACAATGACAATGCGATCCGTGGTGATGCTGGTCTGTGTCACCTGATTTAAAGCCCGAGTTTGCGGCTGAGATCAATCATGCGCTCCACGGCCAAGCGGGCCTTTTGGGCAACAACGGCATCGACAACGACTTGTTCCTGCATGGTGTGAAGCGACCACAACACTTTCTCAAGGGTGATCTTTTTCATGTAGGGGCACATGTTGCAGGGTTTGGCGAATTCCACTTCGGGCAATTCGTCAGAAATATTGCTGGCCATTGAGCATTCGGTGACAAGCATCGCCTTGGCGGGTTTATGTTGGTGAACCCAGTCAATAATGCCGCTGGTCGAGCCGGTAAAGTCGGCCTCGGCAACCACTTCGGGGGTGCACTCGGGGTGGGCAATGATTTTGACCTCTGGGTCATGCTCGCGGTAGGCGCGCAAATCCTCGGCGGTGTATAATTCGTGAACGATGCAAGAGCCGGGCCAGAAGACGACCTTCTTTTTGGATTGGTTTGCGACGTTTTGGGCGAGGAACTGATCCGGGGTCATAATGACGGTGTCTGATTCCATCGCATCAACGATTTGTACCGCGTTGGAGGAGGTGCAGCAAATGTCTGAGGCGGCCTTCACCTCGGCTGTGGTGTTCACATAGGAGACCACAGGTGCGCCTGGATATTTGGCGCGCATTTCTGCGACGCCTTCGGCTGTGATGCTTTCGGCAAGAGAACAACCCGCAGCGGAATCTGGAATTAGCACGGTTTTTGACGGGTTCAGGATTTTCGATGTTTCCGCCATGAAATGCACGCCGCATTGCACGATCACGTCTTCGGTGACTTCGGTCGCCTTTATCGCCAGCTGCAAACTGTCGCCGACAAAATCTGACACGCCGTGAAAAATCTCGGGAGTCATGTAGTTGTGGCCTAAAATGACGGCGTTGCGCTCTCTCTTGAGCTTTTCAATCGCCGCGACATAGGGCGCATAAATCGCCCAGTCAGCAGGGGAAATGACCCGATTCATTTTGGCATAAACATGTGCCAATTTCTC
Organism: uncultured Cognatishimia sp.; assembly: GCA_964021645.1. GTDB lineage: Bacteria > Pseudomonadota > Alphaproteobacteria > Rhodobacterales > Rhodobacteraceae > CANLDA01. The sequence continues at coordinate 13,607 of CAXIAD010000029.1, read as the reverse complement.
CGCAGTATCCACTGAAGGAGCTAGATCGTATTCTTGGGAAAGCGTCGAACGCATTACAGGGATATCAAGCAACTTATGTCCTCAAACAGGGTTGTTTGGGCGCATTCAGTACACGGGGGGAGTGCCGGAAACCAGATCAATTTCTCAGATATGGGATGTTTCAGTGTTTATCGGCCTATTTGGGGCGGATGTTGGGGTCAGATGCAGGGCAATGCACATCAGTTTGGACGGTCAAAGGGGCAATCGGTGCTTTGAGGCTGGACACATATTTTTACGCATCGTACATCTTTCTAGTTTTATGTGCCTATTGGAGTGCTTTGATTTGACGCGTTCACTTTTTGGAACTGATGGTGTTCGTGGAGAGGCTAACCGCCACCCGATGACTGCTGAAATCGCAATGAAACTTGGGGCAGCGGCCGGGCGGTATTTTCGACGCGATCATAACGAACACCGGGTCGTTATTGGCAAGGATACGCGCCTGTCGGGCTATATGATCGAAAATGCGCTGACGGCTGGTTTTACATCGACCGGGATGGATGTGTTTTTGCTGGGACCGGTTCCGACTCCGGGAGTTGGATACCTGACGCGGTCAATGCGTGCGGATGTTGGTGTGATGATCTCGGCAAGTCATAACCCTGCCACTGATAATGGCATTAAGTTTTTCGGACCCGACGGATTTAAGCTGTCGGATGAGGTTGAGGCTGAAATCGAGGCAATTTTGAATGCCGGCGCCGAGCCGTGCAAACCAGAGAATATCGGGCGCGCGAAACGGTTGGATGATGCAATTGGCCGTTATGTTGAATACGCAAAGACCACGTTTCCACGGCATTTGCGCCTAGATGGTTTGCGGATCGTGGTGGATTGCGCCAATGGGGCTGCCTACCGCGCCGCACCTACTGTATTGTGGGAATTGGGTGCCGAGGTTTTGTCAATTGGTGTTGGACCGGACGGGCGCAATATCAATTCCGAATGCGGATCGACCCACCCGGAAACTGCCGCGCGTAAAGTGGTGGAAACTCGCGCGGATTTAGGGATTTGCCTGGACGGTGACGCCGATCGGATTGTGATCATTGACGAGACCGGCAAGGTTGCAGATGGCGATCAATTGATGGGCCTGATTGCTGCGCGCTGGGCCAAGCAAGGCCGATTGGCGGGCAATACATTGGTTGCCACTGTCATGTCGAACCTTGGGCTAGAACGATACCTGAAACAAGAAGGTGTAACGCTGGAACGTGCGAATGTTGGCGACCGCTATGTTGTTGAAAAAATGCGTGAAAGTGGATTTAATCTAGGCGGTGAACAGTCTGGGCATGTCGTCATGACCGATTACGGCACGACGGGCGATGGTCTGGTTGCAGGGCTGCAATTTCTGGCCGCAATGGTCGAAACCGGCGACAAGGCCAGCACGCTTTCAAATGTATTCACGCCCGTTCCGCAGAAATTGCACAACATTCGGTACAGTTTGGGTAAGGCCCCTCTGGATGAAGATGTTGTGAAAACTGCAATTGCCGATGCAGAGCGTCAACTTGGATCGCAAGGCCGCATTCTGGTTCGGAAATCGGGGACAGAGCCGTTGATTCGTGTGATGGGTGAATCCGAGGATTCGGATCTGTTAGACGAAGCGCTGGGCAAAATTCAGAACGCGGTTTATTCGGTGATCTAAGAGAACCTTCGCCCAGCGTTTCCGGCATAAAGCCAATGATATGGGCTAAGCGCGGGTTTCTGGCAAAATTACTCGATTACAGCGGAAATAATCCAAACAAGCGCGACGGCCAGGAAGAGAATTGTTGGCAGCCAAGTTTGATTTAGGGCCGATGTCGCGTTTTGGCAGCGGCCACAGTTTTCGGCACCGTACCGAAGCTTGTGTCCACACTTGTTACATCGAAATAGCCGTATCATGAGAAATACACTCCGGTATTCGTTTTGGATGACAGGTTCTGTTCTTAGCATGATTACGCGAAAAAATTCATCGAAAATTTTACACAAACCCCCTAAATTCAAGGTCTTATCCAATTTAGCAGCCTAGAGTTGCGCCGAATTCTTGTGACTCTATTACATGGGGTATTCTGTCGTCTGTTTATGTGACAGGCTGAACATGAATGGACGTAGCAGTGCAGAAATGTGATGCGCGCGGTGCATTAATCGGCAGATTCGGCGCTGTTGTGGCCGTTTTGAAACTCAAAATTTCCATTTCGGAAATCCGCGAGCTACCAGATTTGGTGTGGGTACAGCGGTTCTACGACAACGTACGTTACATTCACTTTTGTCGAAAAGTGCGAATTGCCAATTTCGGTATCTGAAACGTACATTTCGTCGGGATTCCAAGCGAATCATGGTTAACGCCGATGGAATTAGGGCCATTTTAACGATTTCGGACAGATGATATTCAAGCGAAGACTTGATCTCAATGCGCGTTAAGGAACTGTCTGGATACCAATTTAGTACCAAAAATATACCAATTAGGCCGAATTTAGACCGAAACATATCTAGGAAGGGAATAACAATATTATTGCAGCCCCACAGCAAAACCTCAAGCATTTTGCGCATGTGTGCAAAACGAATTGCACGCGAGGCAGAACGCAAACATACGCAATGACGGCAACGAGGGTCTGCGCGACTACTTTTTGTCGCGCGCGGTTTTCTCGTCTTTAGTCAATTTGTTGTTCCAGACGTTATTGCTTAGGCCCAGCTCGGCGGCGAGAGGTTTGGTCTTGCCGACGCTTACTTTGCCACCTTTGTTCAGGAACTCCTGAATTAGGGCATCATCTGTGGTTTCTTTTGGGACATGTTTCATAGGCGCGATCCTACGCCGTGGGACAGGGGCAAGCAATAGGGGCTGTACATCAAATTGACGCCTCTCGGTGCTAAACTAAGGGAGGCTGAGGGCGCGTTGTTAGGATAGAGGCATTTGAGCGGCCTCTCGCAGCAAGGCGCGCCGGGAGTGCAAATAGGAGGCCGGAGCGGCGGTATTTGCCGCAAGGTGAATGCGTTCCCGCAGAACTGTTGCCAGAACGAGGGCGTTTTCAGCCAAGCACGATGGTACGGCAGAGCGCTTTTTCTGCTGCACAAAAAGCGCGAGGATGAACATGGATTTGTGGAACTCTGCACGCAGGGTTTTTGCATCCTTATCCGCGCAGGCCAGCCACATGCGCTGTCGTTTTCTATGATCCTGCGTGATGTTCAGGCAATAAATCAGGAGCGCCCAAGAGAAGATCGCCGCATAAAGGAGGATCTGAAAATACTGGATGTAGTGGATAGATTGAGCAATGGAGACCGCGGGTGGGAACACTTTGTATGGCCTTTTAGATGGTCACGTGACGTATGAATTCTATCACTAAAGCGTTTTGCGTAAAACCTGAATCACCGGTTTACGCGAAACGCCCATGACGTTCATATGTGGCGCGACGTAGCGCCCCTTACCTGCATCAACTTAAAGGCGATACGCTTTAAATCTGTGAATTTGTAGTGCTAGTTGCGGTGTTACGATTTTTGTGAGGACGCAAAAAAACCGCCGCAGAGAGCTGCGGCGGTAATGGTCGTTGCATTGGTGTTGCGAGATTAAATATCCAGCGTGTTGGCTTTTTCCCATTCGGTGAAGTGCGACACGAAGGAATTCCATTCCTGATGTTTCATTTTCAGGTAGGCATCAGAGAATTCCTGACCCATGGCGGCCATCAAGGATTTGTCCTTGGCGTATTCGCGCAGGGCATCCAGCATGTTCAGGGGCAACAATGGCGCGCCGCGCACTTTGTGGCCTTCGGCGTACATGTCGATGTCGTGACGCTTGCCGGGGTCGGCTTTGGTGCGCACACCGTCAAGGCCTGCGGCGATGATCACGGCCTGCAAGAGGTAGGGATTCACAGCACCGTCGGGCAGGCGCAGCTCAAAGCGGCCAGGACCGGGAACGCGGACCATATGCGTGCGGTTGTTACCTGTCCAAGTCACCGTGTTAGGCGCCCATGTGGCCCCGGACATGGTGCGCGGTGCATTGATACGCTTGTAGCTGTTCACCGTTGGGTTGGTGATCGCGGCCAAGGCAGAGGCGTGCTTCATGATGCCGCCAAGGAAATGCGCGCCTTTTTCGGATAGGCCAACTTCGCCGGGCTGACCGGGAGCGTTGCCTGCAAAGACGTTGGTTTTTGACTCTTTGCCCGGTGCATCCCAAACGGAGATATGCGCGTGGCAGCCGTTGCCTGTCAGACCTTCGATGGGTTTGGGCATGAAGGTCGCGCGGTAGCCGTGTTTTTCCGCAACGGTTCTGGTCATGAATTTGAAGAAGCTGTGTTTGTCAGCTGTTTTCAGGGCGTCGTCGAAATCCCAATTCATTTCCCACTGGCCGTTGGCGTCTTCGTGGTCGTTTTGGTAGGCACCCCAACCCAACTCCAGCATGTAGTCGCTGATTTCACGGATCACATCGAGGCGACGCATGAATGCCTGCTGGTCATAGCAAGGTTTGGCGGCCGTGTCGTAGGGATCGGAGATTTGATCGCCTGAGGGCGTGAGCAGGAAGAACTCTGCTTCGATGCCGGTTTTAACGTGCATGCCTTCTTCGGCGGCCTCGGCAATCAGTTTGCGCAGAACGTTACGCGGGGCTTGGGCGACGTCTTGGCCTTCCATGACGCAATTGCCGGGAACCCAAGCGATTTCTTTGTTCCATGGCAGGATGATCACGGCCTCTGGATCAGGCACGGCGAGCATGTCGGGGTGGGCCGGTGTCAGGTCAAGCCATGTGGCGAAGCCAGCGAAGCCTGCGCCGTCTTCTTGCATGTCTGCGATCGCCCGTGCGGGGACCAATTTGGCGCGTTGACCGCCGAAAAGATCCGTAAAGGAGATCATGAAATATTTGATGTCGTTTTCTTTTGCGAAAGCCGCCAGATCTGTAGCCATGGTGCGTCTTCCTTTCCCTGTTGTTGGTTATGAAGAGGGCAGCCCGAAGGCTGCCCAAAGGTCAATCAGAAGCTGTCTTTGCCGGGGTACCAAGTGGTGCCTGCCAGCGGAACGCGCGCCATCGCGGCGGCCTCCATTGTCAGGGCACAGAGGTCTTCTGGCTCAAGGTTATGCAGGTGGTTGTGACCACAGGCGCGGGCAATTGTCTGTGCCTCAAGAGTAAGTACCTTGAGGTAGTTTTTCAGACGGCGGCCGCCCTCGATGGGGTCAAAACGGGCCATCAACTCGGGGTCTTGGGTGGTGATGCCTGCGGGGTCTTTGCCTTCGTGCCAGTCATCATAGGCGCCGGTTGTGGTGCCTAGGGCCTGATACTCTGCTTCCCATTTAGGATCATTGTCACCCAGTGCGATCAGGGCAGCTGTGCCGATGGCAACAGCGTCAGCGCCAAGCGCAAGCGCCTTGGCCACGTCGGCACCAGTCCGGATGCCGCCAGAAACGACAAGCTGTACCTCGCGGTGCAAACCCTGATCCTGTAGCGCCTGAACGGCGGGGCGGATACAGGCCAAAGTGGGCAGGCCAACATGTTCGATGAACACATCTTGGGTCGCAGCGGTGCCGCCTTGCATACCGTCCAGAACCACAACGTCGGCCCCAGCTTTGATCGCAAGTGTTGTATCGAAATAGGGGCGCGTGCCACCGATTTTGATATAAATAGGCACTTTCCAGCCAGTGATTTCGCGGATTTCGAGGATCTTGATCTCTAGATCATCGGGACCGGTCCAATCGGGGTGACGACAGGCGGAGCGCTGGTCGATACCTTTGGGCAGGTTACGCATTCCGGCAACACGATCAGAGATTTTCTGACCAAGCAGCATGCCGCCGCCGCCGGGTTTTGCGCCTTGGCCAACGACGAGTTCGATGGCGTCAGCCTTGCGCAGGTCATCAGGGTTCATGCCGTAGCGTGAGGGCAGATATTGATAGACCAGTTTATCGGAATGACCGCGTTCTTCGGGGGTCATGCCGCCGTCGCCCGTGGTGGTAGAGGTGCCCGCAGCAGATGCGCCACGGCCCAATGCCTCTTTGGCGGGGCCGGATAGCGCGCCAAAGCTCATGCCCGCGATGGTCACTGGGGTATCCAGAATAATCGGGTTTTTGGCAAAACGCGTGCCCAGTTTCACGGTGGTATCGCATTTCTCGCGGTAACCCTCGAGAGGGTAGCGGGAAATGGAGGCCCCGAGGAACAAGAGGTCATCAAAATGCGGCACGCGGCGTTTTGCGCCACCGCCCCGGATATCATAGATGCCCGTGGCTGCTGCACGCCGGATTTCGGCGTTGATTGAATTTGTGAAGGTCGCGGACTGAATAGGCTCAGTGCGCGGAATGGCGTCGGGTGTTTTGTCTTTCATAGCCATCTCCTTAGTATGCGCTCGCGTTGTCTACGTCGAAATTATACAGCTGACGGGCAGAGCCGTAGCGGGTGAATTCCTCGGGTTTTGCATCGACGCCGGAACGCTCGATCAGATCCTTGAGGATTTCGATGTGTTCGGGACGCATGTCTTTTTTCATGCAATCAGCACCGAGGCTTTTGACGGAGCCGCGCACAAAAAGGCGGGCCTCGTACAGGCTGTCACCCAGCGCATCACCTGCGTCACCGCAGACAACAAGATTGCCAGATTGCGCCATAAAGGCGGACATGTGGCCGATATTGCCCTGCACAACGATGTCGATGCCTTTCATCGAGATGCCGCAGCGTGAGGAGGCGTTGCCTTTGATCACAAGCAGGCCGCCTTGGCCGGTGGCACCAGCGTATTGGCTGGCGTCGCCGTCGATGATCACCGTGCCCGACATCATGTTTTCGGCAACACCGGGACCGGCGGAGCCTGTGACATGCACGGTGGCCTGTTGGTTCATACCGGCGCAGTAATAGCCGGTGGAGCCTTTGACAGTGACCTCAATCGGGGCATCCAGACCAACAGCCAAGGCGTGGCTGCCGCGTGGGTTCAGAATTTCCCACGCAGTTTGGTTTGTTGTGCCGTTTTGGGCTTGGAGGGCGGAGTTGAGTTCGCGCAGATCCTGCGCTTCCATATCAAATGTCTGCATATCAGTGCTTCCAGAAATAGACGGTTGCGGGCTCAGGCTCCCAGACGCGGGCGTCTTCGATACCGGGCAGGTTCACCAGCGCACGGTATTCAGATCCAAAGGCCACATATTGATCGGTTTCAGCCATGACAGCAGGTTTGCAAGCGATAGGATCGCGCACAACGCCAAAGCCGTCTTTGGTGCCGACAACAAAGGTGAAGAACCCATCCAGATCGTCGATGCTGCTTTCGAGAGCTTCGCCGAGGCTGGCCCCTTCGCGCATTTTCCATGACAGATAGGCGGCACCTACTTCGGTGTCGTTCTCGGTCTCGATGTGGATACCTTCGCGGCGCAGTTTGCGGCGCAGGCTGTTGTGGTTGGACAAAGAGCCATTGTGCACGAGGCACTGGTCAGATCCGGTTGAGAACGGGTGTGCACCCATTGTCGTCACAGCGGATTCTGTTGCCATGCGCGTGTGGCCAATGCCGTGCGTGCCTGACATTTTTTCAATGGCAAAGCGGGCGGCCACATCTTTGGGCAGGCCTACTTCTTTGTAGATCTCCATCGTGTCGCCGGAACTCATCAGGCGCACATCGGGTCTGATGGTGGCCAAAGCGGCCCGTGCTGCATCAGATTTGCCCGCAGGCAATTCGATCACCGCATGGGTGTCTTTGCAGGTAAGGGAGACATCGCATCCCAATTCTGCCGCTAGGGCATCCTGCACGCCAGCAAAATCGGCACTGTCGGCTTGAACCGTCAGTTTGATCTTGTTGGCGCCTTCGCTACCATAGATCGCAATGCCTGCGCTGTCGGGGCCACGGTCTGTCATTGTCACCAACATGTCGGTGAGCATTGACCCTAATTCGGGTTCCAAAGATTTATCTTTTAGGAAAAGTCCAACGATACCGCACATGGGTTTCGTCCTTTCTTATTAACTCGACTCAGACGCTAGCACTTCGTTTTGAGCATTTCAACCTAGTGAATAAAATATTCATACGAGGTCGTGTGATTTAAAGCGGGGCAAAAAGAAAAGGGCGGCCGCGGTGGCCGCCCGTTCCTGTGTTTTGATCAGAGCGAACGCTTAGTAGCGTTCTATTGATCTGGCGACCTCATCCGGGTCAGAGGGCTGCGCCACGTCTTCTTTCAATTGAGCGCTTTCGCCGCGGAATTGAATGACGTGCCAGCCTACCCAAAAGACAACACAAAGGATGGTCATCAACCCTTCGGAGCCTTGGAAGGGGTAAACCGCCCCAACATCGGCCAAATCGACGGCCCAGTTTTCATATCCGATTGTAGACATATCTGATCTCCTTATGATTTAGCGCTATTTGCGATGTGAGCTTTATTTGCGGCGATGATGTCTGCTTTGGCTGCCTCGTAGACGTGGTTTTCGTCAAAATCGAGACCCTGAAGCTCTACCTCAGGTGGGATGCGTAGAACGCCCGCCATGGATTGCAGTTTCGCAAGACCCCAACCTGGCAAGAAACCAAGGACGAAGAACATGATCACAGCACCAGCAGCTTGGCCCCAAGGGGTGATAACCGCGTAGCCTTCGAAAGGTGAAGACGGTGCGCCCCAGAGAACGAAACCAGCAATGATCAGACCCACAACACCGGAATAGCCGTGTACCGCAACCGCGCCCACTGCATCGTCGAGCTTGAACTTGCGCTCAACCCAGTAGTGAAGTTTGTACACGATCACGACACCAACTGCGCCGACAAGCATCGCCTGAATTGGGTGATAAAGGTCGTTACCAGCAGAAGCTGTAATGACGCCAGCAAGCCCACCGGAGAATGTCCAGAATACATCACCTTTTGAGACGATATAGGCTGCCATCAGGCCACCAGATAGCGACATCAAGAAGTTAAAGGTGATCGCTGACAATGTGGTAGGTGCCAGATAGATGTTGGTTGCTGTCCATGTTGTTCCAACGATTTCACCGCCAATAACTTCGGGTGAAATGATAGGCACGTTACAGGCCGCATAGAAGCCCCAGAAGCCAGTGTAGATCAGGAAGATCCCAATCGCGAGCATCCATGGGTTATGCGGAGGAATGTCACGTGGTGTGCCGTCAGAAGCAAATTTGCCGAGACGTGGACCAAGAACCATGATCACACCCAGCGCATAGCCGCCTGCAATCGCGTGGATAACACCAGAGGCATAAGCATCGTGATAGCCCAATTCGCGGACCATCCAGCCCCCGTAGTGCCAGCCCCATGCCGCATCAATGATCCACCAGACAGAGCCGATCATGACCGCGTGTAGCCACAATGCACTGGAGCGGATACGTTCGATAACGGAACCGGAAACGATTGATGCCGCTGTCCATGAGAACAGCAAGAATGCCGCCCAGAACACGCCGGTGATTCTGTCGCCCAGGTTGGTGCCCATGGTGTCGGCCCAAGGAAGATTAGCTGCGCCAGCTTCGAGATTCAGGCCACCAAAGAATGGAAAGTCTGGGAAAGCCCAGTAGATCCACCAGCCAAATAGAAAGAATGTCACTGTCACCAGTGGGATGATCATCACGTTTTTCATGAGGGTGTGCATGTGATTGCGGCGGCGGCTTGCGCCTACCTCATACATGCAGAACCCGACGTGAATCAGGAACATAAAGACCACCGTCACCCAGTAATAAAACTCGGTGAAGACGGTCGTTAGTGCGTCTAGATTACCGTTCAATTTTCCAACTCCCTGTTCGCTTGTTGCGAGGCTTGTTGCCTCTTATGAATATTTTTTCACCAAGTATTGCTTTTTTTGGAGGCATCCTGTCAACTCCTCAGTTGAAAGGCGCGAAAATTGTTGGGCTGTGGCCCGCAAAATTCTTCGCTGAAAACGCAGCATTGTTTGCAAGACTATGCCAAGTTTAATTTGTACTGAATTTGCACAGGCCCCTGATTCAGGGGCGGAACACTATGAAATGCAACGTAATGTTTGCACCCGGATAAAACGAACAGGGGACTATCAATGGCTATAATCTGGAGAGCCTCAGCGCTCGCACATCGTCACGCAGAAATTGGCGGCGAATTGGAAGATTGGAACGGCATGGGCACCGCGTGGTTCTATGATCACACGCCCGAACGCGCCAAAGCCGACTATGAAGCGATCCGCACCAAAGCGGGCCTGATGGATGTTTCTGGTCTAAAGAAATGCCATGTTGTTGGTGCTGATGCGGCCTATGTCATTGATCGTGTAACAACACGTAACGTGGAAAAAATTGCGCCGGGCCGCTCTACCTATGCGTCGATTCTGAATGCCGAAGGCAAGTTCATTGATGACTGCATCATCTATCACTTGGCAGTGAACACGTGGATGGTTGTGCACGGGACTGGCACGGGCATGGAGCAGTTGACGGCGGTTGCTGCGGGTAAAAACTGTTCGGTTCTGTTTGACGATGATCTGCACGACATGTCGCTGCAAGGCCCTGTGTCTGTCGATCTGCTGGCCAAAGAAATTGCTGGCATTCGGGATCTGAACTATTTCGGCATCATGCAAACGCGTCTGTTTGGACGTGACGTCATGATTTCGCGGACGGGTTACACCGGCGAGCGTGGCTATGAGATTTTCTGTCGTGCCAAGGATGCGACTCATCTGTGGGACAGCATTTTGGACGCGGGCAAAGACATGGGCGTGCGCCCTGTTCAGTTCTCGACCTTGGATTTGTTGCGCACCGAAAGCTATCTGCTGTTCTATCCGGGTGACAACTCCGAGACCTATCCGTTTGAGGGTGAAACCTGTGGCGATACATTGTGGGAGCTGGGTCTGGAATTCACGGTATCGCCCGGCAAGACCGGCTTTATCGGTGCAGAAAACCACTATGCCGCGCAGGGCAACGAGCGCTTCAAGATCTACGGTGTTAAGCTTGAGGGAACCACGCCTGCCGATGAGGGCGCAGTTTTGCTGCAAGATGGCGCAGAGATCGGTCATGTCACGTTTGGCATGTATTCGGATGTAAACAAGCACAACGTCGGCATTGCCCGCATGACAGTTGGCGCAGCCACACCCGGCACGGCGCTGACTGTGCGCAATGGCGATGGCACCGAAATCGCAGCGACGGCCTCCGAGATGCCATTCTACGATCTTGATAAATCGATCCGCACCGCCAAAGGGTGACTTATCTTCGAGGGTGCGGCGCGCAATGCGGCGCCCCTTTCCATCATGATCTGTTGACCCTACGCTACTGGAAGTAGCCCGCAATTCAGGAGATTTTCCAAAGCATGCCTTCGTTTGAGTTTCCAAAATCGATCAGAAGCCGCCCGACCTATGGCACATTGGCCGCACGGCCCGGCAAAGCGCATCTTATGGTGGCAGATGCCGAGGGTGCTGAGGCGTTGTTGCGCATCGCGGCACAAGAGCCATCAATGATGGCGCAGTGCCATGTGATGTATATTCCCAAAGATACGGGCACCAAATATACCGAGCAGCTAAGCGCGCTGCCCTTTGCGCAATTGTATATCGGCCCCAGCTATGAGGCCTCTGTTACGCGTCTGCGGCAGGTGTTGAATGATGCGCATATGGGGTTGCAGGTTTATCTGGCTGGCACCGAAGGGTTGATGGGCCAAGTGACACAAGAAGCAATGGCAAGTGGGCTGGCGCTTGAGGCGATCCAGACCGAACATTGCGGATCTGTCGCGCGGCGGATGCAATGTGTGCATTGCAAAGGCATCACCGAAGACGTGATGACGGACCCGTTTGTGTGTTCGCATTGCGGGCTGAACCTATTTGTGCGCGATCACTATTCGCGTCGGCATGCGGCGTTTCAAGGGGTCTGTATTGACGCCGAGGATCCGGGAAATGTGCCGGACCAAGTGGAGCTATATTCATGAGTGCGGGCACCAATAAAATCGCGGTGAAGGTCACCGATGTTGTGGCAGTCAATGAGCTGGTCAAACGCTTTCGGTTTGAGACCATGGATGGCAGCCTATTGCCGACATTCTCGGGCGGGGCGCATACGGTTGTTGAGATGAAAGACGGCGGCATTACGCGTCTGAACCCCTATTCGTTGATGTCTGATCCGATGGACCAGACCGCCTATACCGTTTCGGTGCGGCGCGATGATGAGGGGCGGGGTGGCTCGTTGTTCATGCATAATAGCGTGTCGGTGGGCGATGAGATGGTGATCAGCTATCCGGTGAACCTGTTCTCGCTTGATCTGCGCGCACGTAAGCATCTGATGATTGCGGGTGGCATCGGCATCACGCCGTTTTTGGCGCAGACCAAACAGCTGACCGCGATGAATGGCCATTTTGAGCTGCATTATTCGGTGCGCACGCCCAGCTTGGGGTCGTATGTGCAGGAATTGACCGATCAGCACCCGAACAATGTGCATGTCTATTACGACGATCAGGAACAACGCATTGATCTGGAGCACTTGCTAGAAGGTCAGCCGCTGGGCACGCATATTTATGTCTGTGGTCCCAAGGGGATGATCAACTGGGTGCGTGGACAGGCCGAGGCCTTGGGCTGGCCCGAGGAAGTGGTGCATTACGAGGAATTCCTTGCGCCGCAATCGGGCAAACCCTTTGCTGTGCGGCTGGCGAAATCTGGCATCACCGTTGAGGTGGGCGAACACGAAAGCCTGCTGGAAGCGATTGAGCGCGCGGGCGTTGATGCGCCATATTTGTGCCGTGGCGGTGCCTGTGGGCAATGCGAAACCGATGTATTGGAGCATGACGGCGAATTATTGCACCGCGATCACTGGCTAGAAGATAGCGAGCACGCTGGTGGAAAGAAAATCATGCCATGTGTGAGCCGGTTTGAGGGTCGTACCCTTGTTCTGGACCGCTGAGGAGAGATGAAATGACCATTCAATTCAACGACGAGACCTTTCGCGGGGAATATACATTCCACAATTCGCCTTGGGCGATCCAGCGGTTTCCGTTCCCGTTTCACGAAGACAGTTATATGTATTCGGTCAACATGGAGCAGCATCAGGGCGGGCCTGCCGGGTCAATCTATGAGAAACGCTTTGATGTGGATGAGCATTATCTGTCGGAGATGAAAGACCGCGCAATGGTGTTGGCGGATGATCCGCTACGGTGCCAATCGCTGCCACATATGACGCTGGCGGGCTGGGATCTGCTGGAACTGATCATGGTATCAAAATCCGAAGATTACCCAGACATGTTCGAGCTGCACCGCGACGGCAACAACTGGCGTTGGATCAACAAGCCGATGGGCATTGATCAGTCGTTTGTGTTCATGGATGAGGCGACGCTGCCCTATGGGCCGATGGAATATATCACCCGTCAGACGCAGGGCGATTTCGCGGTGCTGGATCAGCGCGAAGAGAACCTGTGGATGGATGCCGGAATGATCACGACGCAGGCGGATTGGAGCCTGGATTTTGACATCGGCATGAACTTTTTCGAATGGCACGCGCCGGTTCCGTTAGCGAATGAAATGGGCATTTTCCAGCGCGCGCTGAAATTCCTGATGAATGTGCAGCAAGGCAGCCCCGCGCGGCGCCTGAACTGGACGATGACGGTTAATCCGCTGTTGGATACCAGCCCGGAAAACTATCACAAATGGGGCATCCAAAAGACCACAATGACGCCTGAAACCGTGGGTGAAAAACAGCACTTGCGGGTTGAATTGCAGACGTTTTTCCGACTGCCCAGATCAAATGCTTTGGTGTTCCCGAT
>CAXIAD010000028.1:0-32760 GCA_964021645.1 uncultured Cognatishimia sp. | reverse complement strand
CAACAATGAAGGCCATGGTCACGATGGGCCACGGCGACCTTGATCAAATGGTGCTGCATGATAATTGGCCCCGCCCTGAACCTAGCACGGGCGAGGTGCTCATTCGCGTTGGTGCTTGCGGGTTGAACAATACCGATGTGAACACGCGCTCTGGCTGGTACTCAAAAACAGTATCCGAGGCCACCACCGGCGGTGCCTTTGCTGAGGTCGGCGAAGAAGACCCAACATGGGGCGGCGCACCCATCACATTTCCGCGTATTCAGGGCGCGGATGTATGCGGTGAAATCATCGCCGTGGGGCAGGGTGTCTCGTCAGGTCGTATCGGCGAAAGGGTCATCACCGATGGCTGGCTGCGCGATGCTATTGACCCTGGTGACATGAACAAAACCAGCTACTTCGGCTCCGAACGTAACGGGGGCTTTGCGCAATTCACAACCACACCTTCGCAAAACGCGGTCGCGGTCTCTTCACCGCTAACAGATGCCGAATTGGCCACCTTTTCCTGCTCCTACTCAACAGCAGAGGGCATGTTGATGCGCGCAAATGTCGGCGCAAATGATACCGTGCTGATCCCCGGTGCATCTGGCGGCGTCGGTGGCGCCCTTATTCAGCTTGCCAAACGACGCGGCGCGCGCGTGATCGCCATGGCCTCACAGGCAAAGCACGCGGATGTTGCCACATTGAACCCCGATGTCATTTTGCCCCGCGCGCCCGCCAACCTGCGCGCCGCATTAAAGGGCGAAAAAATCACCGTGGTTGCCGATGTCGTTGGCGGGGATTACTGGCCGCATCTCATTGATATCTTGGAACGCGGCGGGCGCTATACCTGCTCTGGTGCCATTGCTGGGCCGATGGTCAACTTTGACTTGCGCACCTTTTATTTGCGCGATCTGACCTTCACCGGCTCCACCGTTATCCCACCAGAAGTCATGACAAATCTTGTGCGCTATATCGAGAGTGGCGAGATCAAACCCGCCCTCGCGGCCACCTATCCTTTGGAACAATTGCGCGAGGCACAGGCCGCCTTTATCGCCAAAAAACACACCGGCAACATTGTGGTGACCCCATGAAAATTTCACGCATAACCGTTTTTCAGGCCGACTTGCCCCTAACGCATCCCTATTTCCTGTCTGGGGGGCGGCTAAAATTCGAAATGCTGGATGCGACATTGGTCAAGATTGAAACCGATGCTGGCATCACCGGCTGGGGAGAGGGCACGCCATGGGGCCACACCTATCTGCCTGCACATGGCGCCGGAATTCGCGCCGGAATATCGGTTCTGGCCCCCCACATTATTGGCCTGGATCCGCGCAGCCCCGAGGGTATTGGCCGAATGATGGATACCCAATTGCCGGGCCACCCATATGTGAAATCAGCGATTGATATTGCCTGCTGGGACATACTTGGCCAGTTTACGGGCCTGCCAATCTGGCAACTCCTAGGCGGTGAAGCTGCTGCCAAAGTGTTGGTGAATTCCTCCATCTCAACCGGCACACCGGATCAAATGTTGGCCCTAATCGGGGCGTCCGCCGACAAAGGTTATACCGTGCATTCCGCCAAAGTGGGCGGCACCGACATTGGCCTGGATATCGACCGGATCGAGGCGATTTCATCAGGCCTGCCCAATGGCCATAAGGTGACATTTGACGTCAATCGCGCGTGGCTTCCCGGCGTCGCCGTTCAGGTCTTGAATTCCGTCACCGCCCGCGACTGGGTGGAACAGCCCTGCGAAACGCTGGATCAATGCGCCCATGTGGCTGCGCGGGTTTCAAATCCCATTATGCTTGATGAATGCATGGGGGATTTCAACGATCACCTGAGCGCGTGGAATCGTAACGCCTGCGAAGGGGTCAAGGTCAAACCCAACCGTCTGGGCGGGCTGACAAAGGCACGTCAAGTGCGCGACTTTGGTGTGTCGGTCGGCTGGCAGATGCATATTGAGGACGTGGGCGGCACCGTTCTTGCCGATACAGCTGCCCTGCATTTGGCGGCCTCAACACCAGAACCCAACCGCTTGGCCAGTTGGCTTGGTCATGATCACCTTAGCGTGGATTTGATGCCGGGGCAGGGCGTGCGTAACCTTGGCGGGCATGTGATCCCGCCCTCTTTGCCCGGATTAGGCGTGGTGCCCGACACCGATATGCTGGGCCAACCCGTGGCGGTCTACACATGAAAATCACCGAAATCAGCCTGTGGTCCATCAACCTAACCAGTCATGAAACCTATTACATGGCCGAGGGCAAAACCTGCGCCACGGTCCAGTCACATGTGTTGCGTCTAAAAACCGACACGGGCCTGCAAGGCTGGGGGGAGGTCTGCCCGATCCCGCATTATCTGCCTGCCTTTGCCGCTGGTGTGCCCAGTGCACTCACCGAAATGGCCCCGGAAATATTGGGAATGTCGCCTCTTGGCGTTGATGCTCCGATGCGCAAACTAGACGGTTTCCTACAGGGCCACGCCTACGTTAAATCGCTCATTGATATCGCCCTGTGGGATTTGTTCGGCCAAGCAACCGATCTACCGCTCTATGCCCTGCTAGGCGGGCGCACGGCGCGGGATATGCCGCTGTATCACTCCATCACCTGTGTCGCGCCGGATGAAATGGCACGGATCGCGGCCGACGCCCACGCCACAGGCATTCGACAGTTTCAGGTCAAACTTGGTGCCGATAACGATTGGCAGGCAGACGTCGAACGCCTGACCAAAGTTCGCAAGGCGGTTGGCGATGGCCCCTTGGTTTATGGCGATTGGAATTGTGGTGCCACGCGCCTTCAGGCGACCCGCACGGGCCGCGCCGTGGCGCACCTCGATGTCATGCTGGAACAACCCTGCAAATCGCTTGAGGATTGCGCCGCCGTGCGCCAAGCAACTGGGCTTCCTATGAAAATCGACGAGGGCGCGTATGATCAGGCATCGCTTTTGCGCGCGCACGAATTAGGCTGCCTTGATGCTGTCGCGCTGAAACTATCAAAATTCGGCGGCTTGTCTGCAATGCGCCGCGCACGCGATTTGACCGTGCATTTGGGTGCAGAGATTTGCGCCGAATGCACATGGGGCTCTGATATCGTCACAGCAGCAGCCCTGCATTTTGCGGCCTCCACACCGTCCGCATATTTGATGAACACATGTGATTTGTCATCCTACGTTGGCCCGCGTTTATGCCCCGATGCCCCCACACGCAAAAACGGTCGCATCGCACCGCCTGATGGCCCGGGTCTTGGCGTCACACCTGACCTCGATATTCTTGGCTCCCCAATTCTAGAACTGGCCTGACACATGCAAAAACTCACCTCGCAATCTGATTGGATCACCCGCGCCCGCCACGTTTTACCAGCAGGCGGATTTGGCAATTTTGACCCCGGCATTGTCATCGCCAAGGGCCAAGGCAGCCACGTCTGGGACGAGGACGGCACCGAATACATCGATTATCTGATCGGTTCAGGCCCTATGCTTTTGGGCCATGGCCATCCTGAGGTGCTTGAGACCGTCTTGGAACAGCTCCCCAATGGCATGACCTTTTTTGCCAACAATAGCAAAGGCATAGAATTGGCCGAGGCCATCGTTGACGCTGTGCCTTGTTGCGAACAGGTCCGCTTTGTTGCCTCAGGTGGGGAGGCCGATATGTACGCCATCCGTCTGGCCCGCGCCTACACCGGACGCCCCAAAATCCTGAAATTTGAGGGCGGCTACCACGGGATGAGTGCAGAGGCCCAGATGAGCCTTGCCCCCGCCCGCCACGTGAATTTTCCCCAAGCAGTGCCCGACAGCGCCGGCATCCCCCAATCCGTCGCCGACCAAATGCTGATCGCCCCCTACAATGATCTCGCCGCAGTTGAGGCCCTGCTGAACGAACACACCGACGTTGCCGCGATTATCGCAGAACCACTGCAACGGATCATTGCCGCAGAGCCGGGCTATCTACAGGGCCTGCGCGATCTATGTGACAAACATCATGTGCTGCTGATTTTTGACGAGATCGTCACCGGCTTTCGTCTGGCATATGGCGGCGCGCAGGAACGTTATGGCGTGACGCCAGATATCTGCACCTTAGGCAAAATCATCGGCGGCGGCTTCCCCCTAGCGGCCCTTGGTGCCAGTGCCGAGATCATGCAGCATTTTGATAAATCCGTTGTAGGTGCTGATAAATGGTTGATGCAATTGGGCACATTATCCGGCAATCCAATCGCCGCTGCCGCCGGGCTAAAAACGATGGAAGTACTACGCCGCGAAGGCACATATGACACCCTAAGAGCCACCGGGCGCGCGCTCCAAAACATGCAAATCAACGCACTGAATGACGCAGGAATCGCCCATCAGGTCTGCGGCGATGAAACCCTGTTTGACATCTTTTTCACCGCATCCCCCTGCCGTGATTACCGCAGCGCCAAACACAATGATCCCCAACGCAATGCCCTTTACAACGCGTCGCTCCGCCAAAACGGTATCTTCAAATCACCGGGTAAAATGTACCCCTCTCTCGCAATCACCGAGGCCGATATCGCCCAAACCCACGCCGCCGTATTAAAGGCTGTTCAGGCCATCAGCGACGCATAAAAACACCACATGCCCCTAAAACCACGAGAGGCAGGCGTCCCAGCCTGCCTCTTTTCTATGTGTGGTTTTTAAGAGAGGAGAAAAATGGAGCACCAGTCCAAAACCTACCTTGGTACAATGCGTATTTAACCGCCACAAAGCACTCTTAGTGACCGTGACTATTTCAAAGACTCATTTACAATGCCAAAGATGAAGTCGCGCTGTTCTTGAGTATCAGGCACTTGTACGCCGCGCGCTTTACTAACGATTTCAATGGCATTTTCCGCAGACCCAATGAAGGCTGCAAGAGCGCAGCAAACCAACATCCCTGACCTACCAATCCCCGCTCGACAATGCACTGCTACGCCTTCATCGTTTCTAAGGCGTTCTGTGACAGTAGTGACGAGAACTTTGAATTTATCAAAGTCTGGTAACCCGCGATCTGGAATTGGAAAGTTGATGAATTTCAAATTGTTATCAGCGCAAAAATACCCTTCTTTCTGAAGAGATAGCTCACTAATTTCGTCAGTCTCTAGCATGGAAATCACCGTATCAACGCCCATAGAGCGGTAGTGTGTTATGTCCTCTTGCAGCCACTCCCCTGACGGTTTGGGCATGATGAACAATTGACCAGGATTGTCTGAGACGACAGGATAAATCGACGGTTTCATTGATGCTCTTTCGGTTAGGTATTTGAAACCAGCGCAGCCAATCGGCGGCTCCGCCCGTGTTGCTGACCTTGATTGGACGCGTAACGAATATCCGCAATCCGCCCTTTGGGCATTTCTGAATAGGTTCAATGCTTACAAAGGGCTGAATCTACCGCCCACTCATTAAGTTTGCGCAATAACGTGTGCAAAGACAAATGCTTAATGCGTGCTCCACTGGTTTCATAACACGCATTGGGGGCAGCCGATCGCTGCCTATTGTTGTCGGCTTGTTGTCGGCTAAATTTTACACTATCCATACAAACGGAGTTATGAACGGTCTAAAGATTGCTAAGTCATGGAAAATAAAAGATTTAACCTAGATCAAAGCGCACGCCTCAGCTGTGCCCCCATGATGGACTGGACCGACCGTCATTGCCGCTATCTGCATCGGTTGATGACGCAGGATACGTTGCTCTACACAGAGATGGTGACAGCACCCGCATTGGTGCGCGGTGGCGCGTTGCATTTGCTAGAATATAACCCGCAGGAACATCCGGTTGCCTTGCAGCTTGGCGGCTCTGATCCCCAAGAATTGGCAGCGGCAACCCGTCTGGGTGTTGATGCCGGATATGATGAGATTAACCTGAATGTCGGCTGTCCCAGCGACCGGGTGCAATCGGGTCTTTTTGGGGCCGTGCTGATGAAACAGCCCGATCTGGTGGCCGATTGCGTTGCTGCCATGGCCGCGGTTAGCCCGGTAGAGATCACAGTGAAATGCCGCATCGGAGTGGACGACCAAGAGCCAGAGCAGGTGCTGCCGGTGTTTTTGGCCAGCATCCATGCTGCTGGGGTGCGCCGCGTGACAATCCATGCCCGCAAGGCGTGGTTGCAGGGCCTTTCACCCAAAGAAAACCGCGATATTCCGCCACTGGATTACGCGATTGTGTTGAAGATGAAGCAAGCCTTTCCCGACATGCATATCTCGGTCAATGGCGGCATCACCACATTGGATCAGGCCGAGGAATTCCTGGCTGCCGGCCTTGATGGCGTGATGATTGGGCGGGCGGGCTATCACTCGCCTGCCGATGTGTTCATCGAGGCGGACCGGCGTATTTACGGCAACCCGCATCAGACCGATGTGCCCAGTGTCGTGCGCCAGATGCTCCCCTATATCGAGGCGCATATGAGCAACGGCGGACGCCTTACCCAAATCACCCGACACATGTTGGGGCTGTTCACCGGGAAACCCGGCGCACGCGGCTGGCGCAGAACCTTGTCCGAGGGGGGCTGCCTGCCCAACGCGGGGCCAGAATTGGTACTTGCCGCTCTTGACGCCATCACTCCACACCTTGCGGCCCCAGCTGAGGAGGCCCACCATGCCTGATGTCTCATTACTGATGTCGATGCTGGCGCTGCTCTTGGTGATTGGGGCCTTGGCGGGCGTGCTGTCGGGCCTATTGGGAGTCGGTGGCGGCATCGTTTTGGTGCCTGCCTTTTTCTATGCCTTTCAGACACTTGGCTATGATGGCCCGCAGTTGATGCAGATGTGTCTTGCCACATCCTTGGCGACGATCATTGTCACCTCGCTGCGCTCTGTCCTTAGTCATAACCGCAAAGGTGCCGTTGACTGGAACATCCTGAAAACCTGGGCACCGGGCATTGCTGTTGGGGCCATCATCGGCGTCTCCGTGGCGGTGAACCTGCGCTCGGATACCTTGCAGCTTTTGTTTGGTGTGTTGGGCATGGGGATCGGCCTATATATGGGGCTGGGCCGTGCGGATTGGCGACTAGGCCAAGTGATGCCGACCGGATTAACCCGCGCTCTGCTTAGCCCGGCAGTTGGCTTTATGTCGGTCCTGATGGGGATCGGCGGGGGCAGCTTTGGCGTGCCGCTCATGTCGCTTTTCAACACACCTATTCACCGCGCAGTGGCCACGGCCGCAGGCTTTGGCGTGCTGATCGCCGTGCCCTCGGTCATTGGATTTTTACTGCTCGATATTGATCCCGCCCACCGCCCGCCTTTGACCATCGGGGCGGTCAATTTACTGGCCTTTGGCGTCGTTATCTCGATGACATTGATCACAGCGCCCCTTGGCGTGAAACTGGCCCACGCCATGGATCCCAAACCCTTGAAACGGGTGTTTGCCGTCTTTCTCACCGTGGTGGCCCTGAACATGCTGCGCAAGGCCCTTGGATGGTAGACCTCACCGCCTTTGCGGCCAAGGGCTGGTGCACATTGCCCTATGATGCGGACCTGCACGACTGGGTCAACGCCGTGACCCCCGCGGCCCGCAGAAGCATTGCCGCCCCCGAGATGCAACATTGGTTGCAATGTCAGGGAACGTGGTTCGTTGGCGTTGATGCGCTGGATAACGACGAAACCGGGCAAGTGGGCACCTCTGGCCCGCTGCGCGGCGCGCCTGTCGATGCGATCACCGCCCTTTTTGGCGCGCTGCCGCCTTTGCACCGCGCGCAAGTTTCCGTGACCTATCCGGGCTTTCCAAAACCACGCGATGAGGAAAGCGACAGTGCCTTTCGTTACCGCCTGAAACGTTACGGTGCGCATGTAGATGGGCTGCTCGCCGTGGGGCCGGATCGCCAACGTATGATCCACGAGCCGCACGCCTTTGTGCTGGGCCTGCCGATTAACCATTTCTCCGCCAATGCCAGCCCCCTGATGGTCTGGGAGGGCAGCCACCACATCATGGGCGCCGCCCTCACTGAGGCCCTCAAACACCACGCCCCCGCAGATTGGGAAAATGTCGACCTAACCGCCCCCTATCAGGCCGCCAGACGTGAGGTATTCGAGACCTGCACCGCCGTTCCCGTGCACGCGACACCCGGCGAATCGTACCTGATGCACCGGCACTGTTTGCACGGCGTTGCCCCATGGTCCTGCACCGAAACCCCGCCAAACGATGGGCGAATGATCGCCTATTTCCGACCGGAATTGGCAGGCGGAATCGCAGACTGGATGCAATAAACTCTGCGGTTTCAGCAGAATAAGGCAAGATTGTGTTCGAAAAAGGCACAATGCCTTATTCCATCCAAGATTGGCCCAACTTCCGCCAAAAAGTTAAGGAAAATTTTACCAAGCATCCGAAACATGTTAAATTCTCCCTACTTAATGTTTGGGGGGTATTATGTTTGAGCTATTGATTATTCTGGGCCTTGGCGGTTTGGCTGCCATATTCGCCGACACGTCATCATCCAACGACTCTGACGACGAAGACACATCGTCTGGCACGGATACGGATACTGGCTCTGGTACTGATGCCGAAACCCCACCTTCCTATCACTATGGCTCTGCTGGGGACGACTCGATCTTTGGCAACGAGCGTGACGAATATATCGTTGGCTATGCTGGTGATGATGATGTTGACGGCGGGCCGGGCGAAGACACGATTTTGGGCAATGTCGGCAATGACACCCTGCTTGGCGGCGGTGGTGCCGATCTGATCCAAGGCGGCGTGGGCAATGATTATGCCAATGGCAACATTGGCAATGACACCGTCATGGGTGAAAATGGCAACGACAGCCTGCGCGGCGGTGTTGGCGATGACGTTCTAAGAGGCGGCAATGGCAATGATACGTTGGGTGGTGGCGTTGATAATGACACGCTGTCTGGAAACTCGGGTAATGACTGGCTTTCAGGCGGAGGGGGCGACGATGCGCTGCTCGGCGGTTGGGGCGCAGATACCCTCGACGGCGGCAACGGCATGGATACTCTCATCGGCGGCGCAGGTAATGATGCCCTTGTTGGCTATCAGGACACCACCGACAACGGCGAAATTGCCCTAAGCGATGTTCTGGACCCGGATATTTTGGACGGCTCAACTGGGGATGATCACCTCTTCCTTGGCTCTGGTGATGAGGCCACGGGCGGATCTGGTGCAGATACCTTCTATTCTGGTTTCTACGTTGATGGCGACGAGGCCCCGGTGATCACCGATTTCACCAGCGGCGAGGACATGTTGGTTCTGACGCGCTTGTTGGGTGCGGATGCATCGCAGTCGATCGTCGCCAATCCCGACACGCCAGCCGATGCCAATATCTTGGTAAGTGGCGAGGTTGTGGCGGTCATTCAAGGTGGCTTTGGTGTGATCCAAATGAGCGACATCGTGGTTGTGGACAGCGGTGTGGTTGCGTCAATCTAGGCGTTGGTTCAAAATGCGATACCAAAGAGGGCGGGGTTCATCCGCCCTTTTTTGTGGCCAAAATTCCGGCCTCCAAATCTGGTCCGTTAACCATGATTCGGGTGAAATTTCCGCGAAATGTACGTTTCAGGACGCGAAATTGGCAATTCGTCACTTTCGACAATTATGAACAGGGCGCGCGTAGTGCGTTGCGTTGCCTCAATCCACAATATCATGTGCTGAATTTCTGGTTGGCGATGTCATGCGACCCACAAAAACGCGTTAAACTGCGCCAAATCCTAGGGTTAACGCCCCGAACGCTGCTCAGGATTGCGCGGTTCGTGCGGCGCGCCCGCCACGGCGTTTGCGCAATCTCGGCGCGCGCGACGGCAGTTCTTCGGTGATCTCTGCACGCTCATCATTGGTCATTTTTGACCAGCGAGAGATTTCGTCGATTGAGCGCAAACACCCTGTACACAAGCGTTCTTGCGGGTGGATAACGCAAATCTGGATACAGGGGCTGTCGACCTCATTGCGGGTCCAAACCATGTCTTTTTCGCTTTTTTCAACGCTCACAGCGCGCTCCTCAGATGTCCCAGACGATCCAACGCCCCCTGTAGGATATACGAGGCCGCCACATGGTCGATAACCTCTGCGCGACGCTTTCTTGTCGTATCCGCCTCTAGCAGCGCTCTTTCGGCGGCAACGGTCGACAATCGCTCATCCCAAAAGCTGATGGGGCAGCTTACCAACTTTGATAGATTGCGCGCAAAGGAGCGGGTGGATTGGCATCTTGGCCCCTCACTCCCATCCATATTGCGCGGCAATCCCAACACAATGCCCCCGATGTTTCGCGCCAAAATCAGCTCACCCAAACGCTCGGCATCTTGGCCGAATTTCTTGCGCTTGATGGTTTCCAAAGGCGATGCAACTGATTGAAAACTATCAGAAACAGCCACACCAATGGTTTTGGTCCCCAAGTCCAACCCCATCAAGGCCGTAACCCGTGGCAGCGCCGCAGCCAGCTCTTCGTAGTCGTCATAAATGACCGCGCTCATTCGCTGACACCGGCCTGTTTGGCAGCGGCCCCAATCAGGCTCATCGCATCAGGAGTTGTGGCGAAAACCTCCTGCGCGTTGGCCCAAATCGCTGCTGCACGCTCGGTCTCACCCAGCACACCATAGGCCGAAATCAGACGCGCCCATTCCTGCGAGGTGCCGCCCTCGGTTGCCAATCGTTCCGACAGTTGGCTGACCATTCCTTTGATCATTTCTTGGCGATCTTCGGCGGTCATTGAGGCGGCACCGTCGATATCATCCTGCGACGGTCCAGCCAAGGCCGATCCTGTCGATACGGGGGCGTCTTTCTCGCGATATTCAGTTCCGGCAAGGGCTGCCAATTCGTGAATACGTGATCTAATTGGCGCAACCCACGGCGCGGTTTCCGGGCCTTCATCCAGCAGGGTGCTCCACATGCGATAGCCTAGGTCAGGGCGGTCTGATTGTATCAGCATAAGACCATAGTAATACCTTGCGAGACCATTTTTAGGATGTGTTTCCAACACTTTACGAAGTGCATCCTGGGCCTCGGGAGAGACATATCCTTCGGCGGCTGTTATCATCAGATCGGCGTGTTGTAAGAAATCCTGCGCATCGGCATTGTTCCCCTTTAGGCGCAAAACCTGCGCTTGGGCCTTATGGGCGGCGATGAAATCCCCAACTGCGGCCTCGTTACGTGCCAATAGTTCCTGTCCGGTAACATCGTCAGGACGCTTGGCCACGGTTTCGCGTAGCTTCACCATCAAGGTTTGAAAGTCGGTGGATATTTCGGGCAAAAGCCGGGGCGGAAGCGAGGCTTCAAAAGCCACTTGAGAAATGCGCTGATCATGTCTTTCACGGGCATCAGATTTGCGCTGTTTTAGGGGCAGATCACTATAGCCCGGTGCGCCAAGTTTACTATAAAGCGTAAACGAACCGCCAATAAAAACCGCCGCCAACCCCAAGGCCAAAACCGCCGTTCCGACAGAAATTTTGCTTGCGATGGCGACTTCGGTTTTTAGTTGTGCGTCCGCTGCCAGAATACGTCGGGAAATTTCGATGGTCGTGCGTTTAGCATCCTCAGCAGCGATGATCCCGCGTTCTTCGTCGCGCTGTACCTCAGCCAGCTGATCGCGGTAAACCTTCAGGTCAAATGCCGCAGGGGGCTCGGCCGCGCGCCTTGCCTTTAGGATCGCCGTTGCAATGATAAAGGCGACGCCAGCGGCGAGAAGCCCGGTAATGATCCAGAAAACCATGGAAACCTCTTGTTCTTTGCATCCCATCTATAGTCGCAAGACGTCTGGCAAAAGGTCTAAACGCCGGATTTAGGCGACATGTCGCAACTAGTTGCCAAACTGACGGTTTGAAATCCGCATCACAAAGCCGCGCAGTGCATTAGACTGACATACCCGTCCCAGATCGGAATCATGTAATGAGACGCTATTCAGCATTTGCAATTGCGCGCGAAGCCTTGCGCTACCACACCGGGTGGGAGCGCGCATGGCGTTCGCCCACACCCAAGAAAAAATACGATGTTATCATCGTCGGGGCAGGGGGGCATGGTTTGGCCACTGCCTTTTACCTTGGTAAAAACTTTGGCATCACCAATGTCGCCATTATCGAAAAAGGCTGGCTTGGTGGCGGGAACACGGGTCGTAATACGACAATTATCCGTTCCAATTACCTGCAAGATTCATCCGCTGCGATCTATGAAAAGGCGCGGTCACTGTATGAAACCATGTCTCAGGACCTGAACTATAATGTCATGTTCAGCCCACGCGGCGTGATGATGTTGGCGCAGACCGAACATGAAATCCGCGGTTATCAACGTACAGCACACGCAAATGCGTTGCAGGGCGTCCCAACCGAATTCATCGGCCCCGAGCGGGTCAAAGAGCTGGTGCCTATCATTAACCTTGATGGTCCACGTTACCCGGTTTTGGGTGCGCTATGGCAGGCACGCGGCGGCACAGGTCGTCACGATGCGGTTGCTTGGGGCTATGCACGGGCATGTTCCGACATGGGCATGGATATCATCCAGCAATGCGAAGTTACCGGTATCCGCTCTGAAGGCGGCAAGGTTTCTGGCGTAGATACCACCAAGGGTCCGATTGATTGCGACAAGCTAGGTCTTGTTGTTGCGGGTAACTCTGGTGATCTGGCGAACAAGGCTGGCTTCCGTCTGCCGATGGAATCTGTTGCCCTACAGGCGCTGGTAGCTGAGCCGATCAAACCCTGTATGGATGTGGTCGTAATGGCCAACACGGTGCACGGTTATATGTCGCAATCTGACAAAGGCGAAATGGTTATTGGCGGCGGCACCGACGGGCATAACAACTATACCCAGCGCGGATCGTTCCACCATGTCGAAGAAACCGTGCGGGCATTGGTTGAAACCTTCCCCATGGTCTCACGCCTGAAAATGCTGCGCCAATGGGGTGGTATTGTGGATGTAACAGGTGACCGTTCGCCGGTGATTGGCAAGACGCCTTTGGGCAACTGCTTTATCAACGCGGGTTGGGGCACTGGTGGGTTCAAGGCGATCCCGGGCGGTGGCTGGGCCACAGCTGAACTGATCGCCAAGGGTGAGCCAGGACCACTGAGCGCCGAATTTGGCATGAACCGTTTCATCGAAGGCCGCTTCATCGACGAATCCGTCGCTGCCGGCGTCGCGCACTAAGGAAGGATGTAGAACAATGCTAATCCTTGAATGCCCCTGTTGCGGTGTCAAAGGCGAGGAAACTGAATTCCACGCTGGCGGCGAAGCGCACCTGAAACGTTTCGGTCCCGGTTCGGAAGATGCGGATTTCGAAACCTATTTATTCATGCGGGAAAACCCCAAAGGGGTGCATCTGGAACGCTGGCGCCATGCAAATGGTTGTGGCAAATGGTTCCATGCTGCGCGCTGCACCATGACCCTTGAGGTCTTTGGCACATACAGTGCGCAGACCTTTGAACCCCCGCAAGAGATCAAAGACAAAATCTCGGCCAAACGTCCCGGTTGGTCCTGGAGGAATTTCTCATGAGCACACGTCTCGCTTCTGGCGGCCGCCTGCTAAACAAGAGCAAACCCGTCACATTTTCCTTTAACGGGAAAAATTTGCAGGGTTTTGAGGGCGACACGCTTGCCTCTGCATTGCTGGCAAATGACCAGATGATGGTTGGCCGGTCGTTTAAATATCACCGTCCGCGTGGCATTGTTGCCAGCGGTGCCGAAGAGCCAAACGCCCTGATGAATATGGGCGAAGGTGGCAAATTTGAGCCAAACCAACGTGCAACCACCACCGAATTGTTCGATGGTCTGACATGTGGCAGTCAAAACCACTGGCCCTCGTTGGAATTCGATGTTGGCGTGCTGAACAACTATGTCGCGCGCTTCTTGCCTGCTGGTTTTTACTACAAGACATTCATGGCCCCTCGGGCGGCGTGGAAACATGTTTTTGAACCGATTATTCGCCAATCTGCGGGCCTTGGCAAAGCGCCCAAAGAACGTGATGTGGACACCTATGAGCATTTCTATGCCTTTGTAGATGTTGCTGTTGTTGGTGGTGGTATTGCCGGTCTTCAAGCTGCGAAAGCGGCAGGACAGACAGGCGCCAAAGTTTTGCTTATGGAGCAAACTGCCCATTGGGGTGGTCGTACGCCAGTTGATGGCGGCGAGATCGAGGGTGTTCCAGCAGCAGATTACATTGCAACTCTAACATCTGAGTTGGAAGCAATGCCCAACGTCACCATGCGTAACCGCATGATGGGCGCGGGCGTTTATGACCACGGCTATGTTCTAGGGTATGAGCGCGTTGCAGATCACACGCCTTTGGCTGCGGGTCCGCGCCATCGTTTGTGGCGCATCCGTGCTGGGCAAATCGTGACCGCGACCGGCGCAATTGAACGCCCGTTGTCTTTTGCAGGCAATGACATTCCCGGCGTTATGCTGGCGGCGGCTGTGCGCGATTATAGCGTAGACTTCGGCGTGTCTGTTGGCGACCGTACTGTGGTTGTGACCAATAACGACGATGCATACCGCACAGCGATCGCGTTGAAAAAGGCCGGCCTTGAGGTGCCTGTAGTATTGGATGCACGTGCATCTGGTGGCGGTGCATTGGCAGATGAGGCGAAAGCTTTGGGCATCCGCGTTGAAAACGGCAAAGGCATCGCAAAAGTCAAAGGTGGCAAGCGTGTCACCAGTGTTGCGATTTGTGCACAAGCTGGCGAAGGCGCTGTTCTTGAGGAAATCGACTGTGATGTGGTTGCCATGTCTGGTGGGTGGTCTCCGGTTGTGCACCTGTGGTCCCATTGCGGTGGTAAACTGAACTGGGACGATGCGCAGGCGCATTTCCGCCCTGATGCAACACGTGCACCAACTGGTGACACGGGCGAAGCATTTGTTATCCCAGCAGGGTCCGCCAATGGCGAATTCGGTCTGGGCAGCATTCTTGCTGATGCGACATCTGCTGGCTTGGCAGCGGCCAAGGCCACGGGCCACGATGGTTCATCTACGGCCCCAGCAGCAACTGTTGTGGATGAGGCCAACATGGAGCCCGTGTGGCTGATGCCGCAAGGTGCCGGACCAAAACTGCGCATGAAAACTTGGTTGGATTATCAGAACGACGTCAAAGTATCTGATGTGCGTCTGGCTGCCCAAGAAGGTTATGAAAGTGTTGAACATACCAAGCGTTACACAACGCTAGGCATGGCGACCGACCAAGGGAAATTGTCTAACATCAACGGTCTTGCCACATTGGCCGGGCAATTGAATGCGGAAATTCCGAAGGTTGGCACAACAACATTCCGCCCGCCCTATACGCCGATCTCTATGGGGTCGATTGCTGGTGAGGCACGCGATGCGGCGTTTCAGCCAATTCGCGAAACACCCATACATGGGTGGAACGTTGAAAACGGCGCATTCTTTGAGCCAGTTGGTCAGTGGCGTCGCCCATATTGTTTTCCTAAATCAGGCGAGAGCCATGCTGATGCGGTAACGCGCGAGATCAACCAAACGCGTAACTCGCTGGGCATGTTGGATGCATCGACCTTGGGTAAGCTTGTGGTGAAGGGGCCTGACGCAGGCAAATTCCTCGACATGCTGTACACCAATATGATGAGCAGCCTGAAGGTTGGCAAATGCCGCTATGGTTTGATGTGCTCTGAAAATGGATTCCTGATCGACGATGGCGTTGTGGCCCGAATTGATGACGAAACATTCCTTTGCCACACAACCACTGGGGGTGCCGAGCGCATTCACGGTTGGATGGAAGAGTGGCTACAGACCGAATGGTGGGACTGGAAAGTCTATGTCGCCAATGTGACCGAACAGTTTGCACAGGTTGCTGTGGTTGGTCCGAACGCACGTAAGGTTCTGGAAAAACTCGGCGGTATGGATGTGTCCAAAGAGGCGCTGCCGTTCATGGAATGGCGTGACGGAAAGATCGGCGAATTTGATTGCCGGGCCTACCGGATCTCGTTCTCGGGCGAGTTGTCCTATGAAATTGCTGTGCCTGCGTCGCAGGGGCGTGCCTTTTGGGATGCCTTGATCGAAGCGGGAGCCGAATTTGGCGTGATGCCTTATGGCACCGAAGCATTGCACGTTCTGCGGGCCGAAAAAGGGTTCATCATGATTGGTGATGAATCTGATGGTACAATCATTCCGCAAGACCTGAACATGCAGTGGGCGATTTCCAAAAAGAAAGAGGACTTTCTTGGGAAACGCGCGCAAATGCGGAGCTATATGGCAAGCGCTGATCGTTGGAAGCTGGTTGGTTTGGAAACACAGGACGGTTCTGTGATCCCAGACGGTGCCTATATTCCGGCAGATGGTCACAACGCCAATGGACAACGCAATGTTCAGGGCCGTGTCACATCGACCTATTATTCACCAACAATGGATCGTGGTATCGCGATGGGATTGGTTCACAAAGGGCCGGACCGGATGGGCGAAGTCCTTGAAATTCCAAAACTTGATGGTACCAGCGTCAGAGTGAAAATCGTCGATCAGGTCTTCTTTGACAAAGACGGGGAGAAGCAAAATGTCTAATCTCGTAAGTGCATTGAACCATGCCATGACAACGGGCTTTGCCACAGTTGAAGAGACTGGCCTGCGCGGGATGATCACCCTGCGGGGCGATCTGTCTAGCAAGGAAATGAAGGCAGCAGTCAAAGGTGCAACCGGTGCAGCAGTACCGGCATGTCGCAAGATGAGTGTTGGCGACAAAGGTTCGGCCGCTTGGATGTCGTCTGATGAGTTGCTGGTTGTTGTAGCTTATGATGCCGTTGCAGAAACGGTTGATATGCTGAATGCTAAGCTCAAAGATCAGCATGCGATGGTTGTAAACGTCAGCGATGCGCGCGCCGTGTTCAAGATTTCAGGGGCAGGTGCCCGTGAGGTTTTAGCAAAGGTGGCCCCGGTTGATTTGTCAGCAGAGGCCTTTGGCGTAGGGGATTTTCGTCGCTCGCGTCTTGCCCAAGTTGCGGCAGCGTTCTGGGTGAATGAGGATGACAGCCTAGAGTTGGTCTGTTTCCGCTCGGTCGCGCAATACGTGTATGACGTGCTGTGCTCATGTTCTGCCACTGGTAGCGAAGTTCGGTTTCTTTCCTAACATAACTAGAAGCCACTGTAAGATTTCAACCTGCGGAATGTACTATTCCGCAGGTTGTTTTTTGTGTTGTGACGCCAAGTGACATCTACTAACATATAGGTATTGTTTGGAAAAAAGGAATTATCCATTGAAAACAAGATATTGGACCTCCGCCCTTATTGCATTGGCCTTTGCAGGCGCCGCTAACGCGCAGGTGTATCTATGCGATGTTACCAACCCCTCTCCAGATGGTTGGATGGGTTCAAAGATGTATTTTGAAATTAAGGATGGTACCGCAATTGCCTATGATCCTTACATTCACAAGATTCACGATCAACCGATAGAGGTGAAATTGAAAGATGCGGGTGAGTTCTGGAAGATGACATGGACCCTGAGGGGACTGAGTAGTTCCAATCAAGGGTCTGCCGGCCCCACCAAATATCGTGTGTTGGTAGGTAAAACCAATATGAAATTGCGAATTAACGTGTCTCTGTCCGGCTATGATAATTCCCCAAGAGGCACGGGCGTTTGCAAATTGGAGAAATAACAAGGCGTCAGCTTTGCTCGTTTCGCGGTTAAAGTTCTGTAAGATTATGTTGGAATCACCTCCGAGGGCTTGACCTTCGGAGGGATAACCTAACATCTAGGCCCAGAGAGACCGCACGAACAAATTAAGGAGTCCACCATGGCTTTCGAACTTCCCGACCTTCCCTATGCACCCGAGGCACTGGCCGATCTTGGCATGTCTGCCGAGACACTAGAATTTCACCACGACCTGCACCACAACGCCTATGTCACCAATGGCAACGCGGCTATTGCAGGCACCGAATGGGACGGTAAGTCCTTGGAAGAGATCATTGTAGGCACCTACAATGCGACTTCTGTCGCGCAAAACGGCATTTTCAACAACATCTCCCAACTTTGGAACCACAACCAGTTCTGGGAAATGATGGGGCCGGGCGCGTCTGCCATGCCAAGCGAACTTGAAAAAGCGCTGATCGATAGCTTTGGCTCTGTGGCTGATTTCAAAACTCAGTTCGCAGCTGCTGGGGCTGGTCAATTCGGTTCCGGTTGGTGCTGGTTGGTCAAAGACGCCGATGGCGGCCTTAAGATCACCAAGACCGAAAACGGTGTAAACCCGTTGTGCTTTGGTCAAACAACTCTGCTTGGCTGTGATGTGTGGGAACATTCCTATTATATCGATTTCCGCAATAAACGCCCTGTTTATCTGTCCAACTTCTTGGACAAACTGGTCAACTGGGAAAACGTTGCCTCGCGCATGTAATCTGACGAACAAGACCTTTTGGGCCCCGCGAAATTTCGCGGGGCTTTTTAGTTTAACAAAGCGTTTCACCTTGATCTTAGGACACATAGGATGAAGCGTTTTCGGATGAATGCCGGAGCGAATGAATGTTTCAGACAGGACACAATGACTGATCCGCTCAAAGGTATCGCAGCATTGGTTGTTGCATGCACTGTCTGGGGGCTGTCCCCGCTATTTTACAAGATGCTCGCGCATGTTCCTGCGATCGAGGTGCTTGCCCACCGTACCATTTGGTCAGCAGTTATTTTCTCGACGATATTGCTGGTACAGCGTCGCTTCTTTGTGTTGTGGGAGACGCTTTCGCAGTGGCGCATGTTTGTTACTGTGGCAACCGCTGCACTGTTGGTGTCAACGAATTGGTTTCTGTACATTTGGTCGGTAGGGGCGGGGTATGTCACTGAATCCAGCCTCGGGTATTTCCTATTCCCCCTGGTCGCGGTGGTTCTGGGCAGGATTGTGTTGGGCGAAACCTTGGGGAAATCTCAAAAGGTGGGCGTTGCGTTGGCGGCATGTGGGGTGGCCACGCTTACTTTTGGATTAGGAGCGGCCCCTTGGATCGCGCTCGGGCTTGCGACGACATTCGGTCTATACGGGTTGATTAAGAAAACGCTCGATCTTGGCCCGGTGATCTCGGTGACGGGGGAGGTGGTTGTGCTGCTCCCGATTGCGGGCATCGTGCTGTGGCTTGCCCCATCTGGGTCGACACAGTTTGGTTACGATGCTCTAGAGACGTTCCTGTTGATTGTCTCCGGGTTTTTTACGGCAATCCCCCTGATCCTGTTCAGCTACGCAACCAGGCGGATCAAATTGTCGACGGTCGGATTGATACAATACCTGAATCCGTCGTTACAGTTTTTCTGCGCCGTTTTGATATTTTCTGAGCCATTCGGGATGTGGCACGCAATCGCATTTTCTATGATCTGGATTGCGCTGGCGTTCTATTCCATTGGTAGTTTGCTAAGCGATAGAGCTGAGGCAATGGCATCAACACAGGCTTCAGGGTCGTCCACAACCTGAATGAAATCGCGAATGCTTGCATCGGCAAAGCCTTGATCAATGACGTGATCAATCAAATCCAAAAGAGGTTTCCAATAGTCATCGGTATTTAGCAGCAAGATTGGCTTGTCGTGCAAACCGATTTGGCGCCAGGTCAGTACCTCAAAAAACTCATCCAACGAGCCGGCCCCCCCCGGCAATACGACAATCGCATCCGAGTTCATGAACATGACCTTTTTGCGCTCGTGCATGTTTTCAGTCACGATGAACCGCGTCAGGTCAATCTTGCCGACTTCGCGTTTAAGTAGATGAGTTGGGATCACACCAAAGGTTTCACCGCCCGCAGACTGTGTCGCATTCGCCACGGCGCCCATCAGGCCGATATCGCCAGCACCGTAGACCAACCGCCAATCACTTTTGGCCATTAGTGTCCCAAATTCAATAGCTTGGGCAACATATTTCGGATTGGTTCCGGTACGCGAACCGCAATATATACAAACTGAAATGGATGCCATGTGATGTTTCCCTTGTGATCAAAGCTGTTTTGACCCTTCATATCCTTGTTGTTATGTTCACTCAACAGAGATATCTGCCGACGAGGGAAGGGTGGACATGAGCAAAATAGGGTCTTTTTTAGCTGGAAACGCTACGTACATCGCCGCAACTGGCGCTGTTGCGGCACTTTCTGTCGGTGCGTATTTTGGCGTGGGGTTACTGAGTTCTCCAGAGCCAGTGATTGAGACACCAATTGCAGTTTCTGTGCCTGCGCCTGTCGCGGTCGTCGATATCGAACCTCCTCTTGCTGAGACTGTTGTGCAGCCTGCTGCTGTGGAGCTAATCCGACCTTCGTTTGATATCGTGCGGATTGAAGCGGACGGAACCACTCTGATTGCCGGGCAAGGTGCCTCTGTTGTACAAATCTCGATCCTGCTTGATGGCGACCCACTTACCGTGGCTGACACCGATACAAGCGGAAAGTTTGTGAGTTTCATAACCATTGACCCCAGCCCCGTTGCCCGCACTCTAAGCCTTGTTGAGCGTCGAGATGATGGCGACGTGACTTCCGAAGCGACGGTGATTTTAGCGCCTTTCGAGGATGTTGTTGCTGCGGTTGAACCCGAAGTTGTGGCAGAAGAAATTATCGCGAGTGTGGTGACCGCGGAACCGACAACAGAGGTGGTCAAAGCGCCTGTTGTTGCAGAACCAGTTGTTACAGAGCCTATCGTTGAGGAACCCGTCATTGCGGCGCTTGAAGAAGCCAGTGAGGTACCAGAGGTGTCTGAAACTGTGGTGGTGGCCATCGCTCCAGTTGAGGCAAAACCCGAACCCAAACCAAAGGCCCCGATCATTTTGCTATCTGATGCAAACGGCGTGCAGCTCTTGCAAAAGCCCCAAGTAGAAGATGTCGCTCAAGGGCCAGAAGTCATGTCGCGCGTCGCGCTGGCCACAATCAGCTATTCCGACACCGGTGAGGTGCAACTTACCGGCAGCGGGCAGGTGTCCTCCTTTGTCCGAGTGTATCTTGATAATAAACCTATAACCACGTCGCGCATCGCCTCTGATGGGAATTGGCGCACAGAGCTGCCGGGCGTGGACACCGGAATTTACACATTGCGTGTAGATGAGGTGGACGAAGAAGGGACAGTCGTTTCTCGGGTGGAGACCCCTTTCAAGCGAGAAGACCAAGCAGTATTGACCGAGGCTCAGGTTGAACCACTAGCCCCGGTTTCGGTGATTACGGTCCAGCCGGGAAATACGCTTTGGGCGATTGCCAGAGATACATACGGCGACGGGGTGCTGTATGTGCGCGTATTTGAGGCCAACCGTGACGATATTCGCGATCCGAATGTCATTTTCCCTGGTCAAGTGTTCGCCATTCCCAATTAGTGTGTCGATTTGGACCAAAAAGGCCCGCGCGTACTGGCTTTCTTGTGCGTCGGTTACTAACTGTCATTCATTGGTAGCTGGGGGCCCACGATGAGATCTATGAGAACCGCAACTGCCGAAGAACTTTCGCGAGATGCTCAGCGTTCGGGCATGCGTACCCTGCGAAAAGTTGCCCCATATCTTTGGCCAAGCGATCAGCCGTGGGTCAAGCGGCGTGTTGCCTTTGCATTACTGGCGTTGTTGATTTCAAAAGTGATTGCTGTGTCTGTTCCGCTTTTTTACCAAAGGGCGGTTGATCAGCTTGCGCAAGACACGTTTACCCCCCTGATGATAGGTGCCGTTGGGTTGACCATTGCATATGGTGGCGCGCGGTTGTTAGCCGTCGGGTTTCAGCAACTCCGAGATGCCATTTTCGCCCGTGTTGGACAACGCGCATTACGTGCATTAGCCCGCGAAACCTTTACCCATATTCACCGTCTCTCCATGCGATATCATATCACGCGCAAGACCGGTGGTCTAAGCCGGATCATTGAACGCGGCGTTAAAGGTGTAGAGTTTTTATTGCGTTTCATGCTGTTTTCAATCGGCCCGCTTGGGTTGGAATTGTTGATGATCATGGGTATTTTGTTTTACCTGTTTGATGTCTGGTATTTGGTGGTCGTTGGCGGAACAATCGTTGCTTATGTTGTGTTTACTTTCATCGTCACCGAATGGCGGGTGCGCTTGCGTCGTGAGATGAATGACCAGGATACCGATGCAAATCAAAAGGCCATCGACAGCCTGTTGAATTTTGAAACGGTCAAATATTTTGGGGCCGAAGAGCGCGAAGCAAGCCGGTATGATGCGGCAATGGCTGGCTATGAGAGTGCGGCTTTGAAAACCTCATATTCCCTGGCGGCGCTGAATTTTGGTCAATCCTTTTTGATCACAACCGGGCTTGTGCTTGTGATGGTGTTGGCCGCCATGGGGGTGGAAAATGGCGACCTGACTGTTGGGGATTTTGTGATGGTAAATGCCTACATGATCCAAATCACCATGCCTTTGAATTTTCTGGGAACGGTATATCGCGAAATCCGCCAATCTCTGGTTGATATGGGCGAAATGTTCGATCTGCTTGAGCAGCCGCCGGACGTGATGGATCGCCCCGGTGCGCAGGATTTGAAAGTTGCTGGTGGAGACATCGAATTCACTCAGGCCGAATTTGGCTATGAACCAACGCGCCCAATTCTAAAGGGTGTAAATTTGCGCGTAAGTGCCGGGCAAAATGTTGCGATCGTTGGGGCCTCTGGATCTGGGAAATCGACGATTGGGCGTTTGCTGTTTCGTTTCTACGATCTGAACGGTGGGTCGCTGAAAATTGACGGGCAGGATGTCCGTGATGTCACGCAAAAAAGCCTGCATGCAGCTATTGGCGTCGTGCCACAAGACACTGTGCTGTTTAACGATACTATTCGCTATAACATTGCCTATGGCCGTGAAAACCCGTCTGAGGAGGATATCATTGCGGCGGCGCGCGCAGCGAGCATCCATGATTTTATCATCTCACTACCAGATGGCTATAACACGGCCGTTGGTGAGCGCGGCCTCAAGCTTTCTGGTGGGGAAAAGCAGCGTGTAGGCATTGCTAGAACATTGCTGAAAGATCCGCCGATTTTGTTGCTGGACGAGGCGACGTCGGCATTGGACAGTAAGACCGAGCAGGAAATCAAAGAGGCACTTGCACAAGCGGGGCAGGGGCGGACCGTTATTACCATCGCACACCGCCTCTCAACGATTGCTGAGGCTGATTGGATTGTGGTGCTGGATGCGGGCCAAATTGTTGAAGAGGGTACTCACGCAGAGCTATTAGCGCGTGAGGGGCAATATGCTGAGTTGTGGTTTAGGCAACAAACGGATGAAGAGCTTGTCTAAGGTGCATCACTAATAACTTCTCTGCTCGCTGCGCTACTCAGTGAGGGTCACTCGAAATGGCACAACGTAAAAGGGCCGCGTGTTGCGCGACCCTTTTGTGTTTCTTGAAGCGGTTATTGACCCTACTCTTACTCAGCAGGCTTAAGCTCTTGAGGAAGTAGAGGATCAACAATATCGACAGGCTCAACCGGAGCTGCCTTAAGGACAAAACGCTCCTCTTCCCAGATGATCTCGGGCGACTTTACACGTCTTGCCGCCCTACGCAGGGACCAATCCTGTGCCGCACGGCTGCTGCGCCCAAGCGAGAGTTTTGTCAGCAAACGTACGATCCAGCCAACATATGTACTGAACCAAACCCGTAACGCTAGCATTGAAGGCGTAAATACGAGCGTCAACACCGTCGCAATTCCAAGACCAAATACAACGGCAGTCGCCAATTGTGTCCACCACAACGAGGTTGGGCTGTTAATGGAATATCCGCCCCCGATGAAATCAAGACTAAGGCCGAACATCATTGGCGCAAGACCTGCCATGGTCGTAATTGTTGTCAGCAGAACCGGGCGAATACGAGATTGCGCAGTACGAATAATGGCCTCGATACGGGGCATATATTGGCTGTATTCCTGATAGGTATCAATCAGAACAATGTTGTTGTTCACCACGATTCCCGCCAACGCAACAATGCCTGTTCCGGTCATGATAATTGAAAACGCCTGATCCATCACAAGCATCCCAATAAGCACCCCGGTGGTAGATAGGATCACAGCCAGAAGAACCAAGATCGAGTTATAAAAGCTGTTGAACTGTGCAAGCAAGATGATGAACATCAACCCCAACGCGCCAAGAAACGCGCTTTGCAAAAATGCTTGGCTGTCTTCTTGGTCTTCTTGATCCCCAGTCCATTCCCAGTTGATCCCGGCACTGAAGGGTTTGCTTTCCAGCCATTCGGTGAGAACGGTAATGCGTTCGTTTCCATTTACTGGCTGCGCAACAAATCCTCGATCCGTGTAGTCTTGCTGCATGTCGGTATTTTCGGCCCAGTCTTTGGCTTTCAGAATGTCGCGTTCGCCGGTGTCGGCATTGTTCAGCGCGATTAGATCGGAGGCCACTCCGGCCTTGACGTCGAAATATCGGGTCTGATCCACCCGGTTGATCTCTGCCAGTTTGGGCACAGGTTTGCGGCTGATGAAGTTTGAAAGTGGCACAAGCCCATCACGGGTACGAACCTTAAGCGTGTCCAATGTGCTAAGAACCCGGTCTTTTTCAGGGAGGCGCACGCGAATGTCGATCTCCTCGTCAGAGCTATCGACGCGCATAGTATCCAGCAAAATCCCTCTGGTGACGAGTTGAACCATGGCACCGACGGTGGCCACATCGGCACCGTAACGCCCGGCCTTTTGGACGTCGACGTCGATTTGCCAATCAATACCGGGAAGGGGGCGCGTGTCCTCGATTAGGATCAAACCCGGCGTATCCTCAAAGTGTTGCCGGGCAAGTGTAGCGGCCGCCATAAGGTCTTCCCAGTTGTCTCCTTTTACACGCAGATGAACTGGTTTGGCGCTGGCCGGCCCACGATCCGCCGCAAGTATTTCAATACGCGCGCCAGGGATTTTTGTGAGGTCAGCATTCAATTCCTCAATGATTAGGTCGCCATCAAATTCAGGTGCCTTGATCGAACGATTTATGGTGATCCCAGTTAATGGAATATCAAACCACGGTTCGCGCGCATCTGGGCGGTTTTCCCAAGGAATTGTCTCAAGCTGAATTTGACCGATTGTATCTTTGGGTGGTTGAGCGCCGCCATTATTGCTGTTCAGACCGCCGACGCCAGCAAAGGCAAAGGCAGTCTTAATACCCGGATGGGCAAGGACAATTTCTTCGGCCTGTTTGATCAACGAATCTTTTTGAGTTAGCGATAGGTTCCCGCGCGCCAGAACGTAAACGATGGCCTGCTCGGGTTCGGATTCCACAAAGAACTCAACACCCTTATTATTGCTGCCAAAGTAGCTGAACACGTTTATCACAAAAATAATCACCGCAGCGATCGTAACCAACGGCATTATTGGATTACCTGCGATCAGTTTGATGAACCAACCAAAGGGCGACAGGTGGTGCCCTGCTTTGACCTTGCGTGCACGTCTTTCGATTTTGGCTGCGTCCAAGGTGATTGAGGCGGCAAAAGCCCCAATCATGAACACAATGAAACCGGGGATAAATGCAAACAACCCGGTGATTGGGGCTATGCCCCCAAACAGATATCCCGGGTTCAAAATCTGCATCGCCCCAATAAAGATTAGATATAGTGAAGGGGGAACAAGAGCTGCCCGCACGATCCACGGGGTGCGCTTTTTCAAAACAACAGAAATGCTGTGAAACTGTCTGCTAAGACGGCCAGAAACGCCGCCCATCACAGGCAGATAAATCAGCGCGACAACCAAAGATGCCGATAGAACGAAGATCAATGTGACGGGCAACATGCCCATGAATTGTCCCGGTACGCCGGGCCAGAAAAGCATGGGCAAAAAGGCACAAAGCGTCGTCGCAGTGGAGGACACGATAGGCCAGAACATCCGCTTTGCTGCCTCAACATAGGCATGCATTGGCCCTACGCCTTCGTTGATGCGTTTGTCGGCGTATTCAACCACAACGATGGCCCCGTCTACCAACATGCCAACAGCGAGGATCAGACCAAACATGACGATGTTGGAAATGGTGATCCCCATCAATGCCAGCAGTACGAAACACAACAGAAACGACGTCGGAATGGCAAAACCCACCAGCAATGCTGCGCGCGTTCCAAGTGCCGCTAAGACGACAATCATAACGAGTGCAATCGCGGTTAACACAGAGCCTTCGAGCTGGCCAACCATAGATCCAACAATGCGAGATTGGTCATTGGAAGTGCCGACATCGACCGATGCCTTAAGATCTCGTGGCCAGTCAGCAGCAGCTTTGGCAACCTCAATTTTCACCAACTCCGCAGTATCAATGAGGTTAAACCCTTTGCGCTTCACAACCTGCAATGCGACGGTGTTTTGAGCATTAAAACGCGCCGTACCTTGGCGATCCTCAAACGTAAGATTGATTTCCGCCAGATCACCAAGTGTTACCACCCGGTCGCCATTTGTTTTAACAGGCAGTGAATAAACGTCTTTTGGGTCATCAAAGCTGGAAGGGATTTTTACGGAAAACTTACCACCCGAGGTTTCGATGTCACCCGCGGCAATAAGTTGGTTATTGTTCTGAACAACGGTGATCAGTTCGGATGCGGTGACATTATATGCTTCAAGCCGTAGTGGATCGATGATGACCTCAAGCATTTCATCACGGCTGCCTGCGATGCCTGCCTCTAGGACCGCATCCATGCTTTCCAGTGTGTCTTGAAGGTTCTTGGCAATCTTGCTCATCGTTCTTTCAGGGACCTTGCCCGTCAGGTTTACAATGATGATTGGGAATTCGGAGAAGTTGATTTCATTGATTGCGTATTTGTCAAAACCGCTGGGAAATTGCCCTTCAGCGGTATTCATAGCCTCGCGCACGTCGGCCATAATTTCGCTTTTGTTCCAGCCAAATTCAAATTCTAGCGCGACACCTGCATAGCCTTCAGCGGCCGTTGCTGTCATGGTTTTGAGGCCATCAATATCAGCTAATTCCGTTTCCATTGGTTTGACTAACAGGGTTTCACTGTCCGCCGCGGAAATGCCTGGGAAGGGTACGGAAACAAATAACGCCGGAATTTCGATATCTGGCTCACCCTCTTTGGGCAGGCTCCAATAGGCAAATCCGCCAACTGTGATCGACAGCACGATGAAGGCAATTACCATTCGGGCGCGTTCAGCTGCCCAATCGACAAGACCTATCATTGTGACATCTCCTGAAAGGTCGGGAGGACGTCAACGCCATCAATCACGTATTCTTGGCCAATGATGATGACATCTGAGACGGCAGGCAATCCTGTTACCCAAATTCCCTTGGCGCTGTCACGCACGATAAAGACCGTCGTGAAAAGGGCCTGACTGTTGTCATCAATAATGCGCACGCCAAGCTTGCCATCGTCATTCAATGTCAAAGCGGATTGAGGGATTAGATGCGCATCAGTGCCTGTTGAAGAAATCAGAATCTCAGCGGTTTGCCCGTCCCTGATTGCCCATTCGGAATTTGGCACACTGATTTCCACGCGAAATGTACGTGTTGTTGGGTCTGCTGAACGTGACAAAAAGCTGACTTTGCCGCGCACGGTCTGCCCCGTTGTTAAGCGCGCGCCAGCTTCGGCACCCATGGTGACACGGTTGATTTCGGTCTCTGGCACAAAACCGACGATCTTGATCGGATCAAGTTGAATGATGGTTGCACAATGGGCACCTGAAGGGCCGTTGGTATTCAAAAGGCTGCCCAGCTCCGCAGTATCAGTTTCTAACAAACCAGAAAAAGGGGCCCTGACGGTTAGACGTTCGATGTCTTTTTGTGCGACTGCTACGATTGCTTCGGCGGCTTCGATACCTGCCTTTGCACTTTCAACCCCTGATTTTGCGGATTCGACTCCAGCTTCTCCTGCGCTAACAGATGCCTGCTCTGATGCAACACGTGTATCAGAGGCAAATCCCCCTTCTGACAGTTTTG
Organism: uncultured Cognatishimia sp.; assembly: GCA_964021645.1. Classification (GTDB taxonomy): domain Bacteria; phylum Pseudomonadota; class Alphaproteobacteria; order Rhodobacterales; family Rhodobacteraceae; genus CANLDA01. The sequence continues at coordinate 5,094 of CAXIAD010000028.1, read as the reverse complement.
ATGCCGCGTTGAAGTTTATCACGGCCTCATCCAATCGTGCACCAGCTTCACCCAGACGTGCCCGCGCTTCGGGGACGCGTGCGCGCGCCTCACTTAAACGCGCCTTCGCCTCAGCTAATGATGCCTGTCGTGTTCCCGCATCTAGGACACACATTATCTGGCCTTCTTCGACAAAGGCCCCTTTTCTCAAAGGCGTAGAGATCATCAAACCCGAGGTTTCCGCACTGACATCCACTTGCCGAGAGGCTTCGGTTTGGCCGCGTAGCACAACTGCGCTATCAACTGATTGTGCCTGTGAATGTACTGCGACAACGCGAATACGGTTGGTTTCCTCAAGCAGGGTTTCGACAGGAGCGACATCACCCTCTAGGCTCTCTGGCGTCTCGTTTGCCTCCTCAACATCGCTGTTAGCTGCAAACGCAAGAATCGCGTCTCTTTCTACCACGATGTAAAATAGCACGACCGTCACAAGAATGGCTGTGATCACTGGGATTAGTCGCATTAGGGTCTGTCCTTATATTTCTTAATTTCACGCATTTTGAAGGCGACATAAGCTCGATAAAACTGAATACAATAAGGAGCGAAATGTTTCTGAACTGTTTAGTTCAATTTACCTCTCTCAACAGCCATGTGCAAGACGTTGCCGATTGTGGTTACCGCCGACCCTTGGCAGGCCAACAGGTTCGGGTTATGAGGGTGCGAATTGCAGGAGTGACGGCGTGAGCGATACCGACAGTTTTATTGAAGAAGTGACAGAAGAAGTCCGCCGGGACCGGCTTTTTGCGCAGATGCGCAAGTATGGTTGGATCGGTGTTGCCGCGGTCGCGTTGATTGTGGGTGGTACTGCATGGACCGAATGGCAGAAATCCAATACCCGTGCTGCTGCGCAGGCAAACGGGGATGCGTTGATTCAGGCGATGGAACACAACGACTCTGCTGATCGTATCCAATCGTTGACGGATGCCACGTTGCAAACCGAAGGCGCCTCTGTTGTGCGTTCCTTCCTGTTGGCGGCCCAACAACTAGACGAAGACGCTAAGGATGAGGCCGTCGCGACATTGAATAGCGTTGCCAATACGGATGATGCTTCGGTTATTTATCAACAAATTGCGAACCTTAAGGCTTTGGGCGTCGCGGCGGATGGTGTCTCAGAAGATCAACGCAAGTTTTTGTTGGAAACGCTGGCCCAACCAGGGTCTGCCGTTGCGCTGCTGGCGTCTGAACAATTGGCGTTGCTAGACGTTCAGCAGGGAAACACCGATGCTGCAATGGAACGGCTACAGGCAATTCAGCTAGATTCAGAGGCAACGACAGGCTTGCGCAGACGCGTAACTCAGTTGATTGTAGCATTAGGCGGAACACCGGCGGATTTGCCGGAACAAAACATCGGGCAATAGGTCCGGGTATTACAGGGGGCATACGGTGACCTATAAAAACTTGATTGTAGCGCTTGCCAGCTTCGCGGTGGTAGCAGGCTGTTCTTCTGATGAACTCATCTTGCCGGGCGAACGCGAATCCTTGCGTGGCGAAGAAACCGCATTAGTTTTTGCTAACGAGACGCGCCCGATCAAACTGGCAGCTGCTGTTCGCAATGCCAATTGGACCCATCGCATCGGTTCCCCTAGTTATCGCATCGCCAACGCGCGCCTTTCAGCAGCACCTCAGCGTGTTTGGAGCAATGGCATCGGCCAAGCAGCTGGTGCCCGCCAACGCATTACGACTGACCCGGTAGTTGCCGAGGGTCTTATTTACACTATGGATTCCGGGGCAAGAATTTCGGCCACATCAACCTCTGGGCAAACCGCGTGGAGTGTCGATTTGACACCCCCTCGCGATGAAAGCAAAGAGGCCTCGGGTGGTGGTATCGCCTATGGTGGTGGAACGCTGTTCGTGACCAATGGCTTTGGCCTTTTGGTTGCTATGGACCCCAAAACCGGGAAAACGCTGTGGCAACAAGAATTGAACGCCGTGGGATCTGGCACGCCAACCTATTTTGACGGGTTGGTGTATTTGGTGTCGGGCAATGATACTGCATGGGCCGTGGATGCGAAAACCGGCCGTGTAAAATGGCAATCCAACGGTTTGCCAGACGTGAATAACCTACAAACGCCTTCTGCCCCTGCTGTGACCAAAAGACTTGCCGTATTTGCCTTTGGCTCCGGCGAGCTTCAGGGGGTTTTCCGCAAAGGCGGTGTACGGCTTTGGACTGATGGAATTTCTGGCGAACGCATTGGTCGGGCAATTAACCTTGTTAGCGATATTTCTGGAGATCCTGTAATTGTTGGCAAAACGGTTTATGCTGCGAACCACTCTGGGCGACTTGTTGCCGTTAATTTAGATAGCGGTAAGCGTTTGTGGACCGCCGAAGAAGGCAGCCTTAGCCCGGTTTGGCCTGCTGGCGGATCGTTGTTTCTGGTAAGTGACCAGAACAAGCTTGTGCGCTTGGATGCGCGTGATGGCACACGCATTTGGGCGATTGATCTGCCTTTGTTCATTCACGCAAGACCAACCCGACAAGCAGCTTTGCACGTGCACTATGGCCCGATACTTGCAGGTGGACAGTTGCGGGTGGCGTCATCTGATGGGCTTCTTCGTAGCTATGACCCAGCATCCGGTGCCTTGCTTAGCACGGCTGAAATTCCCGGTGGTGCAACTTCAAATCCCGTCGTTGCGGGGGGCACTCTTTACGTTGTTGGTGCAAAGGGCGAATTGCACGCTTTCCGTTGACGGGAAAATAGTTTATCGGAACGTCTTCGAGTCTTCGGAGAATCCAATGAGCTTTACCCTCGCCATCGTGGGGCGTCCCAACGTCGGCAAATCCACACTATTTAACCGCCTCGTCGGCAAAAAGCTTGCGCTTGTTGATGATCAGCCGGGGGTAACACGCGATTTGCGCGAAGGCGAAGCACGTCTTGCTGACCTTCGCTTTACTGTCATCGACACGGCAGGCCTCGAAGACGCGACTGATGACAGTCTAGAGGGCCGCATGCGTCGCCTGACAGAGCGTGCGGTTGATATGTCCGACATTTGTCTGTTTATGATTGACGCCCGCACAGGTGTGACGCCGACGGATATGATTTTTGCTGAAATTCTACGCAAAAAATCGGCCCATGTGATTCTTGCCGCGAATAAAGGTGAAGGTTCAGCAGCCGATGCTGGTGTTATCGAGGCATGGTCGTTGGGATTGGGCGAGCCGATTCGTTTATCCGCAGAGCATGGCGAAGGTCTGAACGATCTTTATACGCATCTAATGCCGCTCTCAGATGAGTTCGACAAACGCTCTGAAGACAGTACACCAGAGGTTGATGTTGAGCTGTCTGAGGAAGACGAAGACCTTGACGTTGTACCGGTTCCTACGCGTTCCAAGCCCTTACAGATCGCAGTTGTAGGTCGCCCGAATGCTGGTAAATCCACGCTGATAAATAAAATTATTGGCGAAGATCGTTTGCTGACTGGACCCGAGCCAGGAATTACGCGCGATGCGATCAGCCTGAGAACTGAATGGCACGATACTCCTATTCGTATTTTCGATACTGCGGGCATGCGTAAAAAGGCCAAGGTTCAGGAAAAGCTTGAGAAACTGTCAGTATCTGATGGTTTACGGGCTGTGAAATTTGCAGAAATTGTTGTCGTTCTTTTGGATGCAGCTATCCCCTTTGAGCAACAAGATCTTCGGATCGCGGATCTAGCAGAGCGCGAAGGCCGGGCCGTGGTTGTTGCGGTGAACAAATGGGACATCGAAGACGAAAAGCAGGAAAAACTGCGTGATTTGAAAGAGTCGTTTGAGCGTTTGTTGCCACAGTTGCGCGGCGCGCCATTGATCACGGTGTCTGCCAAAACGGGCCGCGGTCTGGACCGCCTCCATGCTGCGATCATGCACGCGTATGATGTGTGGAACCGTCGTGTGACCACGGCACAGCTTAACCGTTGGTTGATTGGCATGCTTGAGCAGCATCCGCCGCCAGCGCCACAGGGTAAGCGGGTTAAACTACGGTATATGACGCAGGCCAAAACACGTCCTCCGGGATTTGTTGTGATGTGTAGCCATCCTGACAAGCTGCCGGAAAGCTATTCACGCTACCTGGTAAATGGATTGCGCCAAGATTTCGATATGCCGGGAACACCGATTAGATTGCATATGCGTTCTCAGAATGATCAGAATCCGTTTAAAGGGCGTAAGAAGTCTACCCCATCACGCCTTCGAAAGCATCTTTCAGGGCGTTCGAACAACTCTTGATTGCTGTCTCCACTGCCGCATAGAGGCATGTCCGTTGATGGGCGTGCTTCTATTAGTTGCATGGAGATGGAAAATTTTGCTAAACTTTTGCGATATCGCCTAAGAACTTTCAAATTTCAATTTGAGGGCAAGATTTTCTTGTACATTTAATGAATATTGCAAAAATTACCCGCCCCTACACCATCAAGAACAACCGGCGCGCATCGCTTGAGCTGATCGCAACTTTTGCTTCCTATTTGGCGTTTCTAATAGCCGCGATTATGTCTGCACCGAATTGGATGTTGGTACTGCCCTTTATGGCACTGAATGGGATCGCGGCGGTGCGACTGTACATGTTGCAACACGACTGTATGCACCGCTCGTTTTTTACGTCACGCCGTGCAAATGATGTTGTTGGTACGTTGCTATCTCCCTTTACGCTGACTCCGTATAAATCGACGCGCTATAGCCATAATATGCACCACGCGCATGTCGGCGATTTGGATCGCCGGGATGCTTTTGAAATTGACATCATGACTTTGGATGAGTTTCGCACTGCCCCTATATTGAAAAAACTCTGGTATCGGCTGTATCGCAGCCCCTTTACGCTGGTGTTTGCAGGGCCGTTCATTTTCTACGTTATTTTGCGCCGTTTTCCCCGAAACGGGATCAAAACGGGGGTGGGTGATGTGCTGCTGCATAACGCCATGCTAGGCGCATTCGTTTTCTGCATATTCAGTTTTTCGGGCTGGACGGGTGTTTTGATCTTTCTAGGGGCAATTTATCTGGGCGTATCACCGGGCGCGCTTATTCCATATGTGGTACATAATTTCGAAGCCGCCCATTGGGGGCGCAAGCCTGAATTAACGTTTGAATCC